>JBFYPM010000118.1:0-30851 GCA_041303295.1 Bacteroidales bacterium
CCACTGGGGGTTATTCAAAGATTACTCCTGACGGAGTAATTTTTGCAGATATTAGTTATATAGTAGGTCTCTTTTTCTGGATAAGGTTTTTCAAAGCCATTTGTTTACCAATAGATTTCAAAATTAATCATGGTTAAACCAATAAGAATTTAACGTGGTACCTGAAAGGATTTTAAAAATGAATTTTGTAAATCTTATACTTTGAGAAAAACATCTTTGCATAAAAAAAGAGTGCATTTTATTACACTCTTTTGTTGTCCTGTTAGGTCTCGAACCTAAACTCTTCTGATCCAGAGACAGACGTGTTACCAATTACACCACAGGACTGTCCCCTGAAAAATTATTGTTGTCCTACTAAGGCTCGAACTTAGACTCTTCTGAACCAAAATCAGACGTGTTGCCAATTACACCATGGGTCAATCGGTGCCTTATAAGGCGGTGCAAAAATATATATTTTTTTGTATTTCAGGTCTGCTCAGTCTCGTAATAGATGAACGGACAGTCAATAAATGAATGGATAATCTGACCCAGTTCGTACTGGTCCTCATCACCCTTCTCGTAGAACCATTCAATTGAAATCATCTCGTGAACATTAGGATAGAGAGCCAGACGCTTGATAATAGCATATACCCACTTGGTTGATGCGGTGTTGATGAAATCAAACGACAGTACCACACGCGTCCTTACTGCCGGCTGTTGTACATAGGCAGTAACCCAGGCCTCCAGGGGCCTGTAAAAATCCGTGGCATTCTCATAAATTGATCTGCCCTTAATCTCAAGGTGCCCCTCAAGAAAGAGCACCCCAGGCGTAACCTTCGTAGGTTCTATTTTAATGATATCCAATCCCATATATGCCTATGACAACGCTATTCCCCCGTTTCGTGGCATTACAAAAATAATAAAATAAGCCTTCCGGATACCTCTTTTCAGTTATTTTTGAGCTCCTCAGAAAAAAGGGTAAGCTCACCCTGCTCCCAAAGCGAGGGATGCTCCGTGTCAAACCGGCCTACAATCGCCGACAGGATGGTTCGTCTCATGAAATCTGCCTTGCTCCTCACCCTGAAGCGCTTGCAATAGATGTTGAGAGCCCTCACCTCCCTCTGGTTTAGCCTGAGAGTGAGTGTCGTCGTCCTCCTTATCTTCTCTTCACTGACCGGTCCGCGTCTCAAAATCCTTTTGATATTTTATACTAAAGTAGCCGCTGACTCTATCCTGTCAGGGGTAAAATACTGTGATTTATTAACAACAAAAAAGCAGGACAACGCTAACCTGCTGTCCTGCTTTATATTAGCTTATTAATAAGTATTAGAACCTGTTCATGGCGTTAAGGTCCGCAAACGCCTCCTTAAGCCTTGCAATGAAGGTATCCTGTCCTTTGCGGAGCCATACCCTCGGGTCATAATATTTTTTGTTAGGCTTGTCTTCTCCCTCAGGATTGCCTATCTGGCCCTGGAGATATCCCTTCTTTGCCTCATAGTAATCCTTCACGCCTTCCCAGAATGCCCACTGCATGTCAGTGTCAATATTCATCTTGACAGCTCCGTACTTTATTGCCTCTGTGATCAGGTGCTTTTCCGAGCCTGAGCCGCCGTGAAAGACAAAATTTACGGGGTTAGGTCCGGTATTGTACTTCTTCTGAATGTAATCCTGTGAATTCTTCAGGATCTCCGGCCTGAGGGTAACGTTGCCGGGTTTGTACACACCATGCACATTGCCGAATGAGGCCGCGATTGTGAAGTTGGGAGAAACCTTAAGCAGCTCCTCATAAGCATATGCAACATCCTCGGGCTGAGTGTAGAGCCTTGAGCTGTCAACATCACTGTTATCAACACCATCTTCCTCGCCGCCGGTCACTCCGAGCTCAATCTCAAGGGTCATACCCATCTTGTCCATACGCTCAAGATAACGCTTGCAAGTCTCAATGTTCTCCTTCAGAGGCTCCTCTGACAGATCAAGCATGTGTGAGCTGAAGAGGGGTTTGCCGTTGGTCTCATAGAACTCCTCTCCGGCCTCAAGTAAAGCATCTATCCATGGAAGAAGCTTGCGTGCAGCATGGTCAGTATGAAGAATGACAGGAATACCGTAGTACTCTGCAACATTATGCACATGCAGGGCACCGGAGATACCACCGGCGATGGCTCCTGTGTGTCCCTCCTTGGTCAGCCCCTGACCGGCAAAGAAATGTGCGCCGCCGTTTGAGAACTGTATTATAACAGGCGAATTAACCTCGCGGGCAGTCTCCAGAACCGCATTCACTGAATCTGTTCCTACCACATTTACTGCCGGAATGGCAAAGTCATTCTTGTTGGCAAAGTCAAACAGTTTTTTTACATCCTCACCGCTGATCACACCGGGCTCAAGATTTAATCCTTTGTTACTCATTATCTTATGTGTTATATTAATAACTATTTCATCAGGCAGCGCAAAGATAATCAAAAATGCATGACACTGTTATCTGTCTGATGCAGCGTGATAATATCTTTGCTGTCTTTATTTTATACTGATCAATTTTCTATCTTCGTAGCTTCATTTAATGTCGCCATCAAAAACATGAAAAGAAAAATCCTTTCCCTGGGTTTTATCATGCTGCTGAGTCCGCTGACGTTGCTTTCGCAGGAGAAGGCATGGACGTTGGAGGAGTGCATTGCGCATGCCCTCCAGAACAACATCCGGATAAAACAACAGGAGATAATGACTGAATACCAGGTCGCTGCCCTGGAACAATCCAAGCTGAACCTGCTGCCCACTCTCAACGGAAGCGCATCACACAACTATTCATTCGGACGCGCACTTGACGAGACCACCTATGAGTTCACCGAAAACCAGACTGTGCAGTCGAACAACTTTTATGCCGGCAGCAACGTGATCCTATTCAGGGGACTGGTGAGCTACAACACCATACAGAAGAACAAATACCAGGTTCTGGCCAGTGAGCAGGATCTGGCCCGTTTCAGGGATGACATCTCCCTTAGTATAGCACTGGCATACCTGCAGATACTGCTTAACCAGGAGCTTGTCAGCGCCACCGAGGCGCAGGTGGAACTGACAGCCCAGCAGATAGAGCGTACACAGAAGCTGGTTGATGCCGGCAGTCTTGCCCGGGGTAACCTGCTTGATATTGAGGCCCAGGCTGCCCGTGAAGAGCTTCAACTGGTAAACCTGCAGAACCAGGTTACCCTAGCACTCCTTAACCTCGCACAGATGCTGGAGCTGCAGAACGCAGACGGCTTCACGGTGGCCAAACCTGTCATCACCATTGATGATGCTTCAGTAAACGGCGATCCGGCAAACATCTATGCCATTGCGGAAAAAATGCGCCCTGAAATCCTCAGTGCAGAGTACCAGCTTAAAAGTGCCGAATATGATCTTGCCATAGCCAAGGGCGGCAGAAGCCCGCGGCTGAGCCTGGGCGCCTCCATGTCAACCGGCTACTCTGACCAGAGGCTGAAACCCATTACCTTTGACGCCTATCCCTTTGGCGAACAGATAAATGACAACCTGAGTTACGGCCTTGGCTTCTCCCTCAACATTCCGATCTTCAACGGCTGGCAGGTTAATACCGGAATAAAGAACTCAAAGCTCGGAATAGAAAACTCACAATATGCCCTGGAAAACACAAAGAAAGACCTCTACAAGAGCATCCAGCAGGCATACACAGACGCCAATGGCGCCCTGAAAAAGTTCAATGCCAGCCAGAAAGCTGTCACAGCAATGGAGGAGGCCTTCCGCTATGCAGAACAGAAGCTTGATCAGGGTATGGTCACGGCCGTCGAATATAATCAGTCGAAAACAAACCTTCTTAATGCACAGAGCGAAATGGCTCAGGCAAAATACGAATTCGTCTTTAAGACAAAGGTTCTTGACTTTTACCGGGGCATCCCCCTTACCCTTGAACAGATAACCATACTGGCCAGATAATCACGCAAATAATCCTGTTATGAAAGACAATAAGATACTTAAGATCCTGTTACCCGTCGTACTACTGCTCATCATCTTTGCAGTCATCGGTAAAAAGAAAGGCTGGTTCGGCAAGGAAGTCACCGTGAAGGTTGCAACTGAAAAAGTTGCTGTCAATCCCATCATTGAGGCAGTGACGGCCAACGGTAAGATCCAGCCTGAGACTGAGGTGAAGATTAGTCCTGATGTATCCGGCGAGATTGTTGAACTGCATGTCAAGGAGGGTGATTTTGTACAGAAGGGTGTCCTTCTGTTCAAGATCAAACCGGAAATTTACATCTCCTCACGTGACCGTGCCGCCGCCACCCTCAACTCAACAAAGTCGAGGCTGGCCCAGGCAGAGGCCCAGATGATACAGGCCGAACTGGCATACAACAGAAGCAAAAAGCTTTTTGAGGAAAACACTATTTCCAAGTCGGACTTCGAACAGGCTGAATCACAGTACAAGGTGGCAAAAGCCGAAAAAGAGAGCGCTGAATTTTCGGTTAAAAGCTCAGAGGCATCGCTTAAGGAGGCTAACGAAAATCTGGTCAAGACAACCGTCTATGCTCCAATGACAGGTACCATCTCGAGGCTGGCGGTAGAGCTCGGAGAGCGGGTCATCGGTGCGAACATGATGACAGGCACCGAGGTGCTTCGCGTGGCTGACCTCAACCGTATGGAGGTAGTTGTTGATGTCAATGAGAATGATATAATCAGGGTGAAACCGGGTGACACTGCCACGGTTGAGGTCGATGCTTATCTCGACCGCGACTTCACAGGAGTTGTGACCGAGATAGCCAACTCAGCCAACACCCTTGGCACCACCTCTGACCAGGTGACCAACTTCCAGGTCAGGATACTGATACTCAGAGAATCCTATGAGGACCTTGTAACCGAGAAAAGCCCCAGTCCATTCAGGCCCGGCATGTCTGCTTCCGTGGATATCTTTACCAACCGCAAGAATGACATCCTTACAGTTCCGATACAGGCAGTCACCACCCGCACTGACACAACAAAGATTGACGCAGCAGCCACTGAAGAGATCCGCACACTGGTATTTGTGTCTGACGGAACCCACGCCCTGGCACGTGATGTCACAACCGGTATACAGGATAATGTCAACATTGAGATCCTGAGCGGACTCGCGGAGGGCGAAGAGGTCATTGTGCAGCCCTTTAGCGCAATATCAAAGAAACTCGCCGACTCAACCCTGATAGAGGTGGTCGACAAGGAGGCACTCTTCAATACTGAAAAGAAAAAGAAGTAGAGTCACAATAGACTTACACCTTCTATGATACTGTGCATTGAGACAGCCACCGGGGTATGTTCGGCGGCACTGTGCGATGACAGAAGAGTCATCAGTGTGGCCGAAGCGCCACCCGGCATGTCTCATGCCGCACAGCTGACAGTAATAATCCAGAGGCTGCTTGATGAAACCGGGACAAAGGCCGGTGACCTGGGCGCCGTAGCGGTCAGCAAAGGCCCCGGATCATATACCGGACTCAGGATAGGAGTCTCAACTGCAAAGGGGATTGCCTACGGCGCCGGCATCCCTCTGCTGGGAATTAACACACTCACCGCCATGTGCAGCGGGTACCTCTCCTCACACCCGGCGGAATTATCTACTGATACTCTCCTCTGCCCAATGATCGACGCCAGAAGGATGGAAGTATTCAATGCTCTCTACACCACGGACGGCAATGTGATAAGAGAAACGGCCGCTGATATCATTGACGAGTCATCATTCAGAGATATCCTTGATGAAAAAAAGATAATATTCTTCGGCAACGGGGCAGAGAAATGCAGAGCTATACTCAACCACCCTAATGCCATTATCGCGGACGGATTCAACCTCTCGGCATCATATTTGCACACTCTTTCGGTAAATGCTCTGAAAAATAAGCAGTTTGAGGATGTTGCATATTTCGAGCCATATTACCTTAAGGAGTTCATTGCGACCATCCCCAGGAAGCTTCTTATCTGACACACCTGATGCTATCATGAGAAAAACAATAATAACGGTTCTGATAATCATTACTGCAGCCCTTCAGTCTCTGCAGGCACAGAAACAACCCTATCTGCCCGGAGAAAAAGTGTCATACCAGTTAAGGTACGGGCTTGTAGGCAGCGGCGTTGCTAAACTTGAAATTCAAGAGGCATTTTACCAGGGCAAGCCTGTCTGGCATGCCGTTATCACAGGCCAGACAACAGGGATCGCCGATGCCCTCTACAAAGTGCGGGATGCCTACGAAAGCTATATTGACCCTGAAACAGACCTCCCGGTCTTCACTATCAGAAATATCCAGGAAGGAAGATACCGCAAGTATAATGAAGTGGGATTCGACCACGAATCGAGAAGCGATTCCACACTGGTTTTCAGTGACCTGACGGGCAGACATACCGGCCCTGAAGGATTGCTTGACGTTGTGTCATGCTTCTACTGGTTCCGGAAATATTACCTCTCCGTGGCAGACACACTGGTCGAGGAAGAGACTTATCAGATGATGACGTGGTTTGCAGACGAACTTTACCCTATAGTACTGAAGTACAAAGGCACGGAAGTCATAAAAACCAAGGGCGGAAAGATAAAATGCCACCGGTTCCACCCTGTGACCGAGGTGGGCAGAGTCTTTGAAACAGAGGAAGATATGGCAATGTGGTTCACCGCTGATGAAAATTTTTTACCGGTTAAGATCCGTTTTGATATCTTTGTGGGGTCATTTCATGTGGATATGACAAGTTATGAAGGGCTTAGAACGCCCCTGAAGTATATTGACTAACAAACAAAACTGAAGATTTTTTTTTATGGCTACAACAGCAGATTTCAGAAACGGGATGGTGATCGAATACAACAATGACCTTTATACAATCGTTCAGTTTCAGCATGTGAAACCGGGTAAGGGCCCGGCATTCGTGCGTACAAAACTCAAGAACGTAACTACAGGCAAGGTCCTTGAAAATACATTCAACTCCGGAGTGAAGGTAAATGTCGCACGCGTGGAACGCAGGCCGCACCAGTACCTCTACAGTGATGATATGGGATATCACCTGATGCATAATGAGACTTTTGAACAGATAACGGTCCCCGAGTCACTGCTCGAGAACAGTGACCTTCTGAAAGAGGGTGATACTGTGGAAGTGGTTGTACATGCCGACACAGAGAATGTTCTGCTTGTAGATCTCCCCGTCAATGTGGTCATGGAAGTAACCTATACGGAACCCGGCCTTCGAGGTGATACAGCGACAAACACCCTTAAACCGGCAACCATAGAGAGCGGATCAACCATCATGGTGCCACTCTTTGTAAATGTGGGCGACAGGATCCGCATTGATACGCGTGACCGTTCTTACATAGAAAGAGTTAAAGGCTGACACCGCGATGATGAGCGAGAGCAGGCTGCCGACAGACAGATTGAAAATGTCGAAATTCAAACTCGACGCCCTGCTTGACATTACCCTCTCAATCAATGCCAACCTCTCCACCAGTGAGCTTCTGAGAAAGTATGAGTCAATTCTCCGTGATGACCTCGGCATTGGAAAAATCATTCTGTACAAGTACGGAGAACACTGGGAGGCTCTGCTTAACTCAGGCTTCGCTGATACTCTCTGTAAAACAATAGATGTCGAAAAGGACCTTCTGTGTTTCAGGGATATACAGACAGAAGTAAATCAGAAGCCCTTTAAATCTGTCGATTTTATCATCCCCGTACTCAATAACAATATCCCTTCAGCATTCGTACTTATTGGCGATATAGACGAAGAGGGTGAAGGGATGAGCCCCCTTATTAAGCATCTGAATTTCATCCAGACTATCTCCGGAATCATCGTCGTAGCAATAGAAAACCAGCGGCTCTTCAGGGAGACTCTCAGGCAGGAGGCATTGCGCCGTGAACTGGAGTTGGCGGCACGAATGCAGATGATGCTTATTCCTGACAACACAATGCTGCCGGCCGATGGCAGAATCAGGGCACACGGTTTCTATTATCCGCATTATGAAGTGGGGGGCGACTATTACGATTTTCTCCCCCTGTCAGACAATGTATTCGGATTCTGTATGGCTGACGTATCGGGCAAAGGGATGTCAGCCGCGCTCCTGATGTCAAACTTCCAGGCCAGCCTCCGCGCAATCTTCACCGCCGAAGCCAGCCTTGAAGAGATGATAAGGAAGCTGAATACGCTGGTTGTTATCAATTCGGCAGGAGAACGGTTCATAACCCTGTTCATCGCCCGCTATAACATTAATACACGGGTGCTTGAATATGTCAATGCTGCTCATAACCCGCCTGTAGTGATAGACCTTCAGACAAACCGCTCCTCGGTCCTCAGGCAATCATGCGTAGGCGTTGGCATGCTCGACGAAATGCCATGGGTAAGAACCGATTACATCACGCTGAAAAACCCGACTAAGATTGTCTGTTACACTGACGGCCTGTCAGAGCTGAAAGATGAAACAGGAAGCGAGCTTGGCACCTCACCAATGATAAAGCACTTCCCGAATAACATGCCAGTCTCCGAAAACATCAAGGCACTTATCAGTGATTTTAATATTGATACCGGGAACCCTCTGCTGTTTGATGATGTGTCAATCCTGGCCGTCGAGATCCTCTAGCATGGATCACGTTCATCAGGCCTCTTTCCCCTGCGTCTGCAGATCCATGGCCGTAAGCATAGCTATGTAGCCCCACCAGAGTGCTGCAATCTTGTCCGAATCAAGGAAGCTGTTCATCACTCCATGTACGGCATAGGTTACCAGGCCCGTCAGTATCGCCAGCACGAGGTAGCCTCTTGCTCCCCTCTTCTCCCTGTACCAGACCCTTATGCCCGTAATGACTGCCACGACTGTGATAAGAAGAAATATCAGGGCACCGGGCAGTCCTGACTCACTCAGAGCGCCAAGGTATTCGCTGTGAGCATTGCCTGCATCACCAAAATCAGTGCTGATTGTAGTCCTCTCCGAGGCCTTCTGAAAAGGTCCGTAGTTAAACTGGTAGGTGCCCGGACCCCAGCCTGCCAAAGGCCTTTCTTGAAACATCCGGAGAGCACATTTCCATCGGTTGATCCGCTCAAGGTTTGACTGGTCAGTGGAGATATTGGAGGCCGATCGCAGGTGCTGTCCCAGATCCGCTGATGAATCCTCCGTTGTGCTGTCCATCCGCTGCCAAATCCATCCCGCCGATAGGGCCAGGGCCAGAATCAGAGTTATCGCCGCTACGGTAAACACTTTCACCTGCATCCGTATCCAGAGAACTGCGGCAAAGAGTGCAGCAGCAAGCAGGCTTACCCAGGCAGCCCTGCTGTATGACAGGATAAAACCTGTAAGAAAGATAAGGATCAGAACAGCCAGAAGCACCTTCGCCGTCAGACTGGTGCTTTTCCTGAAGAGGATGACGGAGAGGGGCGGAAGCAGAAAAGCCATGGAAGCCCCAAACGATGTGTGATCCTTATAGAAGGGGTAACAAGCCGAATGCGCAAACTGCTGGTTCAGGAGTCCTGCTCCCTGCACCCTGACGATGAAGTAGACAACCACAATAGCCAGTCCTGCAGAGTAGGTAATAATGTATTTCCGGCTGAACCTCTCATCTGATGCCAGCTGGGCGGCAACGAGATAAAAGCCTGCAATGAACCAAGTGCGGTATGCAAGTGTCTTGAATGAAACCACTGGCATGGAGGATGTTAGGGCAGTTATTAGTGTCCAGGCGAGATACAGTCCCACCAGCAACGTCAACGGATGCTTCAGCAGCCTCGCCGGAAACTCACGGGTGACAAAAAGCTTGAATAGTATAAGAAAAAGAAGCAGTGCTAAAACCGGCTCTGTCGGAACCGAGAGGTCAAAACCTGTCTGACCGGTTAGCAGGCTCAGCTGCAATGACAGCGGAGCCAGGAATAGTATCAGCAGCAGAATGTGCTCCAGGGAGAGCAACGCCAGCAGAACCATGGCCAGTACCGCCGGAATAATCAATATCAGCAGCTCACCTCCTGCCATCTTCGGGGTGCAGCTTCACGCCCTCGGCTACAAAGAGTATCAGCGCCATCAGGATAAGGGCTGAGGCCGTTGATATTATCACCATGATGCTGCGCCGGGGGTAGATTTTTTTCTCTGCCACAACAGCCCTGTCTACGATAAGCGTGTAGGGCAGCGTCTGCTGGCTGAGCGCAAGAGCCTCAAGGTACCTCCCGCGAATGAGTCCGAGATAGTCATTCTCCGTTTCGAGAGTTGAATAGGTCTTCAGGGCGGCAGCTCCCTGAAGGCTGAGGAGGGTGTCTTCATACTGTCTCACCAGGCGGTCCTGCAACTCATAGCTCCTGCTGATCTCATCAAGCATGACGGAGGCGGAACTGCGCTGGAGGTCATTGAAGATCGAATCTGCCCGTGAGGCTATATCGTTCGCCATGGCACAGGCCATCTCCCGGTCACGATCCCTGACCCGTATCTCTACCGAGCCGAATGAGGTCTTGGAACAGTTGATATACCTCTCCATCTTACCTGCAATGACAGTGTTCGGATACCTCTCACCGGGTCTGACATTGTAGTGACCGGCCAGGTCATATGTCTTCTTCAGGTACTCCCTCACCTGTTCACTGTTTATTACCTGGATGAGTTTTTCGGTTGCCTCCTCATCTCCGAAAAGGGCCGTTTTCGAAGTGGCTTCACCAAGGAGTGTGCGCGCTTCTGTGATATTAGAGGAGGGGTATAATGTCACAGTTGATTCGTACAATGGCTTAATCATCAATGATATAATTGCTGACAAAACTGCTGCAACCAGCCCGGTTATTACGAACTTCGTGAAATGCCTGATTATAAAATTGACCAGGTCCGTCGAGTCCGGCTTGAATTCAGCCTTGATATTCCCTTTCATTGGGCTTCCGTGTTTTAGACAATCTTTATATCCTTCAAAAATGAAGGTTCAGCTCATGCCATTCTAATGAGGTAGTAGTTCTTTTTACCCTTCTGTACAAGAAGGTATTTGTTGTTAAGAAGGTGTGAGGTTGTTATTACGGTCTCAGCATTATCCACTTTCCCTTTGTTGAGGCTCACCCCTCCGCCCTGTATAAGGCGACGAAATTCACCCTTCGACTCCGCAATGGTGGTGTGCACTACGCAGAGGTCGGAGATAGTGGCACCTGCGGCAATGATATCAGAACTGACGTCGAACATCGGCACTCCCTCAAATACAGACAAGAAGGTGCTTTCGGCCATGCGTTGCAGCTGTTCGGTAGTTCCCTTGCCGAAAAGGATCTGGGAGGCCTCTACTGCCGCTTCATAATCCTGCCTTGAGTGGGCCATTACTGTCACCTCCTCCGCGAGCCTCTTCTGCAGGATCCTTAGGTGAGGCTCAGCAATCTGGGCCTTAATGAGATCATCTATCTCGTTTCGCGAAAGCATTGTGAATATCCTTATGAACTTCCCTGCGTCATCGTCAGCCACATTGAGCCAGAACTGGTAGAACTGGTAGGGTGTTGTCCTAGCGGGGTCAAGCCACACATTGCCGCTCTCGGTCTTACCAAACTTATTGCCGTCACTCTTTGTTATCAGAGGCCAAGTCAGGGCATACGCCTCTCCGCCTGTCTTACGTCTTATGAGCTCGGTTCCGGTGACGATGTTGCCCCACTGGTCAGACCCGCCCATCTGAAGAGAGCAGCCGTGATTGGTATGGAGGAAAAGGTAATCAGTGCCCTGAACAAGCTGGTATGTGAACTCGGTGAATGACATCCCCTGGCCTGTTTCCGGATTCAGTCTCTTTTTCACTGAGTCCTTGGCCATCATGTAATTGACAGTGATGTGTTTCCCTATTTCTCTGATGAATCCCAGGAAGGAGTATTCCTTCATCCAGTCGTAGTTGTTGACCATCACCGCCCTGTTCGGGGCAGTGGAGTTAAAGTCGAGGAATTTTTCAAACTGTTTTTTCAGGCACTCCTGGTTATGCCGGAGTGCCTCCTCGCTAAGCAGGTTACGCTCTTCTGATTTGCCAGAGGGATCTCCTATCATTCCGGTGGCGCCACCAACGAGCACTATCGGAGAGTGGCCTGCGTTCTGAAAATGCTTCAGCATCATAACCCCTACAAGATGTCCTATATGAAGCGAATCGGCTGTAGGGTCAAATCCAACGTAAGCTGAGCTCCTTTCTTTAAGCAGAAACTCTTCTGTCCCGGGCATGATGTCATGTATCATGCCCCTCCATCTCAGCTCTTCAACAAAATTAATCATCACCTGAATCTGTTTTTTAAGTGTCGCAAAGATATCAAAACCACTCAGATGGTCGTCTTCAGCGGCTCCTTTTTATGGCGGTTGAAGCTGTCAATAAGGTCTCCTCCCTCCAAAATGGGGAATATTGAAGGAACAAGATCTGCAATAGGATTGTAGAGGAATGACCTGTCTATGGTTGTAGATGGCAGGAAATGCCTCTTCTCGTTTATGGTGTTCAGAAATACGAATATGACGCTAAGGATCAGAGCTGTCTTGAGAACGCCGAAGACTGCCCCCAGTGTCTTTATAACGAACCCCAGCGATATGGCCTTCATAAGTGAATCAATCAGTTTGCCTATGAGGTAAATGACGATTACAATGGCTATGAATGTGACTGCAAAAGCTACGATTCCGGTCCATGACGCCTGCATGTCAAACCACTCTGAGAGCTTGGCGGCCGTCCACCCTGAAAAGTGTATCGCCCCGTAGATGCCCAGCACCAGGGCTGCCAGCTCAGCAATCTCAATGATGAGTCCGTCGATAAAACCCTGTATCAGCCCGAAAGCAAGGATAGCAAGAATGATTAAGTCAATCCAGTTCATAGTTGGTGTGTTTGAGCGTATGAAGTTATGAATTTCACAGGCAATCGGCAATGGGCAGTAGGCAATAGTCCTATAGCCAGCAGTCAGCGGCAATCATCAGTCGGTCTTAATGACTGATCCAATCTACCACTACTGCCTATTGCCTGTTAAGACTGTGTACTGATTGATCGGGGATATGAACATTCGCAGAAAAAAAAAGTGCATCCAGAACATGCAATAGTTATATTTGATATACGATTGATGAGTCATAATGAAATCATGGATGTGATTGCCGTTTTCGACCTTGGCACAACAGCCAAAAGGCTGATGCTGTTTGACCAGAGGCTCAATGTTGTGCACAGTGAAGAAAAGCCTGGTGTCGCGACCTCCGGTAAGGCGGTTATCACCGGTGACGGAGCTCCCGCCGTTGATGAAGCTGAAGGGATTACCGCCTGGATGCGGTCATCGCTGGGGGCTGTCATCCGAACGGGTGACCATCAGATAAGGGCTGTAAATACAGTGCTTCATGGACCTGTAACCGGATCTGAGACATATGACCTTTCAATAGAGGGTCTGACGGTCAGGCCGGGAGGGCTTTTACATGAGAGTTACGCATCAATGGTACCTTATCTTAAGGGAACCGAAGAGCAGTTCATACTGGTGGCCACGGGAACCTGGTGTGTCTTCCTGAATCCATTCAATACCGAGCCCCTGACAGCCGAGCAATTCAGAGATGATACCACGGATTACATCAGTATCGCAGGCCGTAGGATTAAAACATCACGTCTCTTTCTGGGACATATACATGATATGAACGTGGCGAGGCTCGACGACCATTTCGGAGTCACCGGCGAGTTGTTCAAGACAATAAAAATCAAAAGCAAGAGGATCAGGAAGCTTCTTGATTCGAGGCACGGCCGGATTTTCTTCCGTCACGGAATACCTCCCGGTTATGTTGATGACCACGCCGACCTGTCTCATTTTCTGACATATGCTGACGCCTATCACCAGATGGTATGTGACCTGGCAGACATATGCATGGAGTCCTACAGGCTGATTATCCCGGCTGACGATAAGACCGAGATTGTGTATATCACGGGGGGCTTTGCCCGGAATGACACTTTTGTCCGCATACTGGCCGCGAGGATGCCTGACAAAAGAGTCTTTGCCAGCCAGGTTGACAATCCTTCAGCACTGGGTGCTGCCATAGATGCCTACGGAATTGCTTTTGGCAATGAGCTGCCACCGTTCTACCTTGGCCTTAAGGCAATTATCGATAATGACTGACCCGGGCAGCGTCCGGCGGGCAGAAGCGGTTTGTCAAAGGGAGAGATTGTTCCTGTATGCCACCCTAAAAAGGTATTGCCCAAGGACCACCCGAGAATGCCCGTGGAGAGTATTCACTTTAATTTCTTTTTAAATTCAATGATCTTCAGCAGATCGGGAATATGCTCAACCGTACTTAAGACAAGCACTGCGGGATAAAGGGTGCCGACCGGCCTGGTCTTTTTCAGCTCCTTCTTGATGTTTTCGTCTATCTCCAGATCAAAGAGCCCCGGGAAATGCCTTTCAACAAAATAAAATCCCGCCTTGAAGAACCCGTCCCATATTGATAACCAAAAGATTGTCTTCTTTTTGAAGACCACCTTGCAAAGCCAGGCTTTCCCGTCATTATAGTATCTCCATTCCGGTACCAGCCCGTATGGATCTCCGGTTATTGCTGCAATCGTCTTTTCGTAAGTCGGGTAACTTGCTCCAAGTGCATCCTGAAGAACCTCAGATGAAGGAGTCACGTCTGGGTCATTAAGCAAGGGCTTATCCATTTGTCAGGTTTTTAAATTGTAACACCCGGAGCCGGAATGGCCCGGTCTCCGCAACGGGGCTAATTAAGAGTAATTCTGTATCCGATTGAAAATGAGACGGGGAGCAGTTCATGGTCAAATTCCACGTTATAGTTAGATTTCAATGTGTTGATGTATTCCTGCACCTCAGGTTTTCTTATTGGAAAGTTCAGTCCAAGGAAGATGAAATCGCTATTGAAGGCCCATGGTCTGATGTCAATGCCAATGCCAACAGTAAAACCACTAAAAACCTTTGTGAGATCCCTGCTGTTTTTCACAATGATGGTGGCATTGTAACCATACATGGCAATGGCAGACAGTGAAATGGAATTACTGCTTGTACCGAGGACAATTCTTGATTTTACCCCCACGTTGGAACCTACCCCTACGAAGTTGTACCCGATTCCGAAAAACATGCCGATGCTCCGGTGGGGGTAATACAGGATATTTCCTCCAAGGCCGCCATAGTCCTGGCCTAGCCCAAATCCGACCGATGTCATGTCAACCGCTGCGACAGAATTGGATTTCAGGATGCGACTGGCCGGGTCGCTTACTTCATTCACAGTGGTCTTCCTGACTGTATCCGGCACACTGCCTGTACGAATTGGTTCCGGGAGAGTCACTGAAACCTTTTCAACTGTCTCAACCGGCCGCCTTACAGTAGTAACAACCACCGGTTCCTGCGCGCAGATGCTACCGGAGGTAATAAGGAATATCGCTGCAGTGAGAATAAAGGATCTTGTCCACTTGAATGTTAAAATGCCACACCTGTAATTGTCACCATTGGAATGGCCCTGTAAATTCATAATTATGGAAGGTTTTATTTCCAAAATTACCGGAAATATTTCCTTTCTGAAAAAAAATGTCAGGAAACTTCAGATATTGCAGGGAATTCCTTACCTGATCACCAGCCTGGTGTGGTGGGAGAACCGTTCTCCGCTGATTGTAACAATGTAAATGCCGGGTAAAAGACCGGCTCCTCCTGGTAGCATTAACTCAAGTCTCCCGTCTACGGGAACCCTGATTACTTCCGTACCGGCCACCTCCCCGGAAATGTTTGTCATTGTAAGTCGCAATTCCTCTTCAGGCGGCGCACCATTGAAGGTAATGGTCACCATACCTCCACCTGAAGGGTTGGGGGCGATTGAGATTGAACCCTCATCACTCATCTCCTCAACCCCGATCTTCAGTGCTCCGAAGATTTCAAACTCGCGGATGGAAACTCCATACTGAGTCAGCCTGGATGTAGAGTAAACCCTCACATACCTTGCAGATTCAGTGAAGGGGAGGTCATCAACGCCGCCGTCACCGTTCGCAGTGTAATATGCTCTTGTCCATGAAGATCCGTTCAGTGAGACCTGCACTTCGTAACTTTTTGCAGCCGCTGCTTCCCAGTATATCCTGGCTCCTGTGAGATCATACGCCTCCTGCAAGTCAATCCTAATCCATTGAGGATCAGAGAAGGCTGATGACCAGCGGGTATCCAGGTTCCCGTCATTCGCTGCTGCAGGCTGCAGGGATGTGTTCTCCGATGAGGAGGCAGTAGCCGGTTTGAGGAGGGCGATATTCGGCGGCCCGACAGTCACTGAGACCTCATCATAATCGGTTTTCCCGGCTGAGGAGGCCTGCATCCGGAAAACGTATTTACCGGGCACGAGTGATGAAAACGACCGGTGCAGTGAGGGCGGCATTACTGATTACAGCCGTACCCGGCCCGCTCTCCTGGGTCCATAATATAGTGAATGCATCACTGTTGGCGTCATATACGGATCCGTCAAGCATGGCACTTGTGGTTGGCTGGTTGATGAACTGATCCATTCCTGCCATGGCCACAGGAGGAAAATCGGTAGTCATACCAACGAATGCCATTGAAGCATATAGCTGACCCACTTTAGTCAGCACCCCGGTTCCGCCAAGAAGGCTAATATCGGGATTGCTTCCCACGCGGGTGGCGAACCATGAGTACCTGAACACTGCAGGATCATTCTCGAGGATCGGTATCGCCTCAAGCATGTATTTCAGCACCCCGTCATGATCAGGTTTCGGTGGGTCCCAGGGGGCGAACTCTGTGATCCAGAGCGGCTTGTTATATTTCCTGAACTTGTCGATATAGCTTCTGAGAGCCTGTGCGCCAGGGGCATAGCTGTGAATGGCTATATAATCAACCTTACAGCCCGGGCATGCTCAAAGAACTTGTCGAGCCAGTCGACCGGGTCATTTGTGACACCGTCAACACAATCACCGCACCAGTTCACTGCCGGACTGACCAGTTTCAAATTCCTGTCGGCAGCGATATTCTCAAGGCCGGGCCAGGCTGCGGCTGCCTGTGCCGGGGTCATGTTTGCCTGCGACCTGAAATTTGGCTCATTAAACCCGAGGAGATAAAGGCTGCCGGCGGGTATTCTGTTCGAAAAGTCAGTCAGATTGGCCGGGGCATTCCAGGCCATTGGGACCCACTCAATGCCTGACAGCTGGCCCTGCGTAACGGCAGGAGGCTCCACACCCCAGTCGTAATACCATGAAACAGACGGAGCAAGCACGGCCAGGTCCTGAGGGTAGGCATCACCGCAGATGCCCCTCTTGGGACTTTTATCCTGCCCGGCAACTGTGCCTGTGAAAATAAACGGGATCACTGAACATAACACCATCATTCGTGCCAGTGACATGAAGTCGAAAGTGTTATTTTCGGATCTGTAGTGCATTTTTCAGACTTTGAGGCCAAGGGCTCTCAGATCGATCCTCAGCTGTCCGGCCGAGCTGAAGTGAAATGCATTGAATCCCAGTTCGCCGGCAGCATCGACATTGGGTTTGTTGTCATCAATATAAACCGATTCGGCAGGATTGATATTGTATCTCTCTATCAGAACACGGTAGATGGCATGATCAGGTTTTAGCAGCTTCTCGTACCCTGAGACCACAAGACCGTCAAACTGCTTCATGAAATCATACCGTTCATATGCAACCGGGAAGGCCTCATGTGACCAGTTTGAAAGCGCGTAGAGGGGCATTCCGGACGATTTAAGCTCCTGGAATATCTTAACTGTATCACTTAGCTCCCCGCCCAGCATCTCAGTCCAGCGGCCATAATACATGGCAATTTTGTCACTATACTCCGGGTATTTCGCCGAGAGTTCGGCAGTGGCGACGCTGAACAGCTTACCTCCGTCCTGCTGGACGTTCCACTCATAGGTGCAGATATTGGAGAGAAACCACTCCATCTCCTCCTCGTTCTGAAAGACTTTTCTGAACATGTGCCTCGGGTTCCAGTCGATCAGGACTCCCCCGATATCAAAGACAACGCTTGTAATATTTCTCATGACTTAAAATTCAAGCGCAATAATAGTCAATTTTCCCTAAGCCGGGAAAATGACAGGTAGCATTAGAGACATGTCACAACGTAGGGCCATGGAGAGTAAATCCTTCCGGTCAGGTCCTTTCAGTGAGTACTTCAGCCTTTCTGCGACTGTTGTCAGTTAAGTGTTATGACTCCTGAAGCTTTCAGTGCTCCGGCATTGGTTTCATTCAGCTTCCAATCCTGGTTAAATGTCCCCTGTACAAGTGCGTTGTCAGGGCTCTCACGGAAGAGAATAAAATCGCGGAACATTTTCAGCACCTCAACATTGGAACCCATGAATGTCAGTCCGCCCTGACCGGGAGCCTTCTTTGGAGGAGTCCACCACGCAAGCCCGGAATTGACAAGTATGTAATGCCGGTTCATCGGAAAAATGTAAAGAAGCCCATAGTCCTTTGCATCGGCATTCAGGTGTATTGGAAGCTTGTCAGCAAATTTTTCGATGATGGCATTTGTCTCCTTTGTCCCGAAGAGAACAAGGTTTGAGGTTACATAATCGCTCTGCCTCACCTCCTTGTCGGATATCACCCTCGGGAAGACCATTATCCGGCCACCCCGGCCGATCCAGTCGGCCGCAGCGGCAGCCTGTGCTCGTCTTGCCGCAAGCTCCTCCTGTGAGGGATTGCCCCCGGTGCCGTAAACATAGATGTGGCTGCCTGCCACAGCTTCGTAGACCGGTCCTTCAGCACCGGGTTGCTTCGAGGTCAGTCCCGGGGTGAATTTCCTGTTTGTCCACCCGCCCTGCGACTTCGTGAAGGAGACCGAGCCGGCGCTTTTAAGCGAAAAAGTCTTACCGTCAACACTGATGGAAACCTTCCTTGAAGAGTTAAACTGCGGATGACCGTCAAGATTCAGGGTGAATGCACCCAGTCCTGCTGTGGAGACCTCAACCGTGTTGGCGGCCGTGAACTTTGCGTCAACTGTTGCCATTTCACCCGGGGTAAGGTCATCGATTTTCACCCAGTAAGCCTTGTGGTACTTAAACCACTTTGTGCTGAATTTAACCTGTTCAGGGAACAGATCACGTTTGAACTGCGAAAACCATTCGAAGATGAATCCGTCTTTATACGCCCATTCCCAGCTGTTATGGCCGACCCCCGGATACTCTGCGTAGTCAAGCCTCTGGGCTGAAGTCCCGAGCTTCGCTTTCCAATCCTGTGCTGTCTGAAACAGGAAATCCTTGTCCCCTATAAAAAGATGAACAGGAAGGTTCCCGGCATTCCCTGCAAGCTCTATGGTGCCTTCCGGAGGGGCGGGACAGACGGGAGCGATTGCTGCCCAAATGTCAGGACGAGTCAGGCCAAGCCACAGGGTGCCGCCGCCGCCCATCGATAAACCGGTCAGGTAAATCCGGTCTTCATCAATATTGAAGCGCGACTTAAGGTCATCAATCATCTCATATACATCCTGCTCCGGGATGCCCTGGTACCCCGCGGTGCCCCGTGCAAGCGGGGCGGCAGCTATGTAACCGACAGCCCTGAACTCAGGCCAGTACCGTGTTGCTTCGATATCATTCTCAAAAGGCACGGTGCCGGGTTTGATGAAGTCATAACCCTGACTGTTACCCAAACCAAAGAGACGCCTCATCCCCAGCCGGTGATTTGACCAGGCCCCATGCAGGAAGACAACGAGCGGATAGCTCTTCGATTCATCGAAATTCTCCGGGATGTAAACCGAATAGGGCTGGTCAGTATCATCCACGGATGAGAAGAAGGAGAGATCCTGCGGACCGGCCTTCAGTCGCTGGGCCTCTGCATTCATTAATCCGAAAACACATAGTACCATTGAAATCACAACGAGACGGACGGGAGGGATTACATGTTTCATTTTCGTTTCATTTTAGCCCTGTAAATTACTACAGTTTTGCCAAATGGCAGCCTCAGCCGAGAATGTTTAAAATTTTTCTGAAATAATGAAAAGCCCGGGGTTAACCTTGAAATTTTTACGCAGCCATGCCTTATGAAATAGGATAAACCGGAGATGTGGGCTATATTTGATGCAATGCAATTTTGAGAAAAGTGACTGTCACCGATAGCGAACTGGCTGAAAGACTGAGAAAGGGAGACCTGGAGGCATTCGACCTTATCTATGACATGTATGCCGGGAAACTCCATGCATTCGCCAAGAAGTATCTCAGGTCATCTTCCGAGGCTGAAGAACTGGTTCAGTCGGTCTTTCTTAAAGTATGGGAAAATCATCGCAAAATAGACATGGAGCTTTCGTTCCGTTCGTACCTCTTCACCATTGCCTACAACGATATCTGCAAACTCTTCCGGAGACAAAGCTATCTTCAGAAATATGTGGTTGAAACGTTGTATGAAAACAGATTATCAACATCTGCAACTGAAGAGGCTTCCGAGTACCAGTCTGTACTCGGGGAGGTGCAAAGAATACTTGACTCTCTGCCTGAGTCTCAGCGAAAAGCATTCATCATGAGCAAAATAGAAGGGAAACCCTCCAGGGATGTTGCTGCTGCACTCGGCCTCTCTCCCGGTACGGTCGATAATTACGTCTCCGGCACACTTAAAATCCTTCGCAGTAAAATCAACAGAGGAAGCCTTCCGGTAATCCTGTTTATCATTCTTTTCCTGCTCTGATACCGGGGCCATTTGCCCGGCCAAATACTTTTACTCTTTTTTTTTATGAGATTTTTACTCCCCGTGGATATAAGATATAACGGGAGCGAAAAACAGTCGCACCCGTTACTAAACCAGAGCAAAATGAAATTAAGGATAGAGGACGAAGAGAAAATTTCAAACTACGTTAACGGTATTGCCGGAGAGAAGGATTCGGGTGAGGTAAGGGCGATGTTTTCAGCCGGTGAAGACAATGAACAACTCAGGAGTTTCATTGCAAATGACTGGAACGGTTTCATGAACAGTGATATCACAACAGGGCAGGAGTTAAGGCCTCTGCTTGGCAATATACATCATCAGATCAGGCTCAATGAATACAAAAGGAGCCAGGGTCTTATAAGCAGATTATCTGGCTTCTATGTCAGAGCTGCTGCAGTAATATTGATCCCATTGCTTTTAGGTACAGGATTTCTTCTTCTGAGAGGCATGGCCGGTGACACCGATAAAGAAGCTGTTGCATCAATCTATGCCCCGGCCGGCTCCAGGGTTGCATTCTCGCTCCCTGATGGCACGGAAGGCATGCTTAACAGCGGATCAACACTGAGCTACGCAATGCCATTTGAAAAAAAGCGGAACGTGGCGCTCACAGGCGAAGCATGGTTTGAGGTGACACCTGACGTGAAACACCCATTCCGGGTTGACGCCGGCAAACTGGATTTGACTGTCCTGGGCACCTCCTTCAATGTAAATGCATACCCCGATGAAAATTATACGGAGGTGGTACTGGAGACCGGTAGCATATTGGTTAACTGCGGACAGTATAAAGAGGGTATGGTAATGCATCCTTCTGAAAGACTGGTTTACCGGAACAATAAAATAACCAGGAGCAACACTGACCCGTCGAAGTATTCATCGTGGACGGAGGGCAAGCTTGTATTCAGAAGCGACTCCATGTCAGAGGTGGCAAGGAGACTGGAAAGATGGTACAATGTCAAGGTGGAACTGATGGACAGTGACCTGGAAAACTACTCCTTCCGGGCTACATTCGAGGATGATCCTCTTGAGGAAGTACTTAAGTTCTTAAGTATGACCTCACCATTAAGATACGTGATCACCCCGCGGGAAATTATGGCCGATTCAACCTATTCAAAGAGCACAGTAAAAATTTACCTGAAATAAAAAATCCTTAACCAAACCACTAACCCCATGAAAAAAATGCATAGCCCTTAACCGACAAAAAAAGGAAATCGCGGCAACGATTTCCTGAAAAAACATCATTTAAGATATTTTTTAACCTGAAAACTTACAAAGTTATGAAAAAAACCAAACTCCGGGGGAGCGCATTTGACCACCCCCTGAAAAAAATCCTTCTAACGATGCGGATAGTATTTGCACTCCTGGTACTGGGGATCATGCAGGCGCATGCGACAGACGCATACTCCCAGAAGACAAGACTGTCACTCGATATCACCGACGCACAGCTGGTGACAGTGCTCGATAAGATTGAGGAAGAGACAGAATTCTTCTTCCTCTATAACGAAAAGCTGCTGGACACCGAAAGAAAGGTCTCCATCACTGCTGATAACCAGGTTATTGATGTTGTACTCGACAGGCTCTTTGCGGGGACTGATGTAACACATACAATCATTGACCGGAAGATCATCCTCGCTCCCGGATATCTTACCGAACTAAGCGGGATGCAGCAGGCTAAGGTATCGGGAAAAGTTACCGGTACCAAGGGCGAACCACTTCCGGGTGTGACAATTGCTGTCAAGGGAAAGATCATGGGTACTGCCACTGATATGGAAGGGACATTCTCACTTGACAACGTAATTCCGACAGACGTACTTGTTTTCTCATTTATAGGTATGAAGAACGAAGAGATTCCTGTCGGATCACAGACCTACTTTGAGGTAGTACTGGCCGAAGAACTTATTGGCATGGATGCCGTCGTTGTGACTGCACTGGGTATAAGAAGAGAGGAAAAAGCTCTTGGATATGCTGTCCAGAAAGTGGCTGGCGACGCCGTCACTACTGTCAAGGGTATTGACGTCGGAACCTCGCTCACCGGTAAAGTTGCAGGCCTGATGGTTAGGAACAGCAGCGAGTTTACCGCAGAACCCCAGATACTCCTTCGCGGCGAGTCTCCTCTCATCGTGATAGACGGTGTACCCTACGGTAATATGACTCTCAGGGATGTTCCATCAGACGATATAGAGGACATCAGCGTTCTCAAAGGATCAACAGCCTCAGCACTTTACGGTTACAGGGGGGGAAGCGGCGCTATCATGATTACAACAAAAAGGGGTGGTGCAGCCAGGGGACTCTCCGTTTCCTTCAACAGCAACACAATGTTCACGGCCGGATTCCTTGCCATACCTGAACTCCAGTCAACCTACGGCCGCGTTGTAAATACTTCAACAAACACATATGTCCGTTCAGGTGACGGCGCATGGGGAGCTCCCCTGGAAGGACAGAACGTGATTCAGTGGGACCCTGTCTCAAAAACCATGAAGGAGATGCCCTATCTTCCGCGCGGAAAGGATAATTTCAGCAATTTCCTGGAGCAGGGCTATATTCTTAACAATAACATCAGCCTGGCACAACAGAGCGAATATGGAAACATCCGCTCATCAGTATCATGGGTTGAGAACAAGGGGATTTATCCCAATTCCCAGTTCCAGAAACTGACCTACAGCCTGGGTGGCGACATGAGAATAGATAAGTTTACCCTCTCCTCAAGCGTATCTTATAACAAACACTCATCCCCGAATGTGGGCTTCAGCGGTTACACCGGCTATGACCCGATGTATGCACTCCTGATATGGTCAGCACCCGACTGGGATATCCTCGATTACCAGGATTACTGGGTAGTGCCCAACGAAGTACAGAACAGCAGCTACACCGCCGGTAACAATAACCCCTATTTTGACAGGTACGAGAGACTGCACAGCGTCAACAAGGATATCTTCAACGGTACATTCTCACTGAATTACGATGTCAATTCATGGCTGAAGGCTACCTTACGCACCGGTTATGACACCTACAGCAATAAACAGGATATCACTGTTTCAAAAGGGTCATTCCAGGGCGCCGGAAACGGTACGGTTATTCCCGGAGGAACAGAGGTCTGGGGCGAATCACAGAAAGGTTCATATAATATTGGACTCGCCAGAGGCTTCAGTCTGAACAATGACCTGATAGTCTCCGTAAACAAGAAAATAACCGACTTTACCATTGACGGTTTCGTCGGAGGCTCAATCTATTACTGGCAGGATGAGGGCATTGAGGCCAGAACAAGGGGCGGAATTTCAATTCCGGCATTCTATTCATTGAAAGCCTCTATTGATCCGGTCATTACAGCCTCAAGGCTTTATAAGAGACAGGTGAACAGCATCTACGGTCGCGTTGGACTGGCATACAAGAGTATTGCCTTCGTGGAGGCGACCCTGCGTAACGACTGGGTTTCAACACTCCCCGAATCAACCCGGTCATATACATATCCATCCGTGTCAGCGAGCTTCATATTGTCTGAGGTGCTACCGGAGATCGACTGGTTGTCAATGTGGAAACTTCGCGGTTCATGGGTAACGGTTAAGACTCCCGCTGACGTCTACCAGATTAACTCAGTCTTTTCCATTACCAATAATGCATGGGGCACTCTGAGCTCTGCAACCTTCCCGACAACCATCAGGGGAACTGATGTTCTTCCTGAGTCAGCCTCGACATTTGAGATCGGTACGGTAGCCAACTTATATAGCAATAGGGTCTCCGTTGACCTGACATACTATTCAAAACGTATGTTCGACTTCCTCAAGTCAACAGGTATTAGCCCTGCTTCAGGTTATAACTCACGCTATATTAACATCGATGAAGAGATAACCCGTCGCGGCGTGGAGGTGACACTCAACGGCACACCTGTCAAGACAAACGACTGGCTGTGGGATGTCTCTCTGAACTGGTCAAAATATGCCCGGTATTACACCCAACTTGACTCTCTCTATTCGGCAGACAAACCCTGGGTTGTCGTCGGAGCCAGGGCTGATGCATATGTGCTGCGCGATTACCTGAAAGATCCGGATGGCAATATAATTCATAATGCCAGCGGAGTGCCTCTATACTCATCATATGACTCCAAATTCGGCAATTCGGATCCCGATTGGATCTGGGGCCTGAGTTCGATGCTGAAGTATAAAGACTTCTCATTCTCTGTTTCCGTTGACGGACGTGTCGGCGGTCTTGCCCAGACAATTACAGAGATGTACATGTGGCGCTCGGGTAACCATCCTCTGTCGGTTGTTCCCGAAAGATACCTTGACGCAACTATTGCCGGATCAAAAAATTACATCGGTGAAGGAGTTAAGATCGTGGAAGGAACCGTTACCTATGATACCTACGGTAACATCACCAGCGACACCAGGGTCTTTGCGGTAAATGATGTGGCTACAACATATAAAAGTTATATCGAGGCTTATCATAAAGGCACAGCATGGGGAGGATCACCCTCTACCGTCGATCTGTATGATGCCACCTTCTTCAAAATCAGGGAGATCGCTTTCACCTATACACTGCCAGGAGAACTTGCATCAAAGATCAAGGCAAGGGAAGTAGCAGTCTCTGCAGTCGGACAGAATGTTTTCCTCTGGGCAAAACAGTTCAAGTATTCCGATCCTGACGGCGGTTCTGAGAACTTCCTCGACCCCTCTCTGCGTTACCTGGGACTGAATCTGAAAATCGGATTCTGATAAGAAGTGAGAGCCGAAATGAAAACACAAAAAACTGAAGAGAAGATGAAAAAGATAATATACAAAGCAGGTGCAGTTGCGATCCTTATGCTGATCCTTTTTACAGGATGCAGCAAATTCGAGGATATAAATACCAACCCTGATGCAATCACCCAGGCCAGCTCATCAATGATTGCCACCAGTGTAATCCTGGCCAATATTAAGTTCAACGGAAGGGATGCTCACGCGTACCTTCAGCCTAATGCTCTTTCCAAGTATCTTGGTTTTGCCAACCAGAGCATAATGCCAACCCAGTACAACAAGATTGAAAATACCGGGTTCGGCCAGATGACAATGCTGCCTAACATCGATAAGATGATTGAATATGCAGAAGGATCCGTGATGGAGAGCTCCTACAAGGGTTTAGCCAAATTCTCACGTGCATGGATGTTCTTTAATACTACAATGCAGGTGGGTGACATCCCTTACAGCGAGACAAACGGTGGGATGAATGGTGAATATCGCCCCGCATATGACAACCAGGAAGATGTCTTCATTGGCATCCTGAATGAACTGGAGGAGGCTGATGCGTTTTTTGCACAGGGTGTTACATTTACAGGTGATCCTACACCCTACAACGGAGATCCGAACAAATGGAGGAGAGCTTCAAATGCCTTTGCTCTGAAGGTGCTTATGACCCTGAGCAAAAAGGCTGATGTGGCATCGCTGAACGTCAAGGGCCGTTTTGCTGCAATTGTTGCCGACGGTTTCCTTCTTGAACCGGCCACGGGATTCCTGGGACTGAACTACTCTGCCACCAATATGCACCCGATGTCAGGTACAAATGACCTTTTCACAAGCAGGACAGACATCAGCTCGTTGCTGATCGATAATCTGAAGCTTCTTGGTGACCGCAGGCTGTTTTATATGGCTGATCCGGCAGCAGCACAGATTCTGGGAGGATTAACCCAGTCTGACTGGGATGCATATGTTGGCGCAGATGTGTCAATGAGCTATGATGACCTTACAGCTCAACACCTCCTTGGCAACTTTTCGCTCATTAATTCAAGATACCTCTGGCTGCCAACAAGCGAACCCAGGATGATGATGACATATGCCGAACAGCAGCTGATCCTGGCCGAGGCACGTATCCTTGGCTGGATAACCACCGGCACCGCTCAGGGTTATTATGAGTCAGGTGTTAAATCTGCACTGGCAGCTTATATATCAATGAACAGTTCCTACGCCCACGGAATGGCAATAAACCAGGCTTATATCGACGGCTATTTCACAGGCGAGGCGGCATTCAAGGCCACGACGGAAGATCAGCTGAAGCAGATATGGATGCAGCGGTATATTCTGAATTTCATGCAGAACTCAGAATCAAGCTACTATGAGTACCGTCGTAATAACTACCCGCCGTTCCCGATAAACCCGCTGACAAACCTCAATGAGAACAATCCGAACGGTATACCTATGAGGTGGCTCTATCCGACTTCGGAAACAAATTATAACCGTGAAAACCTGATTACTGCGCTAAATGCACAGTATGAGGGTTATGACGAGGTGAATAAGCTTATGTGGCTATTAAAATAGATTAGGTTTTGGTACAGGTTTAGATTAGTTGTTCCGTTGGCAGACGGACTGGTTTGAGTAAAAGGGTGTCCCCAGGAGAACGGTGGACACCCTTTTCTGTTTTTATATATTTGTGCCTCATTCAAAGAAAATCCCGAACTCTGTTTTCTTACTCTTGATGTATCGGCCTGCCATCACTGTGGTCACTTTCCTGTCGGGATCAAATTCAAAGGGTCTCCTTTGCCCGTTAACCCTGATAAGTGAAGGTTTCCTGTCCGAGTGAATCCGCAGAATCCAGCTCCTGTTTCCGGTCATGCCATCATAAGAGCCCTGCACCGGATTGACTGCAAGGATAAATCCCTCCTCTGTGACCCTGCTGACAATTTCTGTGGTTGCAAACTTACCTTGCTGATAATCAGTACTCACTCCGTCATCTTCTATCAGTGCAAAAGAATAGTCGGCTCCGGGATATATATTCAATGTAAGCGTGTCATTGCTCCCCTGTTCCACAGAGGGGTAGTAGAGTCGCTCCGGTATAATGGCTCCCTCGCGGATCAGCAGAGGTATCTGTCCGGCAGGGGCATCAACAGTATGATACCTCCCTCCTGCTATCTTTTCTCCTGACCAGTAGCTGATCCACTGACCCACAGGGACATGAAGTGACCTCTTCGTCACACCCTTCTCAAAGACTGGAGCTACAAGTATCTCATTGCCAAGCATGTATTCATATAAATGTCCGGGAATCGGCCTAAGCATGTTGATTCCCTTAATGCGTGACAGGTGAGCATACGAATAGAGATAAGGGAAGAGCTGCAAACGCATGTGAGAGTATTCCCTGAACAGGCTGTCAGCATATGGGGAGTAATTCCAGGCCAGGTTTGATGTCGGGTTTTCAGGCTGTGAAAAGACCTCGGTCACCGGGCAGAACATTGAGAACTGCATCCACCGGATATATAACTCTTCCTCAGGCTTTTCTGTTTTACCCATGTCGAAACCGCCCAGATCATTTGTCAAAAAGGGAATCCTGCTTGTTCCGGAACCAGGATTTGTATACATCACGATATTCTCCTTCAAGGCTACCTCCGGAACCCATGGATCGAAACGCACCAACGGCGATTTTACTGTCCAGTCAGTTCTTGTATCATCAGTCCATTTAAGCGGATATCGTTTATACTCTTCATTGCCGGTACCTGCGCTATGGGAGAGGATAAAACCCCTTCCCCTGGTCTCCTTTCCTTCAGATGCCGTAAGCTCATAGATTGATTTGCAAACACTTATCTTATCTGTTCGGTCAAGTTTAATGAAATCGGCCCCCTCTTCAAAAAAGGGTTTAAGTCTCTCTTTGAAATAACTGACTGCCTGAGGATTATCGAAGTCTATATTACCGCACAGTGTGCCCGGGTGATCTTCGGCTTCGCTGAACATTGCAGTGGTGGTCCCCTTATTATGCCAGGGGTTTTTATTCAGATAAACACCTGAGAAAAAACCTCTATCCTTAAAGTCATTAAAATCCTCCTCATTGCCTGTCTCCTGTATACAGTCCCAAACCCAGAATCCGCCTTTGATGTGGTTCTCCTCCAACCATGACCACATGCCCTTTCTGTCAGGATATCCGGTATTGTCACCAGCGAAGTTAAGATAACCTGCCGGTCCTGCGCCGGAATCGGCATAGCTCCAGAACCAGGAGTCAATCCAGTAAGCATCAATGGGATAGTCATGTGCCTGTATCTTCTTAATCCGCTCAATGGTCCCCTTCTGATCAGTATAGCCGCCATACAGGATGCCGAAGGCCCATGCCGGAGGAAGAACAACATTTGTATCCGCATCAGATCTTTCATCTGAATGCACCGGTAGTCCCCGCGAATCCCGGGTCACCTCCGATGACAAGATCCCTGAAAGAAACAGGGCGACGTCAAACTGCGTCTGTCTGTTGAGATGTACACCATCATCCGTTTTTTCCGTAAAATCCTCCTCAAGAAATCCGAAGAGGTCTATAAGCTCAGTTCCCTTAATCACAGATATTCTCCTGAAGTCGCTGACAAGTTTTTTCACCCGTTTGCTGCTGCCTGCATATTTACCGGAAGGATCTTTCAACTCATCAACCGGTGGCGGGGTAATGAGGAATATTTTTGATTCCGGAAGAGCAGCTTCTATTTTGTCCAGTAACAGTGACAGGTTGCCGGCAATCTCCTTCTGCCTCTCCCTGAAAATATCTTTAGTGTCATTTGTACCAAGAGCAATCATGATTACATCGGGTGTCCGACCTTCACCGGCAGTGTTAATCGCTTCCTCAATGTATCTTTCAGCGTTTTTTAATGTATTAAGTTCCGGCCTGTCGAGATTATCAAACCCGATTGTATTCCCGGGAACTGAGGTGTTGATTATAGTTGACCAGGGTAATAATGCACGCAGGTGTTCAGGCCATGAATCAGCGCCATAGCCGTTTGAGTCACCAATAACCAGGACCAAATTATTCACAGAGTTATCGTTTCCTTTATCTGATAATGGTAACAGTGACAGTGCATGAGGCACAATCATCTCATGTCCGCCTTCAAATATTGTCAGCTTCAGATCCGGTCCGGCAGATGACAGGTAGACACTCCTGCCTGCAAGCTTCTTTTCATGATATTTTTGAGGATCTACCCTCCGGCCCAGCAATTTAATAATAAGGCTGTCAGGCACAAGCAGGCTTTTCTCTTCAGGATATTTAATCCGGGCTATTTTATTGAAGAAATTAATTGAATGGGTTATCGGCACTGATCCGGAGTAACCGTCATTAATACCGGTGAAAATATTCAGAAATGCCCCAGCTCTCTTGTTCCCGGGAAGGATCATGTGGATTGGTGATCTCCTTCTGGCTTCGGCTGCGTCAAAGTGTGTTCCCCCTGTAGTTATATTTTCAAGATCCCCGGAATATTTCAGCTTTCTAGATTTGCATTCGTCATACCAGGCTTCAAGGTCAGAAATAGCTGCCCAGGCATTGAAACTTTTCACCGGGTAGCCGATCTTCATATAGGCGGCCAGCGTGGCGTAACCACCACCTGAAACACCAACTATATGGACACTTGCAGGATCTGCACCGGAGTTCCTCAGGGCGTAGTTGATTGCATCCTCAATATCCGCAATTACAAGGTCAGAACCTCCTGCTTCCGGTCTTATGTTAGGACCCCGGAAATCAGGATGAATATAGTTCCATCCCCTCAGGATTATCTCCTCAGCCAGCGGATCCTCCTGGTTATAGTCGCCGCTCCAGGTATGCAGTGATACTATCAGTGGAGCATCCGGCTTGGTTGGAGAGGCATAAAACCTTGCCTTCTGTATTGAACCGTCATCAGACGACCTGATCTCAACAACCCTGAATTCAGCAGGCCAGCCGGTATGCAGTGTATCATCCCAGGAGAGTGTTTTATTCTGCCCGGAGACAGAACCGTACAGCAGAAAAATGAAAAAACATAAAACCATAATTTTATACATATCTGTCAGATAATTATTTAAATCTTTTTTGATAGATGTCTATAACAGATAATCCACTTAATAGATTGAATTGATGTTCTATATAATCATGAATAGTACCCGCATACCGTTAGAGCAATTTCTTAATCAGACAGGTGTAACTCCTTTTACAATAATTATATTACCATATTTTGCTGTCTCACCGGTCATGACAACGGCAAACGCGCTCTTAGCACGCTCATAAAAAGCGAACCGGTCAACTCTTTTTATGGGTGGCAGGTCAGGATTGGTTAGGGAGATACTGTTTTTGTATGAGCTCTCCACCGCCGGATCAAGCTGGTCTCCTGTGACCGGTTCCATCATGAGCACCGGGTGCGGCACATAACTGTCGAGCTCGAAAAGAGGAAGAATTGCTCCAAGGAGGTCGGCTATCCGGAGTCCGTCTGCCCTGATTACTCGTTTGCCAAGAGCCTCGCCCGGAAAGTGTGCGTCGGCCAGAACAAGCTCATCACCATGACCCATCCGGGCCATCACCTCAAGCAGCTGAGGAGAGATAAGCGGAGAAATTCCCTTTAACATATCAGTTGTGTTAACACATACCGTGAATTTACTCTATTCCGTGATA
>JBFYPM010000119.1:0-12835 GCA_041303295.1 Bacteroidales bacterium
GACATAACAATCTACAAGGATGCCAGCTGCGGCTATGACGCCGGTGTGGGGATCACGGGAGACGTCACTGACGAGGCAGACAACTGCGACACGTCACTTGACGCCACCTTCATTGATGTTGTAGTTGCAGGAGCATGTGAGGGAGAACTTATAATCACCAGGACCTGGACATTGACGGACGACTGCGGCAATACCACCAGCTATGACCAGATCATCAGAGTAGAGGATAATACACCTCCGGTGTTCACTGTACCTACAGATGTAACCATATGTCGTGATATAAACGGATTATATGACAGGGATGTAACAAACACTGGGGACGTTATTGATGAGGCTGACAACTGTGATACATCACTTGATGCAACCTATGGAGACTCCGATGCCGACATGGGTACGGTTGATGCAGTGGGGTTCATCACCAGGACCTGGACATTAACAGACGATTGCGGCAACACTACAATACAATATCAGACAATCTGGGTACAGCCAGTACCGAAAATATCCGTGACGGTCCCTGATACCCTCTTCTGTAACGGGTCAACAGTAAACTTTACCATCGATTCACTCGTTGTCTCAAGAGGTGAAGTCATGTATGAGCTTGATGTTACCTATCCTGCAGGAGTCGGCGGCATCTTGTCCGATGGTTCAAGACAGATAGTCAACATAGAAGACCTTCTTACAAATACAACAAACAGCTTCCAGACGGTAACCTATAAATTCAGGCCATATATCCAGGGCAATCCGGGTGACCCGAACTGTCATGACGGGGTTGAGGTGACAATAACTATCCATGTGGAACCTACGGCCATGGTCTCATTGACTTTGGCTGATGACGAGTTGTGCAATGGCGAAAGCGTCAATATTCAGCTTTCTACATTAACCATAGCATACCAGGGATTGGAGTTTAATGTTGACGCCATCAACAGCTATCCGGAAATAACAGGCTACACAGACAGAACCGGCCTTGTCATCCCGGTTACAATAACCGAAGCTCTGATCAACAGTGGTGATACTGCAAGGATGGTAACGTATGTTGTTACACCGGTGACTCTCGATGTAAACGGCAATCAGAAGTGTTACGGCATCAATGATACGGTTGAGGTATGGATCAATCCGACGCCCCGTGCCACTCCTGTGAACAATGCACCCCAAATCTGTTACGGCGGCACGACGGACATTATACTAATGACTCCTACCGTCATGCGCTCGGGTGTGAATGAGTTCAACTACACTATTACGGCTACCGCACCAACCGCAATTGTTGACGGAAACAGGGCACCTGTGAACAGCGAGGCTCCCGGCACTCACCTGCAATTCCAGTATACTAATGAAAGTGACACTATGCAGTCTGTTTACTTCCATATTACCCCCAAGGTGACAGGCCCCGGATGTCCGTTTGGCCCTGCTGTAATCTCCGAGGTTAAGGTTCATGCACATCCGCTGCAGTCGCTTGAAATAAGGGATTCTATCACTTGTGACGGAGGTCAGGACGGCTCGCTGGAGGTGATACATGCACGCGGCATGGATCCGATGTGGGTTGCCTGGACAGGCCCTGATTACTGGGAAGATGCGGGATACAACATGTACGTCGTAGAAGAGCGCCGGCAGGGTTACTATACTGCAACTGTGACCGACAACCTTGGATGCGAAAATGATGGCTGGTTAAACCTCATCGAACCTGACACAGAGGTTGCGTTTTACTTTGACAACTACATCTCATGTCCGGGCGCGGGAGATGCCAGGATTGGTATGGCACTAACAGAGGGAGAGGCTCCTCCATATTACTATTACCTTATTCTGAACATGACGGATACAATATATCAGGGATGGATGCCTCCGGAGGATAACTTCATCTTCCTCGATAACATTGTTCCCGGAGAGTATCTCCTGATTGTTGAAGATGCCAATGGATGCAAGGAGACTGAGTTCAGGACGCTTTACGAGGCGCCCGCTACCACAGTAGTATTTGACAAATCTGATTATGAAGGACACAACATCTCCTGCGAGAGCTACAATGATGGATCTATCTGGGTAAGCAGCATCAGAAGCTGGTATATGGATGGGGCTGACACAGTCTATGTCAGCACCAGGGCACCTTATACTTATCTCTGGACTGCCTCAGACGGAGGAGTGATAACCGGAATCGCCACCGACAGCATTCTAGTCAATATACCTGCAGGAACTTATCACCTGGCAGTAACCGACAGCTGGGGATGTGTGTTCCATTTCACAGATACTATTACCGAGCCTGACGGCATTGACCTTCTTGCAGAGGAGATATCCTCCAGCACAGACGGCAATTATGAGATCTCCTGTTTCGGACGGAACGACGGGTACATAAACCTTCAGTTCGACGGGGGCACCGGTGCATATAACTACGCATGGACGGGCCCGGATGGCTATACCGCTTCAACGGCATCAATCACCAATATTACGGCCGGAGCCTATGAACTTATCGTTACCGATGGGAACGCATGCCACAGGACTTACCAGTATACACTTACAGAACCTGATTCTGTTAGCATTATGGTTATCAAATCACTCACCGGTGATGGCTTGTATAATATCGGCTGCAATGGTGAGCAAGGCACTATTGACATTACGGTTTCGGGTGGTAGCGGGCCGGGTACATATGCTTATGAATGGAAAGACGAAAGCAACCCTGCCTGGTCAAGCACCCAGGAGGATCAAGCTGTTGTGGCCGGTTCTTACAGAGTTTATGTAACTGACGCCAACGGGTGTACTGCAGACAGAGGTGCGGTGCTGACACAGCCGATGCCGCTGGTGCTGTCACTCAGTGTTTCTGAAATTACCTGTCTGACGGCTCCGGCTTACACCGATGGGGCAATCGATCTCTCAGTTACCGGAGGCATGACTCCGTACCTGATTGCCTGGGAGGGTCCTTCAGGCTACACATCAGGAGTTGAAGATATTTCAGGACTAACGCCCGGGAACTACCTGGTTACAGTGACTGATGCCTATGGCTGCATTATGACAGCCGATACAGACCTGACAATTCCGGAACCGCTCACTCTCGAGTCACGCCATTCTGATTATAATGGTTTCAATGTAAGCTGCCTGGGCAGGTCAGACGGATGGCTCAGATTTATCCCCCGGACCGGTATGGCACCCTATACATACTCATGGAGCGGACCTGACGGGTACACGGCCACGGATACCGATTCAATCTACAACCTCAGGGAGGGGACTTATTCCGTGACTGTCACCGATGCGAATATGTGTAATATAACTGAATCGTTTACCCTGGTTTCTCCCGGTCAGATCAGTATGTCATTGGTTGTATGGCCCAGTGCCGGAGGCAGCTATAATATCGGCTGTAATGGAGATGCCACAGGCAGGGTTGATATTACCCCTGTAAATGCAGCGGGCACATCAACCTACATATGGTCAGACGGCCTTTCAGGCTTTTCAAGAAATGATCTCCGGGCAGGTCTGCATGAAGTAATCATTACGGATGCTAATGGTTGTACTGCTGACACATCACTTACCCTTATCCAGCCTGACTCGCTGGTGATCTCCTTCAGCATGACCTCCCCGTATTGTCCTGAGAGCGATGACGGAAGCATATTTGCAGGGGTAACAGGCGGTGAGGGGGCTTACAGTTTCAGCTGGAACAATGGCCTGACCACCCAGCAGGTAACCGGCCTGGTACCAGGTTTATACATAGTTGAGGTGCGCGACTTCAACGGTTGCTCTCTGTCCGACTCAGTGACTCTTAATCCTGTGAATGAAATATGCGTTGGGATTCCAAATGCTTTCTCCCCTGACGGAGACGGGATAAACGAATACTGGAATATAGCAAGGATTCAACTTTATTCTGAAGCTGAAGTGATCATTCTTAACAGGTGGGGAGAAATGGTATGGAAATCCGAAAAAGGATATCCTGACCCCTGGGACGGACGTGCCTCCAACGGTAAATTACTCCCGATGGATTCATATCATTATGCTATCGATCTTCACAACGGAGAGAAGCCTATTGTCGGACATGTGACCATTATCAGGTAAAGTATGTACAAAAGCAAAGGAGCATGTAAGGTGAAAAAGGGATTGCTGACAGTTGTTGCGCTGGCGCTTGCACTTGTTGTTGATGCACAGAATCTGCCTGTTTACAGCCAGTATCTTTTTAACAAGTACCTCATTAATCCTGCTGTGGCCGGCAGTGACGGGTATACAAGCATCAACCTGACAACAAGACAACAGTGGGCAGGATATCAGGGTGCACCCCGGACTTACTCCCTGAGCTTTCAGGGACGCGTTCTGAAGCAGAAGTATATAATCAGGGAGAACTTATTCAACAATAGGATCTTCAAGCCTCATACCGAAGGAAAAGTGGGTCTGGGGGGCACCATATATTCTGATATCAACGGCCTGGTTCGCCGCACCGGATTCTCTACATCATACGCATATCATATTTGGCTTCAAGGCGGAACTCAGCTTTCTTTCGGACTGGCATTCACCGGGTACCATTACAAGATTGACCAGAGGCAAATACAATTCGAAGACCCTGATGAACCCTGGATGAACACTGATTTCAGGAAGGGGATATTCGTCCCGGATTTCAATTTCGGAGTTTATCTCCTGAACAGGAAGTTTGCCGTGGGATTTTCAGCTCAGGAGCTGATGGAAGGATTCATCAGGACCGGGAGCCAGGCATACAAGGATCTGAAGCTGCAGAGGTCTTATTACCTTTTCGGTAACTATGACTTTGAACCTGACAACAAGACCTTAATCCAGCCGTCGCTGCTTGTCAAGATGTCGGAACAGCTGAGACCCCAGGCAGATATTGGTGTTACCTACTCCTATGATAACAGGATATGGGTTGGGGCAACCTTCAGGACCGGCAGCGCTATCATTGCCAATGTGGGAGTAAGGAGAGACAGGTTGTTTTTCGGCTACTCCTTTGATTTTACTCTCAATTCAATTCAGATGTCGACCTACGGCTCGCATGAATTCATTATGGCAGTCAGGTTCGGAGACACGCCCAGGAAGTACCGTTGGCTGGACAGGTACTAGGAGATCTGTTTGGATATTACGTAAATAAGGGAGCTGGACCTGTTTCTTTTCATGAGATTGCCAGCCGCCAGGTAAGCGCCTGTCAGCAGGCCCCGCAGCAGGGGAAGCCTGTGGCGACGGTTCCTGTAACTTAAAATGGAGATATAGAATACATCCAAAGGCAAAGCCCGTACCTCATGGCATTTAAATCCGTTGGCCTCTATGAAGCGAATCAGGGCCGGTGGAGTGAAATGCCACAGATGTCTGGGAACATCCAGTGCGGCCCACAGGTCACCGAACCATAAGGCATCAGCGGAGTTAAGATTTGGTACAGCTATAATGCACCGGCCTTCATCTTTAAGGATTCGGTTAACCTCCCTCAGCCACATCTCCGGGTCATATAGATGTTCCAGGACATGCCAGAATGTAATGCAGTCGGCTGTCCGGTCTTCAATACGAGTAACCTCTGACGGTGGAAAAACTTTGATTCCAAATAAGGAAACAGAAGTTTCTCTCGCCTGGTCATTCAGCTCAATTCCGCTGACCGTCCAGCCCTTATTCTGCATGAATGAAGCAAAGTATCCGGTGCCGCTTCCTATGTCAAGGAGAGTGCCCGTTTTCCTCTGAGTCACCAGGGAAACCAGGCTCCTTTTTCTTCCAAGCATGAAGCTCCTGGCAAGGTGGTAGAAATATTCTGTAAGATTCCTTTTTTTGTCAGAATGCGAGATGTAATCCTCTGAAACATAATACCTGCCTATCTCATTTTCGGCAGGAGCATCTGCAGTGAATGCGAAGCCACATGAGACACATTTTCTGATAACGAAACTCTCCCCGGTGACGAGCATATCCTGTGCGACAAACAGGTCTGTGAAATCAGGCTCTCCGCAGACAAGGCACACCATTTTTTCAGTCATCCCTGCGCATAGCTTTAAATCCCTGAATGCCAGCAATTAGTAACAAAGCCAGAAGAATTACCGAACCAGCCAGGGAGACCCTGTTTCCTGTCTTGTATGACTGAGGTTCGAAGTGGAAGGTTATCGTATGGTTTCCGGATGGCAGAGACATGCCTCTGAGAACGTAATCAGTCCTGAAATGCCCGGCCGGCGTATCATTGATGTAGGCCTGCCACCCGTTCTTATAATAAATCTCTGAAAAGACGGCGACCCGTTCTGTCGAAAGTGTTGCCTTGTATGTCAGCCTGTTTGGTTCATATGATTCCAGGTATATGGTATCAGAAGGCGCGCCCTGGGTGTTGGTGACGGTAATCATGTCGGAGAACCTCCTGTCAACAACGGCCTCGCTGAGCGGATCTGAGGTTCTGATCGCCAGGAGTTCAGCATCTGCATTTTCAACAAATCTAACCCTTTCAACCAGCCAGGCATTGCCTGCGGCAAATTTGTTTAAAAGCGGTGATGTACCAGGGTCGATGATTATATATCTGGTATTAAGCATGTTCAGAGCGTTCAGGTTTTTCATTACACCCTCGGCCTCCTCCAGTGAGGTGGCGGACCTGAGACTGGTAATAAGTGCGTTTATGTCATCCGACAGGGATGATTCAATCAGTTCCTGGTATCTTTTCATCTTCACACCGCTGTATCCTCCAATCGAATGATGATGGTACGAGGTTGAGGCATCATTGAACGTTGAGACAGTAAGATTCAGTACGCGGAATTCCCCCTGGTCACTTAATATCTCCTTATCCGCTTCGGTTGGGGCGAAAGAGTTCACGGCCGATCTCTTTGTCTCGAAATTTGAGGCACCGAGGAACCGGGCAGCAACAGGAATCTGGTCAATGAGGAATAACGCCGGGAGGGCCATGATTAAAAACCGGAGTTTCAGTTTATCTTTCAGGAAGAACCACAGCAAGGCCGCTCCACCGGTAATCAACAGGGCTGACCTTAAGGCATCGGCACGCACCATCATTTTTCTGTCTGCTATCATTGCATCCCTGAGCCATGCCAGCGAATCAGGCAGCGAGTTCTCATCAGGTCTCAGAAACGAACCCGCAATCCCCGGTATCAGAAAAAACAATAATGCCAGGCCACCTGTTACAAGTGAAGCTGTAATGACAGATTTAAGGGCCTTTTCTTTTGATACCGAGCCGTCAGTAATTGCCTTAAGAGCCAGCACTCCGAGGAGCGGCACACACACTCCGGCAATCACCAGGGTCATTGATACTGCCCTGAATTTGTCGTATCCCGGGAAGAAATCTATGAAGAGTGAAGTCAGCGGCATAAGGTTTTTACCCCATGAAAGGAACAGTGAGAGAAGAACAGCTGTCAGGAGCCACCATTTCTCCCTGCCTCTGACTATAAGGAGTCCCAGCACAAAGAGAAACAGCACTACTGCCCCGAAATAGACCGGTCCGCTGGTTGAGGGTTGTGTCCCCCAGTACCTGTACAGCTGTCCCTGTGCCTGCCCCATATTATTTTTACGCAGAGCCTTTACAGTCTCCGAATCCTTCGGGAAGGGTGCTGTTGCTCCACCCCTGAAATTGGGTATAAGAAAGGTAAGCGACTCCCCTATCCCGTAACTCCACTGGGTAATATACTCCTTGTCGAGGCCTTTTTCATTGCTGCCTTCAGCTTTCGTGAGTTCGCTTTTCCCGCGGGTAGATTCCTTACTGTACTCCCATGTTGAATAGAGCGAAGCGAAATTAACGCTGAATGCAATCAGTGCAGCCACAACCAGGATTCCCAGAGTCTTCAGGAATGAGGGGAGGGCCTTCTTTTTTATGGCCTCCGCCAATTCGAAAATGCCAAAAATCAATACGATAAGCCCGGTATAATAGGTTATCTGGAAGTGGTTGGCCATTATTTCGAGTGACAGGAACAAGGCAAACAATGTGGCTCCGGTCAGGGCGTGCCGTCGGAATGAATAGATGACGCTACCTACTACCGGCGCCATATAGGCCATAGCATAGGCTTTTGTATTATGACCGGCCGAGAGGCTTACGAACAGGTATGAGGCAAACCCATAAGCGATTGCCCCTGCCATGGCAAGCCAGGGGTTGACCCTGCAGAATAACAGAAGAATATAGAACCCCAGCATTGACAGAAAGAGCGCCGCAACGGGAGTCTTGTAGCTCTTCAGGAAATTGTCAAGATGCTTGAAGAGATTACCCGGGTAGAGGGCCGAGATCATGTATGCCGGCATCCCTCCGAACATCGAGTTGGTCCAGAGCGGTTCCTTACCATACTGTGAACGGTAGTCACTGATCTCCTTCGAGGATCCCTCGTATACTTTCGTGTCATGCGCATTGATCTTCCTGCCTTCAAGAACAGGATAGAAATAGAGAAATGAGATCACGGTGAAGACAAGAACCGCAATAAGATGCGGCAGGGCGGATTTCAATGCACTCATTTTCATGTAACAGACTTTATATGGAATTTACCCGGTTAGATATCATCCGACAAAAATACACCAACTGATCCTTAAATCAAATGAGTATATTATTATACATTTGCCGGTACAAGAGAGTTAAATGGGAATAGTTCAGAAGCAGACACTTCGCGGGACAGCGTGGTCGTATCTTGGTGCGCTGCTTGGTTTTGTAAACATTGTTCTTCTCTCGCCAAAAATTTTCACCACCGGTGAAATAGGAGTAGTTCAGCTGTTACTCTCCTTTGCCACCATGCTGGCTCAGTTTTCGAGTCTCGGGTTTACCAATGTAATCAACAGGCTCTTTCCCTATTTCAGGGATACAAGGGGAAGGCATCATGGTTTCCTGATACTCTCACTGGTTATCACCCTCGCCGGCTTTCTTGCAGCACTGATATTTCTTAAATTGTACTCGCCTCATTTTGAGATTGCCAACATGGAGCGATCACCATTGATTGCCCGGTACTCCTTTTATCTCCCGGCGCTGCTGCTTGTAACCCTGCTGTTCAATCTACTTGACAACTACAATAAAGTACTGTATGACGCTGTTCTTGGAACGTTTCTCAGAGAGTTCCTCTTCCGGGTCCTTAACCTTGTACTGATTGGTCTCTTCTGGGTGGGGGTGATTGATTTTGACGGCTATGTATTCGGCTATGTTGTCTCACAGGGAGTGCTCCTTATAATCATCTTCATAAGCCTGTTTCTCAGGGGCGAAATATCACTTAAGCCGGAGCCGGGATTCATCACCAGGTCACTGCGCAGGGAGATTATCATTTTGTGTCTTTTCGGGATACTGACAGGCTTCAGCACTATAACACTGACCACCCTCGATAAATTGTTTATCAACCGTTACCTTGGAGAAGGCGAGGTTGGTATCTACTCAATCGCATCCTATTTTGCCGTTCTTATATTACTGCCTGGTAGGTCTGTCGCCAAGATCTCAATCCCTTTCCTGGCTGAGTCATGGAAGAAGGAAGACCTTGTTACGATTGACGATATGTACTCGAGGAGCAGCATAAACCAGTATGCCTTAGGGCTGTTGATTTTTATCGGACTGATGGTCAACATTGACAATATCTTCCGACTCCTGCCTGATGTGTATGGCAACAGTGCTGCTGTGATCATTTTAATAGGCCTGGGCAACCTGATCAGTGTTTCAGCAGGAATTAACGGGGTAGTACTGAGCACTTCATCGCTGTACAGGTATCAGACCTGGCTCATGTTCATCCTGATAGTGCTTTTTGTAGCGACCAGTATGATACTTATTCCCCTCTTTGGAATAACCGGTGCCGCCCTTGCCGCAATGATATCGAATATTATATACAATGTTCTGGGGGTCCTTGTGGTTGGCAAAAGGTTTGGTCTTTGGCCCTACAGTGTGGCGCATCTGAAAATGACATTTGTAGCGCTTGTGGCCACTGCGGCAGGATATCTTATGCCCCAGATCTCACTGTATGCTGATATCATTGCCAGAAGCCTTCTGGTGACAGTCATTTTCATTGCCGGAGTTTATTTCTGGAGGCTCTCCGGTGACATGACCGGACTGTTCGGTGCCATCACATCAGGGATAAAGAAAAGGCTATAGAACTCTGTCGAGCAGTTCTCCGAGCTTGACAGTCAGTGCTCTGCGAGAATACTCCAGGTGGTGTCCGCTTCGCTTAACAGGTTTGCCTTCAGCCACTCGCAGAATAAAGTCGCGGATACCCTCCACATCATTATAACCGTAGATTCCTTTGTAGCCGCAAAGCGACAGCAGGCGGGCTGCATCTCCGTCATCCGGGCCCAGGAACAAAATGGGTTTTTCTGTTGCCAGGTACTCAAATATTTTTCCGGTGAGTATGGACCTGTTCGACGGGTGATCAGGGATGATCAGCAGTAACAGGCTCGAATCCATCATATGTCTTATTGCGACCGGATGCTCACAATACTGGATGAATTCAGGACTACTTCCGTCCTCCTCAGCAGGGAACATCTCCCTGACTGGCTCCGGAACGGTGCCGACGAACTTCAGCGCCACCGGCCTGCCTCCGGACCTGATCTCAGTCAGGGCACTGATGAACCCCGCAACAGGATAGGCTGGAGAGAGAGTCCCGACATATGTGATTGTAAATTTCCCGGGCAGGGTAGGCGCTACACCCTCAAAATCCTCTTCATCAAAGCCATTTGGCAGAACATGTATCTTATTCTCAAGACCCTCAGCCTTCGCTGTCAGGATTGACGCCAGGGTCTGTCCCACGGTAATTACAGCATCGGCTCTTGTCAGCACATTCTTTTCCATCTGCCTGTCAAGCATCCTCGCCGGCAATGAAGGCCTGAACATATCATAGTAGTAAATATCCGTCCATGGGTCTCTCATGTCTGCCACCCACTTTATATGATGAAACCGGCGCTTCAGCCTCAGCCCGATAAGCTGAGTGGAATGTGGCGGACTGGTAGTAACTATGTGGGTTATGTGCTCAGATTTAATCAGCTCACAGGCCTTCCGGTAGGCATACCTGTTCCATCCTCTCCGGGGGTCTGGAATGAAGAGGTTACCGCGGATGAAACGGCTGACCCTGGCTTTGAGTCCCTTGTCTGCTCCCGAGGCAAATCCTGCATGTGGTATTTTCGACTGGTCTCTGTTGTACAGGGTGAAATAATTCAGCGCCTTAGTCCTGTTTACCTCCACGTCCAATGGTATTTCGCCATACAGTGAGGTATCCTTAAATGGATAGGTCGCATATTCAGGTTTAACAGTCAGGATCAGAGGAATCCATCCGGATGAGGGAAGATATTTGGTGAATTTGAGCCAGCGCTGTACCCCCGCGCCTCCGCTTGGAGGCCAGTAGTAGGTTATTATCAGAACCTTTGCCGGCCTTGATCTCATCTCAGAGTCTTTTCAGTTGCTCCTGCATGCTGACCTTTCCGGCAATGATTGCCCTCAGCTGTGCTACAGGCACTCGTTCCTGAAGCATTGAGTCACGGTACCTTATTGTAACGGTACTGTCTTCAGCGGTCTGATAATCAATTGTAATGCAGTAGGGTGTGCCTATTGCGTCCTGTCTGCGGTAACGTTTGCCTATCGAGTCCTTCTCGTCATACTGGCAGTTGAAGTCGAATTTAAGGTCATCCATTATCTGTCTTGAGATATCAGGCAGACCATCCTTTCTTACCAGCGGGAGCACAGCCAGCTTCACCGGGGCAAGCACTGGCGGGAGCCTGAGAACGACCCTGCTGTCAGCAGGCCCGCCTTCTTTGGTGAGGTCCTCCTCATGGTATGAGGCTGCCATCACCTGCAGGAACATGCGGTCAACGCCTATGGATGTCTCAATGACATACGGGATATATGATTCATTCTGCTCAGGATCGAAGTACTGCATCTTCTTCCCGCTGTATTCCTGGTGCTGTTTAAGATCAAAGTCGGTCCTGGAGTGGATCCCTTCCACCTCCTTGAATCCAAACGGGAATTTATATTCTATGTCTGCAGCCGCATTGGCATAATGAGCAAGCTTGTCATGATCATGAAAACGGTAATTGGCATCACCGAAGCCCAGAGCCTTGTGCCACTTCATCCTCGCCTCTTTCCATTTGCCGAACCATTCCAGCTCTGTACCTGGTTTGACAAAAAACTGCATTTCCATCTGCTCGAATTCACGCATGCGAAAGATGAACTGGCGTGCCACAATCTCATTCCTGAAGGCCTTGCCTATCTGTGCTATACCGAATGGAAGCTTCATGCGGCCGGTCTTCTGGACATTCAGAAAGTTGACGAAGATTCCCTGTGCCGTTTCTGGACGGAGATAAATCTTCAGGGCTCCGTCGGAGGTTGATCCTATCTCCGTGGCGAACATTAGGTTAAACTGCCTGACATCGGTCCAGTTTTTGGTGCCGGAGATGGGGCACACGATCTCGTTGTCCACAATTATCTGCCTCAGTTCTGCGAGGTCAGGGCCAGTCATGGCATCAACGAATCTTTTGTGCAGGAGATCATATTTATCCCTGATCTCAACAACACGCGGATTGGTTGACCTGTATAGCGCCTCGTCAAACTTATCTCCGAAACGGCTTCTGGCCTTCTCAATCTCCTTCTCAATTTTCTCGTCGAGCTTTTCAAGCTGTTCCTCAATCAGAACATCGGCACGGTATCTCTTCTTACTGTCCTTATTGTCAATCAGCGGGTCATTGAAGGCATCTACATGCCCGGAGGCTTTCCAGATTGTCGGGTGCATGAATATCGCTGAATCAAGTCCCACAATATTATCATGAAGCAGAACCATGCTGTCCCACCAGTATTTTTTAATATTATTTTTCAGCTCTACGCCGTACTGGCCATAGTCATATACTGCCCCAAGCCCGTCATAAATTTCACTTGAGGGAAACACATAGCCGTACTCTTTGCAGTGAGCGACAAGTTTCTTAAAGATGTCTTCCTGAGCCATAATTTTTTTTAGGTTCTGCTTGC
>JBFYPM010000120.1:0-10830 GCA_041303295.1 Bacteroidales bacterium
AGCTTGACATGTCCGAGGAAACCGTCAGGAATTATTTCGGAGGCTGGAACTTCGATCGTGGGCAGAGTGCCGGGATCCACATAGAAAAAGGACCCGAAGGGGGAATAGTCACCATAGAAGACACAACAGTACTGGACCTTGCTGAAAGTATGCTGCCACGCTAATTTCGCACCCCGACAGGTGACAAAAAGCAAAAGTTTTTACTTTTGCTTTTTTCATATAGGAAATGCCACAACGCTTAATTTCTGACGCAGAGAGCAGGTACCTGGGTATCCTGACCGGGGAGTGCAGGAGACTGTTTGAAAGCAGTTCCATGCCTTCTCATGATCATCTGCACCATGAGCGTGTATGGAAGAACGCCGCGGTCCTGCTGGAACAGCTTTACACTGCAGGGATGGTAACCGATCCACGCCTTCCTGAGAAAGCTATCATAGCATCCTTCTTTCATGACACAGGGCTAACGGTGAACCACGGCCCCGACCATGGCCGGGAGAGCCGTCAGCTGTGCAGCTTATTTCTTGACAGCAGCAATTTAAACAACGCGGACAGGCAGGAAATTCTCGATGCCGTGGAGAAGCATGACGACAAGGAGTACCAGGCTCTCTCCGATCCCTCTTCACTGGCAGCTGTCATCTCCGTCGCCGATGACATGGATGCATTCGGACAGACGGGTATAGAACGTTATAAAGAGATATATGCTATGAGAGGCATCCCGGAGAACGAGATGCCACGCAAGATCATATCCAATGTAATGTCACGTTTCAGACACCTCGAAACCACTTACCATATGTTCCCTGACATCGTTGGGGAGCAGAGAATTAACGCCAGGATCGTAACCGACTACTTCACAGAAAAAATAAGATGAAACAAAAGCTCTGCATTGCAACTCTCTCACTCCTTCTGACCGCAGGTCTCCACGCGCAGGAGAGGAGCCTCACTCCTGCGCTCAGGTATGATGAGAACCACAGCCTGACCTGGGAAGAGGCCATCAGCTTTTATACTGAACTTGACAGTCTCTATCCGGAGGCTACCCTGCTTGAGATGGGTATGACCGATGCCGGCAGACCGCTGCACCTATTTATAATCAGCGGCGACGGGGAGTCTGAGCCGGAGACTGCCCGCAGGCAGGGTAAAGCCATCGTTCTCATCAACAATGGCATCCACCCGGGTGAACCTGAAGGTATAGATGCCAGCGCACAGTATGCCGCTGATATCCTTGCCAACAAAGATGGAATGAAGAAATACCTGCGGAACACCGTGGTGGCAATCATCCCGGTTTATAATATCGGCGGTGCCCTGGCCCGCAGCCAGTACTGGAGAATAAACCAGAACGGCCCCGATGAGAAGGGAGCCCGTCGCAATACCCGGTTCCTCGATCTTAACCGCGACTTCGTCAAGCAGGATTCACGTGATGCACGCGCCTTTGCAGAGATCTACAGTTACCTCGATCCGGATGTCTTCCTTGATACTCATACAACAAACGGATCAGATCACCAGTTCACCGTGACACTTATAGCAACACAGCCTGAGAAGATGTTTCCGGAGATGGAAGAGTTTTTCCGGGGAGAGATGATGCCTGAACTCTATGACCGCATGAAAACGGCGCATGACAATGAAATGGTGCCCTATGTCCAGTACACTGACAGAGGTGAGATAAAGGCAATTATCGGGTTTGAGGAACACGCTTACTACTCAACCGGGTACTCAGCGCTCTTCAACTCTTTCGGGTTCATGACCGAGACCCTCGTCTACAAGCCATACACGGAGCGCGTAAAAGGCACCCTCCAGTTCATATCGGAACTGGTGCGGTTTACTTCACTGAACCACAAGGATATTCTTAGGATGAGGGAGGAAGCCAACCGTCGCACTATCAGCGCCGCGGAATACGTTATTGACTGGGAACAGGACACCACCAGGTGGGATCTGCTGGAATACCGCGGATACAGGTACGAGGAGACCATCACCCCCATCACCGGAAGAAAGACAGGCTTCTATAACCATGAAAAGCCTTACACTGACACAATCAGGTACTATAACTATTTCGTACCTGCTGTCACCGTTGCCGCTCCCGAGGCCTATATTGTTCCCTTTGCGTGGGAGGCTGTCATTGAACGGCTTCGCGCGAACGGTGTATCAATGCGCCAGTTACAGAATGATACCACCCTCACCGTCGAGACCTATTATATTGACAGCTTTGAGCCGGCAAAACGGGCAACCCAGGGTCACTATTTCAACAGTAAGGTGCAACTGAGGACGGCGAGCCAGGAGGTGGAATATCTTAAAGGAGATTATATCATCCCTCTCAATCAACGGGCAAACAAATACATCGTCTGCATGCTTGAACCGCAGAGCGAATCAGGATTCTTTGCGTGGAACTTTTTTGACTCTTTCCTCGAGGGACAGGACTGGTATTCCGTTTGGGGGTTTGAGAGCCATCTGAAGGTGCTTCTTGACAGTGACCCCAACATCAGGGCTGCCTTTGACAAAGCCCGCAGTGAAGATGAACGAATGGCCAACGACCCGGTGGTGCAGCTTCAGTGGCTTTATCAGAACACCCCGGTGTCTGAGCTCGAGAGGAGGACCCGGTTATATCCTGTAGGCCGTATAATGAAGCAAGTCAATCTTTAATTGCACAGAAACTGATCACTTATGTCAGACGATAAGCTTAATCAAACCTATGATAGCGAGGAGTTCCGTCGGCAGGGGCATGAAATGATTGATATACTTGCCGACTACCTGGGTCAGGCTATCTCCCGCAGTGAGATGCCGGTTCTAAGGAATGTTGAGCCTGATGATCTGGTAATGGAGTTTGCCTTTGACAATCCTGCCAACAGTAATCTGCCCCTCAGTAGTTTTGTCCGCAAGGTCATAGAAAGCATGAATCACATGCATCACCCGCGTTTTGTAGGGCATCAGAACACTCCTCCCCTGACGGCCGGCATCATAGCGCAGATGTGCACCACCCTGCTCAACAACGGTGTGGCAGTCTACGAGATGGGTCCGGCAGCAATGGCTGCAGAGCGAAACGTTGTGAGATACATGGCCCGGCTGACAGGCTTCGGCAGTGAGGCTGACGGCATCTTCACCCACGGAGGCAGCGCAGGTAACCTGACAGGTCTGCTTGCAGCGCGCCAGGCAATGAGTGAGTACAACATCTGGGAGGAGGGTGTGAGACACGACAGGCCGGTAGGAATCATCATCTCCGACCAGTCGCATTACAGTGTCTCTCGCAATGCGAAGGTGATAGGACTTGGCGCCGGGTCGGTAATCAGGATTCCCTACAACAGCCGCTACGCCATGCAGACACAACTCCTGATGGAGACAAAGCAAAAGGCCGAAGAAAAGGGAATAAGGGTGATATGCGTGGCTGCCAATGCATGCTCAACAGCAACGGGCACATATGACAACCTTGAGGAGATTGCCGCATTCTGCCGCGAAAACAACCTCTGGTTCCATGTTGACGGAGCTCATGGCCTCGGAGTGCTCTTCTCCGACAGGTACAGGCACCTGGTCAAAGGGATAGAACATGCCGACTCCATTGTGCTCGACTTTCACAAGATGTTACTAACACCCGGACTAAACACAATGGTGCTCTTTCGTGACGGCAAACGGTCATACGAGACATTCGCCCAGAAAGCAGGATACCTGTTTGACAAACAGGACGAAAATGAATGGTTCAATGGGGCAAAAAGAACGCTGGAGTGCACAAAAAGCGCCCTTGGAATCGTGGCCTGGGCAGTGGTAAAATACTACGGCGACGAAATCCTGGGAAGGTATATCGACAGCCGTTATGATCTTGCTTTGTGGTTCGCTGAAGCCATCAGGGCTGAGAGCGATATGGAGCTTGCAGTGACTCCTGAGTCAAATATCGTTTGTTTCAGGTATGCTCCGGCCGGATCAACCCGGGAAAAGCTGAATGAACTCAACAGGAGGATAAGAAAGGAGATAGTCAGGAGCGGTGAGTTCTACCTCGTTCAGACGGAGCTTGATGGCACCATCTGGCTGCGCACCGCACTCATGAACGCTATGACTGATGAAAACGACCTCCGCAGACTGATCACTTCAATTAAGCGGCATGGGAGAGGACTCGTCTCCGACGCTATCTGAGAAGACATATAGTCAATAAGACTCTTGTAACAGGGCTTCCGGAAGCGATATCAGAATGAGGGAAACCAAATGGCTACCTGGCAAAAAAATCCAGCACGGTCTCACCTTCCAGTGAGGCAACAAGGTTATCGTCTTTATGAACGGGCCCCACTCCTGAAGGTGTCCCGGTAAAGATCAGATCACCGGTCTTCAAAGTATAATATCTTGATACATAAGATATTATGTCATTAAAAGAAAAGATGAGATCAGAGGTGTTTCCTGTCTGCTTCCTGATTCCATTTATGTCGAGGGTAAAACTGATATCTGCCATGTCAGTGAATTTCTCCTTTGCAATGAAAGTACCCAGTGGTGCAGAACCGTCGAAGGTCTTTGAGAGCTCCCACGGGTGACCGGCCTTCGAAAATTTATTCTGCAGGTCCCGTGCCGTAAAGTCAATCCCCACTGTCAGGGCATCAAAATAACGTCCTGCATACCCTGCGGAAATGCCTTTTCCAAGTTTTGAAATACGCAGAACGATTTCGGCCTCATACTGGAGGTCTTCGGAAAAGTCAGGTATGAAGAAAGGCTTATTCTTTTTCAGTATGGCCGAATCTGGCTTGAGAAAAACCATTGGCTCAGCCGGCACCGGACGGTTCATCTCCGCCGCATGCTTCCGGTAATTAAGGCCAACGCAGATTATTTTCATCCTGTTGTCAGGCTTTCCCGAATGAGCGCAGCTTGATGGCAGTAAGCACCTGTTTTGTGTTCAGCGGGAAATCGCCGTTCATCATCCAGGAGTAGTATGAAGGTTCCTCCTTCAGCACCTGTTCTACAGGCTTGCCCTTGTGTTTGCCGAAATTGAATACTTCTGCGCCCTGCTCGTTGAATACGATACGGCCGGCCAGGTCGGCATTGTTGTTGAACGCGCTGAATGAAGAAAGCTTCTCGATGTCGTTCTCCAGGTCAGGATATCTGTCGAGCTGGGCTTTCAGTATCTCATAGGTGGCAGCGGTATCAGCCTGGGCGCTGTGGGCATTCTCAAGCTCTCTATGGCAATAGAACTTATATGCGGCCCCCAGGGTACGTTGCTCCTTCTTATGGAAGATTACCTGCACGTCAACATACCTGTGGCGTGCCGGGTTGAAGTCGACATTAACCCTCAGAAACTCCTCGCAGAGGATTGGGATATCAAATTTCATTGAATTGAATCCTGCCAGGTCACAGCCTTCCACAAATGCCGCAATCTTCTTTGCCACATCTTTAAAATGCGGTTCATTGGCTACATCGGCATCGGTGATACCATGTACACGTGTTGCTTCAGGTGAGATGGGTATGCCGGGGTTGATTCTCAGGGTCAGCCACTCTTCTGAGCCTCCGGGTGAAACTTTCAGAGCGGAGAATTCGACGATGCGGTCAGAAGCGATGCTCACCCCCGTGGTCTCAAGATCAAGGACGACCAGGGGTTTTCTCAGGTTAAGCTCCATATCTGCCGTTATCTCAGGCGTTTATCATCATCGGCATCAGAAGCATGAGGAGGTCCTCATCCTCATTTGCCGTCTCTGCGGGTAGGAAGAGCCCTGCCCTCGTGGGGTCTGCCAGCTCAATTATCACATCCTGAGATGCAATGTTTGAGAGTATCTCAATCAGGAAGACCGACTTGAATCCTATCTCCATGTCATCTCCTTCATAGAGGCACTTATGACGTTCATATGCCGAGATTGAGAAGTCAACATCCTGTGCAGAAACGGTTATCTGGTTGGGGGTGAACTGCAGCTTTACCAGGTTGCTGGCCTGGTTAGAGAAGACGGAGACCCGGCGGAGGATGTTGTATAACTCCAGCCTGTCAATACGTACCTTACGCGGGTTGTTCTTCGGGATTACCGAATTGTAGTTAGGGTAATTGCCCTCCACCAGGCGGCATACAACCTTGTAATCTGAGAGATTGAAGAAGGCGTTCCTGTCATCGAACTCTACTGACACAACACCGCTCTCTTTGGGGAGAATGTTCTTCAGAAGTGAGGCGGGTTTTTTCGGAAGGATGAACGAAGCACTGTCATCGGCCCTTGCGTCGCTCCTCTGGTATCTTACCAGCTTATGGGCGTCGGAGGCCACGAAGGTAAGCTTTCCTGTAGAGGCCTCAACAAGAATACCACCCATTACCGGCCTGAGTTCATCATCGGCGGTGGCAAAAAGCGTCCTTGTAATGCCGGCAAGCAGTACGTCGGCTGCGACATTGAAGCTGAAGCGCTTCTCCTGTTTGATGACAGGCAATACAGGAAAATCGATGCCGTTCTGTCCGACAATGCTGAAACGACCGTTCTCGGAGTTAATGACAACAGCCATAGTATCAGGGTTGATATCAAAAGTCAGTGGCTGCTCGGAGAACTCCTTCAGCGTATCAAGAAGTATCCTGGCAGGCAGTGCAATGGTTCCTCCTCCTGTGATGTTATCAAGCCTCATGCGGGTGATGAGAGTAGACTCCAGGTCGGAGGCCGTTATCTCCAGGTCATTGCCGCTGATGTTGAACAGAAAATTGTCAAGGATTGGCAGTGTATTCTTTGAACTGATCACCCTGCTTATCGCCTGCAGATGACCGAGCAGTTCCGTGCTTGATACAACAAATTTCATATTGTCATTCTTTTAAGTTATCCCGAATTATGTCTTAATTAAACCGGCAACTCATTGATTTAGTGAGTTGTCTGCTTTGGATGCCGGTTTATCAATATTACAAAAAATTATCTTACCCTCAAACAAATTTATTTCAATGAAATATAATGCCTCCGCTTCAGCATGTTATAGGCAATTCCGGCGAGGATGATTATAATCACCGGTACCATGGTATTCACCAGCTGCCATATGGTTCTCTGGCTTTTTATGCGGGCCTGGTCGAGGAGCCTGGGTTGTATCTCGCGCGAACGCATCTCTATGAGACCGTTATCATTAACGAGGTAGTTTATGCAATTGACCAGGAAATCCTTGTTGCCGAAGGTCTGCATTGTATACCTGTCGAGGCCGAGGGTAAGTGGCTCCGCCACCCCGCCCTGCCAGCTGACCTCGTTCCTCATGATATCGCCGTCAGCTACCACTATCATCTTCGTCGGTTTGCTCTCCTTAACAATCTCTCTTCCGGCTGCTCCCATGATGCTTTCGGTCATCCTGTTTGTAAACACAGAACTGAAAGTACCCTCGAGCAGGACCGCAACTGGCATTGCTCCGGCAGTGAACATCTCTTCGGCAGGCATCGCATCGGCCTCATCAAGCGAGATCACAAGCGGCGGAGAAACCGTTCGTGTCTGGCCGCTGGTGGTCAGCAGTACACTCTTTTTAATACCCGGATCACGTCCAACAGTATCGACAGTACCAGCAAATTCAGCCTTAACCCTGTTTAGGTTACGTGTAACAGGATGCTCCTCTGAGGGCCGCAACAAGGGATAATAGATCCACGGTGCCGGCACATACTGGGCCTCTCCGCCGGGATTGGTCACCTTAAGCGGGATGAGCATGCACTCAAGATCCTGGACAATAACCGGGTTGATCCGGGCTCCGTACCTGAAAAGCATGTCAGAGAACGTCAGAGGTTCATATAGTGCAACGGTCGATCCGGATGTGAGGCTGTCAGCATTCACCTTGACCTCCTCGGCCAGCCACATGACACGTCCCCCGTTCATGATATACTGGTCTATGATGAACTTATCCTTCTCGTCAAACAGTTCTGTCGGCGCTGCAATGATTATTGCGGAGTACTGGTCAATGATGCCAGGCCTTCCGCCTATCACACCCCGGTCAACGTTGAAGAATTTTGCAAGCTCGAGTGTAAGATCTGCCACGTAGACCTCCTCCAGCTCCCCATGTCCTTCAATGAAGGCCACTGTGTGGATGGTATCCGCCGTGGCTGTGGCGATAGCCTGGATGATCTCATATTCGAGTCCTTCCGTTGAATGCAGAAGATTGGTCTCGGCTGGCAGTGATGGGTTGTTCCTCAGAAAATTGACAGGGATTACCGTCTCGCCGGATGTGACTGTGAGAGACGGGAAAATCTTCTTCTGTGTTCTCCCTCCCTCGCCATCAGAGGCCATCACATTCACGGGCATCAGTCCGCGGCTCATCAGCAGGTTGTGGTAATTCTCACGTTCAGCGCGGTCAGATGACCCTGATGGGTTAATAAAGTCATACGAGACCCTCCTGCCTGAGATGATACGGAACTCATCGAGATACTGTCCGGCACTGCGTCGCAGCTTCCTGAAACCTACAGGCATCTCTCCGTCAAGGAAGATATCTACCTGCACATCCCTGTCAAGCTCCTTAAGTATCTTCCGGGTAGGTTCAGCAAGCGTAAAGCGCCTGTCCTCCGTCAGGTCTATCCTTATGTGTAAAAGCGAAATGAATATGCATGCTGTTGCTGTGGCAGCGATTACTGCAAGGGGTTTCTTCAGCGGGCTCCGGCGAAGAGAGATACGTGCAGCCTCGTTGAAAAGGACCGTAACAAAAACAAAATACGCCACATCGCGGATATCGAGCACTCCCCTGCTGATGGACTTATAGTGTTCGTTGATACCCATCGCTGCCACCTCCTCGCTCACTGACGAGAGGCCCGGAAACAGGGAGATGGAGTCAAACCCGGTGAACATGATGAATGAGATAACGGCTGCGATGATGAAGGCTATGACCTGGTTCCCGGTCAGGGAGGAGGCAAAGAGGCCGATGGCAGAATAGACTGCGGCCAGCATCAGGAGCCCGATGAATGATCCTGCTGTGCCTCCCCTGTCAAAGTTTCCGGGTGTCTCGCCCAATATCCAAACAGAGATGACAAAAACGATTGTCGGCAGCAGGGCAAGCAGCACCAGGGTCACCGAAGCAAGGAACTTGCCATAGATTACAGCGCCGTCACCCACCGGACGTGACCACAACAGCTCCATGGTACCCGAATGGCGCTCTTCGGAAAAGAGTCTCATTGTAACGGCAGGCACCAGGAAGAGGAAAATCCATGGCGAGAGGACAAACAGTGTGTCAAGCCCCGCATAGCCGCTGTCAAGCAGGTTCCACTGACCTGGCATGATCCACATGATCAGACTGTTTGCCAGTAGAAAAACGATCATGACAATATAGCCTGTGAGCGAGCTGAAAAACCCTGCTATCTCTTTTCTGAAGAGAGTAAACATAACTTCAAGTTTGATGTAAAAATATCTAAAAGTTTCATGGCCTCACCGGCCTGCGGGCATTTTTGATGTCAGTAATAACGGTTCCCGGGTAATAAAAGGTGATTATCCTGTCATAAGTGACTCTTTTTTCCGCCATTGACTTGGCCCCATCCTGGCAGAGTCCGACACCGTGCCCGTATCCCCTGCCGCTCACCGTCAGGCTGTCACCTGCCGGTATAAGTGTGAAGTAGGCTGACCGGAGATCAAACCGAAGGCGAATCTCTTCGCTGGTGATGCTTTTTCCCTGCACGGTACGGTTCATCATTCTTACCGGCTTGCTTCCAGGAGGTGAATAGAGTCCGCCCTCTTCTCCGGGTCTAATGCCTTTCGATCTCAGAAAACTGTTCCAGTCATTCATAGGAAGGCTCTTCTTCCATACCGATGAGGCCGAATAGCCGCACCACGGGTCATTGACACTGACGAGGTACGAGTAACCAGCCAGCCAGACGTCTGCAGACGAGGCTGTCACGCCTCCGCAGTTACCGTGGAAGGCTGGCACAATCAGCATGCTGTCGCGGTCAATCAGAACCTGGCCTGCTGTTGCCCTGCATGCTTCTATTATCGGGAGTTCACTGATAAGTCCGAGGTAGACCTGGCAGTGGGTGTCATCACAGAGGTTATAACCGTCGAGTTCATGCCTGCCGGCGTTCCTGTACACATATGTACGCGCCACCACGGCCTGCGCCCGGAAGTAATCGGGCGGACCGTACTTGCCTGCCTCTGCACGGACCACACCGGGCAGATAACTCTCCACGGAGGTGACATTAATTATCTGAAGCGAGCCGGGGAATGACTTTATCTTTAGCAGGCCGTCAAGGGTCTTCACCGCCTCGTCGCGAGCCGGGGCACGAAGCCTGAAGACGGAACCGCTGCCAGCAGGAGTGAATGTGAGTGAGTCTGCCACACCGGATATGCCGGAGAGAGTCATGTATATCACCCTTCTGTCAAGGCGTGTGACAGCCACCGTCTCACCTGGCATAAGTCTCAGATCTCCGTGCTGTCCGTCGCTGAGCAGGTACTCTCCGTTATCGGGGGTGAAAACTACCGTGACAGGCTTTGTGCGTGCAAAGATGCGTATTGACAACTCACCGTAGGCTGTGAGCGGGAACAGAGCAATTAAAAGTGTTATGAAGACTCTTGTAATCATCACGAATCTGTCTCCTTCAGGCTGCTGACCATATCCTCAGCAACCCTTGTTGAGGCTCCTCCTCCGCCAAGAACAGCACGAAGATCATTATAGTCTTTTCTGATTATTTCATGTTTGAAGCCTGTAATAAGGATCTCTTGAAGTTCCGCGTGGAGCTTTACCTGGTTAAGATCATCCTGTATCAGCTCCTTCACCACTTCACGGTCCATTATCAGGTTAACCAGAGAGATGAACCTGACCCTGATAAATCTTTTTGCCAGGGTATAAGTCAATTGACTGGTTCTGTAGCAGACCACCTGAGGAACGTCAAACAGGGCAGCTTCGAGTGTGGCGGTGCCTGACGTGACCAGGGCTGCCTCCGCTACCGAGAGAAGATCATAGGTCCGGCCGTTGATAACT
>JBFYPM010000121.1:0-22225 GCA_041303295.1 Bacteroidales bacterium
AATGAAGATTGTATTTTTTACCTCGCTAATCGATTTGCGGATATAGATAGTATTGTCGAATAGTACCTCAGCCACAACATCATCTGGGAGGTCTTTTTTCAGACTTTCAAGCACAACCAGCGCGTTGTCAACAATATCAATGTAATTGGCTCCTGGCTGCGGGACAAGGTTTACAATTACGCATGGAATGCCATTGACTTTAAGGATAGACCTGATATCTTCGGCGTCAACCTCAGCACTTCCGATATCCCTGAATTTTACCACCCGGTCACCATTTTTAGTGATGATCAGATCGTTGAACTCATCTACAGTCTTCAGTCGGCCCAGGGTCCTGATGGTCAGCTCGGTGTTGTCTCCCTCGATTCTTCCTGAAGGAAGTTCAATGTTTTCCCTTGTGACAGCATTACGCACATCCAGAGGAGTAAGCCCGTATGCTACCAGGCGTGAGGGATCCATCTTCATTCTGATAGCCAGTTTCTTCGAGCCCCAGACTCCCACGTCACTGACGCCTGAAATTGTCTGTAGTCGCTCCTTGAAATTTATCTCCGCGAAGGTGCTGATATCGATCAATGACCGTGATTCACTCATGAGTGATACGGCGAATATAGGCTGTGCATCAGCGTCAGCCTTTTGCACAACAGGAGGGTCTACATCCTGAGGAAGGCGACGCATAGCGCCGGATACCTTGTCGCGCACATCGTTAACTGCTGTCTCCATCTCAACCTCCAGCTTGAATTCAACCGTGATACGGCTCGATCCGTCGCTGCTTGAACTTGATATTGAACGGATGCCCTGGACACTATTGATAGCAGCTTCCAGAGGCTCTGTGATCTGTGTCTCTATTACATCAGAGTTGGCACCCGGGAAAGAGGTGGATACCGTTACAATCGGGGGGTCGACACTGGGATAGTCGCGAACCCCCAGATAAGTAAACCCTATACCTCCAAGGATGAGCACCACGAGGCTCATTACGATTGTGAGGACGGGTCGTTTTATACTTAGAGAGGATAGGCTCATCTGGTTTGGTTTTGAATGACGGAGGTCATGTAAATAGTTACCTCTCTGTTAAATTCACCCTTACCGGCATATTCTGTCTGAGTTGCATCAGGCCGCCGGTTATGACCGTATCACCTGCACTGATACCTGAGAGTATCTCTACCATGGTCTCCGTACGGGTACCTGCAACAACCGGAACGAGGGTGGCCTTTCCGTTGTTGTAGATCCATACCCTCTTTTCGTTCATGTCAGGCACAACAGCTTCTGAAGGTATTTGTATGGCATTGTTCTTTTCGTCGGTAATGAGTACAAGGTCGGCAAACATCCCCGGCACCAGTTTCTTGTTACTGTTGTCATAGCGTGCCCTTAGGCCGATAGTACGGGTTGCCTCATCAACCCTGTAGTCAATGGCATATACAGTTGCAAAAAACTCATCTGTGTAACCCTGAGCATTGAAGGAGATTCTCTTCCCCATCAGCTGCTGGGATACATATTTCTCCGGTATTGCAAACTCGAGCTTCATCTGGGAATAATCAATGAGGTGTGCAATCTTAACTGATGGTTGCACATAGGTGCCCTCGCTGACAAACCGGAATCCAATTGTGCCGTTAAAAGGGGCTCTCACCTCTGTCTCGGCGATCCTGACCTTCAGCAGGTTGATGTCAGCCAGTATCACATTGTAGTCTGTTTGCAACTGGTCAAACGCCTCGCGGCTCACAGCGTCCTTTGCCAGGAGGACCCTCTGGCGCTCAAGCTTTTCGGAGAGCATCTTCTCCTGTATCTCAGCCCGTTGAAGCTGAGCCTGCAGATCCTCATCATAGATTTTGACCAGCAGGGCTCCTTTCTTTACGACCGATCCCTCTTTGAAGAATACCCCGGTCACCTTTCCCGATACCTTGCTGACAATGTCAACCTCTTCGTTAGCCAGCAGGGTGCCGGCTGACCTGATACCGTTTGTAAGGTATGACGGCCGTGCAATGGTGGCTGTCACTGGCAGTAAACCGCCCTGCTGTCCGCCCTGCTGTCCGCCCGGACGCTGACCCTGGCCTTGTGCCGGTGCCTGTCCCTGAACCTGGGATACAGGAACATCAGCATCTTTCTTAAGATCCCTGTCGCCCCAGAGCCCCAGCCGAGGACCTGCAAACCATATTGCAAGAATCAGTGGAATGCTTATCCACAATGCTATTTTTGTTCCTTTTTTCATTTATTAAGTATATGCTCTGTTCTGATCCGCAAAATTAGGGGTTAATTTAAATCATTTTGTTAAAGTATATTAAAACGGGGCTGGAGGCTGAGAAAATTCACACGGCACTTGTTCCCAGGCCGGTTCAGTAGTTCAGGATAATCTCCCTCACGATCTTTTCCATGTTATCGGTCATCCTCCGTGATGATACGGTGAAACCGTTGCAGAACATCGTGAATGCCACTCTTCTTCCGCTGTTGGTCGTCACATAGCCGGCAAATGATTTTGCACTGTTGATGGTGCCGGTTTTGGCTACGACTCTCCCTTTAAACAGCTCATCCCTGAAATAGTTCTTCATTGTGCCTGATACTGCGCCCTCGGGAAGGGAGGCAATAAATGGTGTCGAGCAGGGGCTGTTGTACATGTGAACAAGGAGTCTGACGGTCATCAGGGCGCTGATATTATTGTTTGCAGACAACCCGGAACCGTCAAGCATAACGGCTTCATAAGGCTCACATCCGATTGAGTCAAGGAGGTTTCTGATCACTACTGACCCTGCCCTGAATGATCCCTCGGCCAGTAACTGGTATCCGAGGTGTTTGCGCAAGGCCTCTGCATACATGTTTACGCTCTCATGGTTTGTCACTTTGACAATCTCCGCAATTGTAGGAGAGAGGGTAGTAGCCACAGGTATGGCGCTCCCACTGTCACAAGCCGCTCTTTTAACTGAGGCCTTACCGTCAATACGGATACCTGCTGTCCGCATTGCAGTATCCAGCTTCTTTACGAGGGTGTACGGAGGATCTGGGATTGAGGCTTTCAGGGCGAAGCTGCTGTCGGCAGGAACACTTCCTGATATCCAGGCCGTTGCAGAGTAAGGGGGATTATAAACATAACCGTTGTCAGATCTTCCTGATGAAGTCAGGTAATTGATAATATGGATATTCCTGCCATATTCCTCGGTTGAATCAATTATAGCAGGCATCCCTTCATTCTGTCCGGTGATATAGATATTGTACTTATTATCATTGAAATTGATATCATAAACACCTGCTCCATAATACTGTCCCAGGTCGCCCCATGACCATCCAGAGGGGGCGGGGTTGAATTCATATATCGATTCGGCGGCAGCCACACGTCCTTTGACACGCTTAACGCCGGCGGCCATAAGAGCGGCCACCCATTGTCCGGTTACATCACCGTAGTGTGCCGGGAAGTATTCAGAACCGAGTGCTGGATCGCCTCCTCCCTTTATAATCACATCGCCCTCAAGTACCCCTTTTCGTTTGTTGTACTTACCGCTTAATAATATTTTTGTGGTGTACCGGTAGTCCGGACCCAGGAGTAACAGTGCCGAAGAGGTGGGGTAGAGCTTCATCACCGAGGCTGATGCGAGGTTGCGGTCAGCATCATAGCTGAAGATAATCTCTCCGGTACCGGCATCGGCAAAACAAAAAGAGTAGGAGGTGCCTGTCAGGGTGGTATCGGCCAGGATGGAGTCCATGACGCTCTGCTGTCCGGTCAGCAATGTTGATGTGGCTGCGATGATTATGCAAGCTGAAAGTGTTCTGATATTCATTTTGATTTGTTTTGTTCCATTGTAGACAAGAGTCCGCATGCTGCGCTTATATCTTCCCCCCGGCTGGCGCGTATCGTTGCGGTGATGCCCCTCTCATTGAGGCTGTCACGGAAGGCCTCCATCTCCTTCATGGCCGGACTGCTATATTCTGAACCGGGGACGGCGTGGAAGCGAATCAGGTTGACACGGCAGCGGATGCCATTGAGAATCCTGGCCAGCTCCTTAATATGGGCAGGCGTGTCATTCATCCCCTTGAAGACGATGTATTCAAATGATACCCTTCTTTGCCGGCCAAAGTCGAATGCCCTGATAATGTCAAGCACCTCCTTCACGGGATGGGCCTTCTGGACAGGCATGAGGGCCTGGCGCTCCGCATCAAAGGGAGTATGAAGGCTGACGGCGAGGTGGCATTTGGTACCCTCCAGGAACTCCTTTATCCTGGCAGTGATGCCTACGGTGCTGACGGTGATACGGGTAGGACTCCATCCGTAACCCCATTCTGAGGTGAGTATCTCAAGGCTTTTGAGAACCTCCCCAAGATTATCGAGAGGCTCACCCATGCCCATGTATACTATATTCGTAAGGGATGAATGCTCTGGAAGGCTTCTGAACTGGTTCAGGATATCACCGGAGGTGAGGTTGCCCTGGAAGCCCTGCTTTCCGGTCATGCAGAAATGGCATCCCATCCGGCATCCCGCCTGTACTGAGAGGCACACGGTGACGCGTTCACGGTCAGGTATGACTGCCGTCTCAATGAACCTGTGATCGTCGATCCGGAAGAGATACTTCTTTGTGCCGTCAGAGGAGGCAGACTCTGATGAAGGAGGGGTCAGGCCTGTCACAAACTTTGCTTCCAGGAGGCTGCGTGCTTTCAGCGAAAGATCTGTCATGGCCCCGATTTCCGGCGCCCCTCTTTTGTAAAGCCAGCCTGCCATCTGACGGGCGGTGTATGAAGGCAGCGACTCTGCTGCCGTTAAAGTAACCAGCTCTGTGAGCGTCTTCCCGAAAAGTCTCTCTCCTGACATCAGTACCGGTAGGCTGCTTTAACCAGGTCATTGACGCTCCTGAAGGGCTTTGGCGGCTTCAACTCGGCATTGAGGAAGTTGTAGATACCTATTCTTATGCGCCTGGCTTCCTTGTAATCCATCCTGTCAAAAGAGTGCCCGCCTGGCATATCCTCGAAGATCTTGTAGTCGAAATTCTTTTTCCCTGCAGCCTTGAGAGATTTTATAAGGTGCTCGACCTCAAGTACATTTACATCCTCATCATTGGTGTTTGTGTGGATCAGCAGCGGGGTGTTGCGGTAACGGTCAACCTGCCAGGCAGGTGATCGCTTCCGGTATTCGGCCACGTTTTCATCAGCGGTTTTTCCTATATGATAGGAGGCGGAGTAGAGATCACGATACTCGTCATCCTTGTAACCCATCCGGGCAATGACATCACTGACAGGAACTCCTGCAAAGCATGCTTTGTAAGCCTCCGGGTGATCAAAGATACAGAAGAGGCCGATAAGCCCTCCGTGGCTCCATCCGATAATACCTACCCTCTCTTTGTCTACAATATCATAATTATCAATCATGTATTGCCGGCTGGCGTCCACATCTTCCACCTCCAGCCCGCCGTAATCAATCCTGCGGTATAGTCCTGCCCCGTACCCGGTAGATCCCCGGTACTCCGCAGCAACCACTATGTAACCCTGCGCCACCATTTCACGTATGATGTGGGTATAATATGTTGTGAAATTAGCATGAACGCCACCATGGGGGAGGACAAGAAGAGGGTATTTTTTTGAGGGGTCAGCATCACGTGGAATAAAGACATAACTCCAGAATTTAAGAGGATTGCCAGCTCCCTGGCCGGTGGGATTGCTTTCATTAGCGGGGGGCGGACCTGTTATGTAAATCTTGTCTACAAAAGCGACGTCACCAACCCTGTCAAACCAGAGGAGGTCATCGATGTTCTTCTCGATGATGTCAAGCCGGTGGTCAAGCGATGAAAAACGGTTCTCAACATCCCTGATTGCATTCATTAGCTCTGTGTTGCCCGGCTGTGCGGACAGGATCAGTGACATGGAGGTCAGTCCCGTCACAAGAATGATTATTTTCAGGTATTTCCTTTTCATATCCGTCATTGTTTTAAATTTCTTTCTCTCCGCTGAAGACAAAAGTTGCGGGACCGGTAAGGAAGATGCCGGATGCTCCCCGGTCGTTCATGCTGAACCTGACCGAGAGAGTTCCGCCCCTGACAGTGACCCTGGTATCAGAAGTGACAATTTTTCTGCTTCTGGCTGCCGCAATGGCAGATGCGGTTACTCCGGTGCCGCATGAGAGAGTCTCGTCCTCGACTCCGCGTTCATAGGTTCTAACAATAAGACTTCCGTTCCTGACGCTCACCAGGTTTACGTTGACCCCTTCGGGAGCATATCGTTCAGAGTAGCGCAGGGCCCTGCCGAAGGATACCATGTCGGTGTGTTCGTTGTTGTCTGAGAATACAACCAGATGAGGCACACCGGTGTTCGTAAGAATACCGTCCGGAGTCTCACTGATATCTGTTACATCCTTGATTGAGACCTCTATTATGTCTTCTCCGATATGCCTGGCCGAATGAGGGCCATCGCCTGCAATAAATGAAAGATCACGAAACCCGGTATAGTTCATCATGGCAAAGTGAGCGGCACAGCGTGCCCCGTTACCGCACATCTCACCGGCAGATCCATCTGAGTTGAAATAGAACATCCTGAAATCATAACCGTCGCAATCTTCAACAAGAATCAGCCCGTCGGCACCGATCCCGAACCGTCGGTCGCATAACCGGCTGACAAGTTGGCTGTCAGAGTGGTCTAAAACTGCCGGAGTGTTTTTTATGATGATAAAATCATTGCCTGTGCCCTCGTATTTGTTAAAGAGAATTTTCATTCCGTTAAATTGGAGTTAATTATTCTGAAATGAGTCTGCCAGTCTGTTAAAAAAGCAAAAATTTGTAAAACAATTTAACATAATCAGGGTTGTAAAGATACCAATTCTTTACGGAGGCACGTAATTTGTTGATAATGGTAGAACAAAGAAAGAAACTATAAAAATTATACAATTATGAAAGGCAGGAGACTTTTAACGACATTGGCTGTTGCCCTGTTCGGGGCGTTGGCAGGCCTCTTAATTTTTACAAGATTCCTTGACAGCGGAAGGATCGTCGTTGGCACTGACAGGGAGAAGCAGGAGATTGAGGAGAACGCGAGGTACACATCGATGGTTCCGCAGTCGGGGGTGAATGATTTCACCTTTGCGGCTGAGAAAACCGTCCATGGGGTTGTGCACGTCAAGACCAGGACTACGGTCAGCTCCTCCTATTCCAACCCGCTGTATGAGTTCTTTTATGGCCCGGGCGCTAACCGGCAAAGGGAGGTAAGGGGCTTCGGATCAGGGGTGATAGTGACGGCTGACGGTTACATTGTAACCAACAATCATGTCATAGATGAGGCTGATGAGGTGGATGTAACATTAAATGACAAACGTACGTTCGAGGCTGAAGTCATAGGGCGTGATCCGAGCACGGATATAGCTGTGCTGAAGATCAAGGCTACCGGCCTCCCGTTTATCAGGTTCGGCAACTCAGATGCCATAAGGCTGGGTGAATGGGTGCTGGCGGTAGGTAATCCGTTCAACCTTACATCAACTGTTACGGCTGGGATTGTAAGCGCGCGTGGAAGGAGCCTCGGGCTGCTTGATAACCAGTACAGGATCGAATCATTCATTCAGACAGATGCTGCACTCAACCAGGGTAACAGCGGCGGGGCTCTTGTGAACACTCAGGGTGACCTGATAGGTATAACCACCGCAATTATTTCACCAAGTGGCGCATATGCAGGCAACTCTTTTGCCGTTCCGTCGTCTATTGTAAAGAAGGTCTACGAGGACCTGAAGCAGTTCGGCGAAGTACAGCGCGGGCTGATGGGGGTGAATATTACCGATGTCACATCGGAAATTGCAAAGGAGGAGAACCTTAAGGATATCTCGGGTGTTTATCTGACGGGAATTGTTCCTGACGGTGCAGCAGAGGCTGCAGGTCTTGCAGCAAAGGATGTGGTAATTGCAATCAACGGTGAAATGGTAGCAACTACCTCTGACCTGCAGGAAAAGGTAAACCGTTACAGGCCTGGGGATAAGGTAGAGGTGACCTACCTCAGAAAGGGTAGGGAGGACAAGAAAACTGTTGTTCTCCGCAATTTTGAGGGAGGAACGGGCGTTGTAGCTCCGGGGGCTCAGAGCACTTCATTGTTCGGTGCAACATTTTCACCATTGAGTGCGGGCGACAAACAGCAATATAAAACAGATAACGGAGTCAAAATAACATCAATTTCAGAAGGCCGGTTTCGCGACCTTGGCTTAGGAAGGGGGACTATCATCGTTGATGTGAACGGACAGAAGGTGAACAGTGTATCAGATATTCGAAGAGCTACAGGTGATGAGAAGAGTCTGACGTCTGTCGAAGGATTTACGCCCGACGGAACCTACTTTAAATACCAGACAAGACGATAGCCTTGGATCATATATAAGATAATGCAGATCAGTAGGTTGCCTGTTAAAGAAGCTCCCTGTTAAGTGAAGAATATTTATTTGTATATTAACTTTAAAAGCAGTACATTTGCGGAAATTTTTTCGAAGGGATAAAGAGAATGAGACAACTTAAGATTACCAAATCCATAACCAACCGTGAGAGTGCGTCGTTGGACAAGTATCTGCAGGAGATTGGTAAGGAGGAGTTGATATCGGTTGAGGAAGAGGTAGAGTTAGCGCAGAGGATCAAGAAGGGTGACAGGGCAGCTTTGGAGAAGCTTACTAAAGCGAATCTTCGGTTTGTTGTCTCAGTGGCCAAGCAGTATCAGAATCAAGGACTTAGCCTTCCGGACCTCATTAATGAGGGCAACCTCGGCCTTATCAAGGCTGCAGAAAAATTTGACGAGACCCGCGGTTTCAAATTCATATCTTATGCTGTTTGGTGGATCAGGCAATCAATCCTTCAGGCTCTTGCTGAGCAGTCGAGGATTGTACGTCTGCCTCTTAACCAGGTTGGGTCGCTGAATAAGATCAATAAGGCTTTTGCACGGTTTGAGCAGGAGAATGAGCGTACCCCGTCACCCGAGGAGCTTGCCGAGGTGCTTGACCTCCCGAAGGAGAAGGTGGCTGATACCCTGAAAGTGTCAGGGCGACATGTATCCGTTGACGCTCCCTTTGTTGAGGGCGAGGACAACAGTCTGCTTGATGTGCTTACCAATCTCGACTCCCCGATAGCTGACAAGTTGCTGATCGATGAGTCGCTCTCCAAGGAGATAGACCGTGCTCTGGCTACGCTGACTGAGCGTGAGAGGGATATAATACGGTATTTTTTCGGTATTGCATGTCAGGAGATGACTCTCGAAGAGATAGGAGAGAAGTTCGGGCTGACCCGCGAGAGAGTAAGGCAGATCAAGGAAAAGGCAATACGCCGCCTGCGCCACACCTCACGCAGCAAGCTGCTCAAAGGCTACCTGGGATAAGAATACTGTAAGAAAAAAAATAGTAGTCCCGCACAACCGGCGGGACTTTCTTTATAACAGAAATGATCCGCCGTCTGGCGGATCATTTTGTTTCCGCTTCTAAGGGCGAAATGGGGGGAAGAACTGCTTCATAATGATCTGGCCCGTATGATAGAGGAACCCACATCACTCGGTAAAAATAACTAAAACGAAGATTGGATTGGTCCTAATTGCTATTTTTGTCTGAATAATATTTTATGGAATTCAGGCTCAAATCAGACTTTACGCCTACGGGTGACCAGCCGGAGGCGATCAGGCAGCTTACTGCCGGACTGAAGCAGGGAGTACCCTTCCAGACACTGCTTGGGGTGACCGGATCGGGTAAGACATTCACAATAGCCAATGTCATTGAACAGCTGAACAGGCCGGTGCTGGTGCTGAGTCACAATAAGACCCTGGCCGCACAGCTCTATGGCGAGTTCCGGCAGTTCTTTCCTGATAATGCAGTGGAGTATTTTGTCTCCTACTACGACTACTACCAGCCTGAGGCCTATCTGCCGGTGACTGATACCTATATAGAAAAGGACCTCTCTATAAATGATGAGCTCGAGAAGCTACGCCTGAGTGCCACTTCATCACTTCTGTCAGGCAGGAGGGATGTGATTGTGGTGTCATCCGTCTCCTGTCTTTTTGGCATAGGGAATCCTGACGATTTCCGCTCCAACACCGTGCATGTGATTAAGGGAGCAAAGACCGGCCGCAATGTGTTGCTGCGGAAGCTTGTTGACAGTCTTTATGCGCGTAATGAGATTGAATTCACACATGGGACATTCAGGGTCAGGGGTGACACTGTGGATGTCTTTCCGGCCTATGCTGACATAGCACTCCGGATAGTCTTCCTTGGTGACGAGATTGAGGAGGTGTCGACTTTTGATCCGCTCAGCGGGCAGCACAGAGATGATCTTGAAGAGTATGTTATTTACCCTGCCAACCTGTTTGTGACTACACGCGAGAGGATAAACGTGGCTGTAAGCATGATACAGGATGACATGGTACTGCAGGCAAAGCACTTCCGCGATACCGGAAGGCCCGAGGAGGCAAAACGGATAGAGCAGAGGGTTCAGTACGACCTGGAGATGATCAAGGAGTTAGGTTACTGCAGCGGCATCGAGAACTATTCGCGCTATCTGGATGGGAGGGCTCCCGGAACTAGGCCATTCTGCCTTATCGACTGCTTCCCGAATGACTTCCTTATGGTGATTGACGAAAGTCATGTAACCGTGCCTCAGATTCGTGCAATGTATGGCGGTGATCACTCACGAAAGCAAACGCTGGTGGAATACGGTTTCCGTCTGCCTGCCGCCCTTGACAACCGACCACTGCGTCTTGAGGAGTTCGAGGCCCTCACCGGACAAACTGTTTATATGAGTGCTACCCCGGCTGAGTATGAGATGGAAAAGAGTGAGGGTGTCTATGTAGACCAGGTCATAAGACCGACCGGATTACTTGACCCGCCGGTGGAGGTGAGGCCTAGCCGTAACCAGGTTGATGACCTGATGGAGGAGATAAGAAGCCGGTCGGCAAAGGGTGAGCGGGTTCTGGTAACTACAATGACCAAGAGGATGGCGGAGGAGCTGAATACTTATCTGGGCAGGTTTAACATCAAGTGCCGTTACATACACTCCGGAGTGGAGACGCTGGAGAGGGTGGAGATACTGGAGGGCTTGCGGTCAGGCGAGTTCGATGTGCTGGTGGGGGTGAACCTGCTCCGCGAGGGACTTGACCTGCCGGAGGTCTCACTTGTGGCAATCCTTGATGCCGATAAAGAGGGTTTCCTGAGGTCTGGCCGGGCTCTGACCCAGACCGCCGGTCGCGCCGCCAGAAACCTCAACGGATTGGTGGTGATGTATGCCGACAGAATCACCAAGGCAATGAGGGAGACCATCGATGAGACAAACAGGCGCAGGGCGAAGCAGATGAAGTATAATGAGGAGATGGGCATCACGCCACGGCAGATTGTAAAGAAGGGAGGTGCCATGCTGCGCGGACTGAGCCGCAAGGGGGTGGAGATCAAAGCCTACACCGGCCCGGAGACGGCAGACGTGGCAGCCGACCCTGTAATACAGTATATGTCAAGGGAGCAGCTTGAGAAAGTCATAGAGAAGACTCGCAAGGCGATGGAAAAAGCTGCAGGAGCCCTCGACTTCATTGAGGCAGCACGGCTGCGTGATGAGATCGAAGGAATCCGCAGGCTGGCAAATTCAAAATGACATGACCGGAACAGGCCAGGAGGGTGAATATGAGAAAATTTCAAGATTTATTTATGCAGGGTAAGAAATCACCGATTAACCCGTTTGTTAAATGATAACCGATAAAGGCCGGAACGATATATATAATAATTGTATATGCGAAGATTGATTGTATGCCTCCTGCTTATCATTGCCCTGCTTGCCGGTTGCTCAGAACCTGGCAGTCCTGAACCTGTTGACAATCCGAGGATTGTAATTCTCATGTACCACCGGATTACAGAAGGTGTGGCTACAAACCTCTATGAACGCAGTGCAGCGGATTTCGCGGGAGACCTTGAATACCTGCATGAGAACAATATCCGGGTGATTGATTTCAGTGAACTTGAGGATATTGTTCAGGGTGAGACAGAACTGTTAAGTCATGCAGCAGTGATCACCTTTGATGACGGAGACCATTCCTGGTATACCCTTGCTGCTCCGCTGCTGAAAAAATACCGCATGAGAGGCACGTTCTTCCTATGGGCATCAAAGATGGGCATGGACTCCTTCCTCTCCTGGGACGAGGTGACACTTATGAGCAATTTCTCCTATGAAAGTGGTGACAGACCGTTCGCATTTGGATCACATACAATGTCACATCAGTTTCTGATGAACATGAAAGCTGCCCTTGGAGGTGGTGAAGCGTTTGATGCATATCTTGACGAAGAGCTGGGAGGATCGAAGATATTGATTGACAAGTATATATATGCCAGTGTTGAGGCCCTGGCGCTACCCTATGGCGACGGTGCCGGCGATACAGATATCATAGCGGCGGCACAACGGCACGGTTACCGTTTCATTCGGACCTCCGAACGAAATGTGACCGGTACGGCCTCCACTGACTTTTTCAGGCTTCCAAGCCTGCCTATGCTTGATGATACGGCACAGGAACAGATAGGTACTTACCTGGGAATAGAATAATTCACTGATGATTACGGAGCTTCTATGAAAAAAACAAAAAAACCGGATGAGAGGGATTGCTGCCGATACAGATCGCACCCATGGCATGGGATCGATATCGGTGACAAAGCCCCGGAGATAGTAATGACCTATGTCGAGATGGTACCGACCGACACCGTCAAGTATGAAATGGATAAGATATCCGGTTATCTGAGGCTTGACAGGCCTCAGAGGTATTCCAACGTTGTACCGGCACTTTATGGCTTTATCCCGCGGACTCTTACCGGGACTGCAGTGGCGGAGCGATGCATGGAACGCACAGGCCTGACCGGCATCAAGGGCGATGGTGACGCAATGGATATATGCATCCTTACCGAGAAGGATATCACCCACGGTGATATCCTTGTGCTGGCAAGGCCCATTGGCGGATTCCGTATGATTGACGGAAACGAGGCTGATGATAAAATCATCGCCGTCCTGTATAATGATGCCGTCTATGGTGTCTACAGTGACATAGCCGATTGTCCGCCAATAGCCATCGAGAGGCTGAAACACTATTTCCTGACATACAAGGATCTGCCGGGCGAAAAACGCAAGGTCACAATCGCGGAGATCTATGACAGAATGGAGGCACAGGAGATTATCAGGCGCTCAGTGGCTGACTATACTGACAGTTACCCGGCACAATAACCTGATCCTTTCCGGAGAGAGACCCACTCCGGAAAATGCCAATTTTAACCTTTGATTGACGAACAGGCGAATAAGTTGATGACCATGCTTCATATTTTGATTAATGGTTATGAACTTACTGTGGCATTAGATAATTTTGGTTCGTAGTATCCGTATTACATTAATGACGGGATTCAGGGAAGAACTCTTTATGGAAGAATTGAAAAATCTGTTAGTCGAAAAGACGGCAAAAACACCGCGCATTGAATTGATTCATGAAAGTGGAGAGATATCTTTTTCAGGCAAGTCCTTGCCTGAAAATGCCTCCAGAATCTATGAGCCGGTATTGAACTGGGTTAATGAATACATTGTTAAGCCCAGGCCGGTAACGAATCTAAGGCTCAATATGGAGTATTATAATACTTCTTCAATGCTGTGGATCTCAAAAATAATCAAATCACTCTCCAGGATCAGCAATCCTGACTACCGCCTGATGGTGCATATCTATATTCCCCTCGAAGAGTATGATGACCTCAAGGACTCGGAGGATATGAGAGCGTCATTCAACCCGCTCACGGACATACTACAGAACTCTATCCCGGAGGTTAGCATGAAACTGTATGCCACTGATGAGTCTTCCAAGATCATCAGGGATGCCGTAGTTCTGTTTTAGAAACGTTATACGTATCTGGCGGGAAAACCGCACTCAATTATCAGCTAAATTTCTGTCACTTTATTGTTTCTGTTCGTCAAAACATTGAGGTATTTGACTAATGACCTCCTTGATGATGTGAGTTCTGCTTTTCGATAAGCGAACAACACCTCCCCGTTGATAAGATCTAAATGTAATAGTCCAAATGCCCATAAAATGGACGTTTGCAGTTTGTTTTCAGACTATTTGCGGACTACTTTTATCATGAAATTATGAAATGAGACCATGGATGGACTGACAGCGTATGAGCAACTGGCCCCAGGCGACCGGTCTTCCCTGAAAGGGTGGCTGAGAAGTGTTTGCTGTCAGGGCGGAAGGCACAGCCTGACACATTCGTTGTCCAGCCTGTTTGCCTCTGGCGGACTGAGTTTATTCCGCTACCTTCTGGCTTCAGGCCTGTTCCGTGACCCAGGACTGGTAATCCTATCACCTCATGATCATGCAACTTTCGCAGTGGCTGATCTGAAAAGAGCAACAACACTGATAACTCTTCGCAGGCTTAACCTGGTCAAACACCTTGAGATGTTTCTCAACTCCCTGGTTCATATCCTGCCTCCGGGAACGAATTTTATCGGCTGTTTTTCAAAAGAGAGAAACGGGAGTCTCGATTCCTGGAAGAGTGGAATTATTCGTGCAATTCAAAGTCGGATTTCTGATAATGAGGGCCTGGAAAACCACTCCCTTAGCCGGAACATGGTATCCGAGATCCTGGAGAGAAATGGTCTCATCATTATCAGCATGACCGAAATGAACGGAGTAATATACTTTCATTCCAGGAAGTTGTCAGGGCACTGACATGGAAACACCAGAACTGGACTTAAATGGTACGGCAATGAATACCACGATAACTGTAAAAAAGAACGAGATGAGAACCTATTATGAAATTTCATCGGAAGTCACCGGTAAGGTCCTGCTTAAGCGCAGGAAGATAGCCAAGGCATTACGTCTGTGGCTTAACGAGAACGGTATCAGCTACAAGTACATATTCTTTGCGAATTAAATTAAACGGCACAGGCCGTAAGGAGCTATTATTCCCGACCGGTCCGCAACCAACCTCAGAGATGTTATGAAGAAACTGACATTATTTGTTCTGTTTTTTAGCATGGTCTTTTCATGCACAACCTCCAACAAGTCGACCTCGGATATTGAGGAGGACCGGCTCTATGTGACACGCAGGTATATTGGTGATTACGAGGATTTCCGTCACACTGCACCCGGCAACTTCGGTGACCCTCATCTAATATGGATAAAAACCACACAGGACACCACTTTCGGAAAGATATCAGCATACAGTCGTGACTGCGGGTTCAATACCGGGGACAGACTTTATCTCAGAAGGAAGTATGTCACACCAGGCGTGTTCGGATACTGGATCTACCAGGTAGAGAATGACTCATCAGTTTTCTACCGGGTTTGTGAATACCAGAACGACCGGAAAGTATTAATTCAGAGCTGGTATTAGGGCCTGGCTGCTACACTGACCGCCTTTGACATTTTCCTGTTTTATGTCAGCAGGGATGACAGGGCTGGCATGCCTGATTAGAATATCGCTACTTACCCGTTGGGGATTATTCATACCGCCTCCCAGCGTCTCAGGCGATCCATGTTTGTTAGCCATTTCTGGCAAACATATCAAGTCCTGCATGGATTGCGCTCAGAGCCTCCCGGCGTCTCACGCCATCCCTGTTTTGTGCTCACATTGTATACCTGCTGCTGAGAAATCAGATCGTTTGCATCCCCGGTGAACCGTGGGAGGAACTCTTAAAATTCCGGAAGAATTATTGATTACGGCACCCGGAGAACAGTCTTTAGTACGAAGAATAAGGCAGTCACATAAAAAAAGGTTGTACTTGACTTTGGTTGTAAGTTGGTGTAACTTTGGTTGAAAGTGCGGAAAATCTTGATTAATAAAACCATTCAAAAAAAATATGAAACAGAAGATTTACTTGCTCTGCTCGCTTTTCTTCCTTGGTCTTTGTATTGGGGTAATCCAGGCACAGGAAGCGATACCTGCTACCGGCGGAACTGCCAAAGGAACTGGAGGATCAGTTACATACACTATCGGTCAGATTGCTGACAGGGTGTTGACCGGGACAAACGGATCTGTTATTCAGGGTGTCCAGCAGCCATATGAAATATCCACTGTGACTGCAATAGAAGAGACGGAGGATATTACTCTTATGTATTCCGTGTATCCTAACCCGACTAAAGGCACAATAAGACTTGTGATAAAATCTCTCGATAACGGAGATTTCAGTTTCCAGTTATACAATCTGACAGGAGCTGTGATTCAGGAAAAGAGGATTATTGATGAAGAGACTGAGATATCGATGGAGAATTATTTTTCAGCCTTATACTTCCTTAGAGTGATCAGGGATAACCGTGAGGTCAAAGTATTTAAAATCGTCAAAAGATAAATCCAATGAAAAAGTTATTCACGCTTATGGTGATAGCAGCCATGGCACTAACCGCTTTTGCTCAGTCTCCCCAGAGAATGAGTTATCAGTGTGTAGTCCGGAACTCCTCAGGTGCGCTGGTGGCAAACCAGGCAGTCGGGATGAAGATCAGCATCCTTAAGGGATCCACAGCCGGTACTGTTGTCTTTTCAGAGACCTACAGTCCCAATCCGCAAACGAATGCCAATGGGCTTGTTACATTGGAGATAGGGACTGGCACTGCATCTGTGGGGACTTTTGCAGGCATTGACTGGGCCTCAGGTCCATATTTTCTGAAGACAGAAACTGATCCTGCGGGAGGCACAAGCTATGCAATAACCGGCACAAGTCAGTTATTAAGTGTGCCATATGCCTTATATGCAAAGACTGCTGCCAACGGGTTCAGCGGAGCCTGGGCTGACATTACCGGAAGGCCTGTATTTGCTACGGTTTCCACCTCGGGTAGTTATAACGATTTACTTAATAGACCGGCACTGTTCAGCGGAAGCTACAATGATCTGACAAACAAACCGGTGTTGTTTGATGGCACATGGACCTCGCTTATCGGCAAGCCGGTGTTGTTTGACGGCACATGGACCTCGCTGACCGGCAAGCCGGTGTTGTTTGACGGCACATGGACTTCACTGACTGGTAAACCGGCAGGATTTACAGATGGGATAGACAATGTTGATGACGCGGATAACAGTATCACCAATGAGATACAGGCATTAAGTCTCAGCGGTACTGTTTTAACACTTAGCAGCGGAGGTGGTTCGGTGACACTGCCCTCATCAGGCGGTGGTGATAACTGGGGTACTCAGACTGTTGTGACTAACACAACCCTTACAGGGGTGGGGACAACTGCAAGTCCGCTTGCAGTGGCAAATACGGTTATCACACCATCGTGGTCAAGGATACAGGGTATCCCGGCAGGGTTTGCTGACGGGACTGATAATTTTGATGATGCTGATAACAGTATTACCAACGAGATACAGACATTAAACCTCAGCGGGACAACTCTCACGCTAAGCAGTGGAGGCGGTTCAGTGACACTGCCTTCGTCAGGCGGAGGTGATAACTGGGGTACACAAACAGTTGTAACAGATGCAACACTGGCAGGCAACGGAACAACGGCAACGCCATTGAGGATTGCAGACAATGGGGTATCGACGGTAAAGATTGTCAACTCGGCAATTACTGCTGATAAGCTGGCTACCAACGCAGTTACTACAGATAAGATCAATGCGGGTGCCGTGACCGGTGCCAAGATAGCACAGGCAGGAGCCACTACAGGACAGGCGCTCAAATGGAACGGGACCACCTGGGCACCTGCCGTTGATGCTACCGGAAGCGGCAGCGGAGGCTGGACAGATGGAGGGACGATGATCCGTCTCAGCACCACGACTGACAGTGTCCAGGTAGGTGACGGTATTCCCCTGGGAAAACTCAATGTAGGCGGTAATATCGGATTGCCCTTGCTTTCCAGTATATACTTCGGTAGTGAGTCCACCCGGATAACAGGATTAATCGGTGGAGATTTGCGGCTGGTTGCAGAGGACCTCAGCATGCTAACCACTCAGGATATTTCTTTCGGCCGATATGGGGATGAATCTTGGATAAAATTTGACAACGCGAATAAAAGGGTAGGTATTGGGACTTTTGCTCCGACAGATCGCCTGCATGTGGTACTGGATGACGCTAGTGTGGGATTGGCAGCTGTCAGGGGGGTGGCAACCTCTACTGCAGGTTCAGCCTATGGCGTTTACGGTCAGTCGGCAGGTTACAGAGGGCGTGCAGTCTTTGGAGAAGCCACCGGTACCAACAGCATCGGTGTGATCGGGCTTGCCACTAATACAAGCAGCACGGGAGTATGGGGAGAGGGTGCCAACCAGGGGGTATACGGCAAATCAGACTTAGCGACCGGGAGAGGTATATTCGGACAGGTTACATCGGCTACGGGATACTCAGGATATTTCGACGGGGGCAGGTTTTATGTCAGTGGCAATACAGGGATAGGTACCACAAACCCGGAAAAAAAACTGCATGTCGTTGGCAGCGCCCAGGTGAGAGACACTCTCTTTGCCAGTACAGTGAAAATCACGAACAGCCCCAGAGTGTTTAATAAGAATTCGAGTACAGGGTGGCCTAAAAGCATTTCGACAATGGACTCATGGGGCCCATTGGACAGCGTTACTGTGGTGGCCCCGGGCTCCGGATCTGTTTTGTTGAATGTGTCAGGGTTTCTGCAATCCTCGCACACTTACCTTGGAAATAGCTGGGTCTACGTTGGCATTTCAGCAATCCGGCGTAGTAGTAATTTTGATGATGCTCTGTCAAAAACCGTTTGGCTATTGCATGAAACTCTTGTTGGTGGATTTTATCAGGTGCCCTGTGCGGTCACTGCTGTTGCTACGGTAGCCTCAGCCGGAACCTATAAATACTACATCGTCGGATGGTTTAATGAATGGGATGGAGAAGAAGATGAAGTGGATTTTGGCAGTGGCGCAATTTCGGCGATGTTTATTCCGTCACCATAGGATTATTTGCTTTTTCAGTTCTATCACAGCATGCTTTTTTACAGACGGTCTTCTGTTAGTAAGTTGTACATTATGAGCAAAATAGCCCGCATCATCCGTCTGCTGACGAATTATGCGACTTTTTATTTTAATGTGCTCCTCGAAAGCAAGCATTCTTGTTGCCCCTAAAAACAAAAAGCCATCCGCCTTTTGGCGAATGGGCTTTTTTGCTCAGTCGGGATGCTGAGACTATTATTATTGAAATATAATTCCAGTATTAGGTACTTTCTGGAAAATATTTGCCTGCTTCAATTATATATTGGTCTTTATTGGAAAATATTTGCCGACTATACAAAATTATAGTGGAAAATAATTGCCATAAAATATAATATAATGGAAAAATATAGCTATAATTACAAGAAAATTGTCATTTAATGGAAAATATTTTACCCATACATCTTCAGGAGATAATTGTTGGTTCGTCAGATCCAAATATCTCAAAACAGATTTCCAAACTTGTAAAAGGAGGTAAGATCAGAAAGATTGCTCCACGATTATATTCCTCCAATTTTTCAGATCCGGTTGAGAATATTATTAGAAGAAATCTTTTTTTGATACTCGGAAGACTTTACCCCGGGGCAATACTAAGTCATCGTTCAGCATTTGAATTCCAGCCTACAGAGGCAGGACATATTTTTTTAACTTACAGTTATACCAGGAAGGGTAAATTGCCCGGGATAACGCTTCGGTTTCTTGAAGGACATAATCCAGTTGAGGGTGATAATAAGATATCCGGAGAGCTGTTTGTTTCTCAAAAGGCACGGGCATTTTTAGAGAACCTGCAGTCGTCAAAAAATTCTGACGGCATTTCAAAATGCCTTAGCCTTGCTCAGGTTGAGGCCAAATTAGAGCAAATTATCAGGGTTAACGGGGAGGCTGAATTAAACAAGATCAGGGATAAGGCAAGAGCAATTGCATCGGAACTCAACATGGAGAAAGAGTATGGCAAACTGAACAAGATAATAAGTGCCTTACTGGCTACTCATTCAGCTAAAATACTCTCATCTCCGATTGCTGTGGCAAGAGCTTTAGGTTTTCCCTACGATCCAGGCAGAATGAAACTATTTGAGGGTTTATTCCGCGATTTACAAAAGAGAGAGTATAAAAGCGTATCTGACAGAAATATTTCAGAAAAGTCATTTCATAATCTTGCCTTCTTTGAAAGCTATTTTTCAAATTACATAGAAGGAACTGTATTTGAAATAGATGAAGCAAAAAGAATCATTGAAACAAATAAACCATTACGTTCCAGAAATGAGGACAGTCATGACGTATTAGGGACTTACCAGATCGTTTCCAATCGTCGTGAAATGTCTACAATACCAAATTCTTCCGAAGAGTTTATTAATATACTTAGTTACAGACATAAGTTTTTGCTAAATGCAAGACCGGGAAAGAACCCGGGCCTTTTCAAAGACCGGAATAATTTTGCCGGGAATACATCATTTGTTGATTTCAACCTCGTAAAAGGGACTTTAATACAGTCATTTGATTATTACAAAGCATTGGATCATCCTTTCTCAAAAGCAACATACCTGATGTTTGTGTTGAGCGAAGTACATCCTTTTCTGGATGGCAACGGGAGGATAGCAAGAATTATGATGAATGCAGAGTTAACAAGTGCAGGCCTGTCAAAAATTATTGTGCCGACTGTTTTCAGAGATGATTACTTGGGTGGATTAAGAAAACTGACAAGACACGGAGATAGTGATCCATATATCAGGGTGATGGAGAAGGCTTATGAATTCAGCGGGAATATTTTTGGAGATGATATTAATGAAATGGAGGGATATCTTAAACAGTGCAATGCTTTCTCAGAACCTGCAGAAGCCAGATTGAGGATTATTCCAAGGTAAAATACAGATCAATATCCGGGATTGCGCTTTCCGTGTCATATCGGGATTGCGCTCACCGCCAGTCGGCGGATCGCGCGATCCCTTATGGGGGACCATGCCGAGCAAGAAGCTCTATTTTGGCGGGATTGCTCGCCCGTCACTTAAGTGTCGGGCTCGTGATCCCGGGTCTGGGAGAGACAAGAGCTCAAAACCCTTGTCATCCGCCTCTGGCTGATGACGAGGATATTTGTTTTTTATGCTCCTTGCAACAAGCTGCAATCGCATTAAAAACAAATACCCTCCCTGCCAATGGCAGGAAGGGTTTTTTACTCAGTCGGGATGCCGGGATTTGAACCCGGGGCCCCTTGCCCCCCAGACAAGTACTCTAACCGGGCTGAGCTACATCCCGTGCTTTTAAGAGGTGCAAAATTAATTAACTATTCCGATTATCCAAAAAAAAGCTCAGCGCTGCTAAGGAGCATACAATTCCGATAATTTGTTGACCTAGTAATTTTTATATTTGTTGATCGTTAACTTAGTATTCATTAACCTTCATGAATCATGAACCAGGTCAATCGTCGTAACTTCCTCCGCCTTGCCGGAGCCGGAGCAGCCGCCGCTGCAGCAACACCCATGGCACAGGCACTAGGCACAGCAACTCCCTTACCGGTAATGCAAACGGCCAAACCGGATACAAACATCGCAGATGCACTGAAGGTGCCGCGTAATGAACACTCAATGCCCGGACTCTACCCGGGCAAGGTTGCACTGGTTAAGAACAGCGGTGCGGTGAAGGACAATGTGATCGCAGAACAGGAGGTATATGATATGATCGCCCGTTCAATGCTCGAACTGACCGGTGAGAAAAAACTTAAAAAGGCATGGCTGAGATTCGTCTCGCCGGGCGAACGGATAGGATTAAAGGTCAATCCCGTGGCAGGCAAGAGCCTGAGCACAAGCCATGAGGTCGTCAGATCGGTGATAGCACAACTTGAGCTCAGCGGGATAGAACGATCGCAGATAACCATCTGGGACAGACGTGAGTTTGAGCTGACAGATGTGGGTTTTACTGCCGAAAATTATCCCGGGATAAAAATAGTTGGCACTGAACAGATGGACAAGGAGGGACTTTACTACGGTAAGGACGGCAAGCTGTACGGCGAACATATGATTGACCGCGACTGGTATTACTGGGCTGATGTTGAGGGCGAATATGATGAGTATACCATCCCTTACATGGTTAACGGAGGTAAATATTCCTACTTCACAAAAATTATTACCCAGGACCTTGACAAGATCATAAACATACCCATTCTCAAGAATGCCGGCGCCACAGTTACACTGGCACTGAAGAACCTGGCATACGGGTCAGTATCCAACACCGGCAGGCTCCATGCAAAACTGTGGAACGAGACATGCGCCCAGGTGTGTGCCTTCGCGCCGTTGCGTGATAAGGTGGTGCTGAATATCGTTGACGGTATCAAGGGTTGCTTTAACGGCGGCCCGGGCGCCAACCCCCAGTTCTTCTGCGATTATAACG
>JBFYPM010000122.1:0-13144 GCA_041303295.1 Bacteroidales bacterium
ATCATTTCTAAGACTGTAGTGATAAATGCCGGGAGCAAGGAACGGAAGTTCAAGATCAAGAACCCCCGGAAAGATATTCCTGTAATCGCCCGCGCTGACCACCCTCCCTGTATTGTCATACAGCCTCAGTTCGGTTTCCGTGGCACCGCCGGCGGTAATACGGAAAGAGAGGCTGCTTGAGAACGGATTAGGGAATACAATGAGAGGAGTGACCTCTGTCTCCGGGTCAACAATGTCGTTAAGAATTGAATTCTCAACCATTATAACTTTTATCGCGAGTGAAGTTGCCATTGGAAACAAAGGATGCTGTGTAAACGGCTTCCACGTGTTGCCACTGAGGAACCACGCGGTATTCTGCGCCGTCGTGGGCCATGGGGCTGAATGTTTTACCGCAAACTGCGGTTGCGGAAGATTAAGCCTGCTTTTGTAGTATACCGCATACCCCACATAATACGGCCCTGTAACCTTAATGGTTCTGCCAAAGTCTACCTCCATCTCAAAATTATCATTCACCTCCCTGATCCTGTATTGCCTTGATGCTATCACTGACCCGGGCTGAGCGCCACCGTTCCATAAGAATACCCTTACGGAATCGGCTTCCGAAATGAAGGAGGCAACAGCCACCCTGATTTTGATCCACGCTATTTCTCCCGTGCCTGAAAAGGGGATGTATTCAGCATACCTGATCAGGCTGTCTGAGTTATGGCCTGTGGAATACCCCCATTGCGGCGAGGTGTAGCCGTCAACGCTGCCCGGGTCAGAGGCGGGCATGCTACCCAGGGTGTCTGACCTTGAAAGATTGTATCCGTAGGGATCGCGACCGGAAACGACTGTTGCATAAAAGGCTTCCGGATCAAGCCAGGGCCTCAGGTGTGAGTCATTGATGGTGGTGATGTTGAACATCCTGCTCAGTTTTGCATAGTAGTCGTTTACAGGCTCTGTGCATGTTGCACCGCCACCAGTGAGTGTACCCCTCAGCCTGCCGTTCTGGTCAAAGAGGGGGCCGCCGGAAGAGCCTGGCTCTGTCGTCCCCATCTCCCACCTCAAAATACGCCAGAAGCTGTTCGAAACATACCCGGGGATCGGGTATGAAGTGGATATGGGGGGGTTGTCATCAATAGACAACTTCATTACATCACCCTCAGGATGGTGAAGGGTGTACGTGTTTGTCGGTGCCGCGGGAGTGATATCCCACCCTGCAAAATATGGTCTGAAAACCAGGGAGGGAAACTGGTTGAGCTCCACAAGGGCAAAGTCGATCTCCTTGTTGCCGGCCCGGAATTGGGAGCCGGAAATGGAGTTTTGGGAGGTAAGGTCAGGGCCATCGCACCAGGGACTCTGGTAATTGAAGACGAAGATTGTATTTGCTGCCAGGGTTTCTGTGTCAATGCAGTGATTAGCCGTCAGTATATATGCCTTGTACTCGCTGCCTGTATTATTGACAAGCACCCCTGTACAGAGCTCTGCACCTGCCACCAGGAGCCGAACCACTGACCTTGCTGCCTTAAGATAGTTCGGATTGGTCGAACAGTTAATATCTACCTCACAGTCGCCTGACCTGCCATAATACAAATCTTTTATCCCTTCTAGCGCGAAGAAGCCTGCGAAGTCATGGGCAACCTGGCTTACCCCGACAGATCCGCCGGGGATGCTGTTACCCGGGAAATGGCACTCAAGTATTATCCTGTCGCCCGGAACCGGCAAAAGAGGCATGGTTGCGGAATTTACTCCGCTCTCCCGCGTATATGCCCCCCGCACAACCTGGTGACCTTGATCGTAGACATAAACGTATGCGCCTTCAGGCAGGTTCCATGGAGAAAGAATCAGGTTCAGGGAGAGGGCACCCCGCGATGATACAGGCATTACCCAGACTGTCTCGCCACCGTTTTTTACAATGAAGCCGGCATTCTCAGGAGTCAGGGTTACAGGAACAGGTATTGCGAACTGGTAAGGCTGATCCTTGGCCTGGTCAATGGAGCGCATAACCTCCACCTGGATAGGATCAACAGATATCTCATGCCATGATCCGATCGCCGGCATCAGGGCAGTGCCAACGGGAAATTCGGCCTGGCTGTAAGTATGGAGGGATGACAGCAGAATCAGGATGGATATGAGTACTCTTCCCTTCAATCTCTCTCAGTTTTGGTGCTAAAATTAGTCAAATTGCGGTTAATCCTGCATGAAGAGCATGAATCCGGGAATAATTCCCGCATGCTCTGTATCCACCAGCTCACCAACGCTGTTGTAAAGGAGGAAATCGCCACGTTGCTGGTAGTCTATGGCGTCCGTCACTCCTATCATCCCGCCCGGCCCCGCTGCAAGCTTATAGAACAGCCTGTCACCGGCAGCAATGAAGGCCTCCGTGGGAAGAGCGGTCGATGTTACAGGCATCCTCCTGACACCTTCGTCGAGAAAATAGAGGGTATCGCCGGAAGCGTTGATAGAAAGAGAAGAAGGATTGTCATTTACGGTCCTGAAGAATAACTCAGCCTCCTTCTCAAATGTGGTGGTGTTAATCTTCACAAGCCGGGGTATCTCATCGCCATTCCAGCCACCGGTACAAAGCACCCATAATTTTTTATTCCTGTCAAGGACCATGCTTTCAGGCTCCAGTCCTACGATAACGGAGGTAATCACCTCTGCTGTTTCAAGGTCAGTAACAACAATCTTGTTTCCGCCTGACCAGCAAGCTGTGAAAAGTTTCCCGTCAACTATTCCCATTGCCTCAGAAGAACATCCGATAGTTAAATCGCCCGATATGTCCAGGTTGTCAAGGTCAAGAACCGTGACCTTATCTGATATGAGGCTGCTGATATACCCTTTCCGGCCCTGGATGACCATTTGGCGGGGAGATTCGAGTCCTGTTACTGTCGCAAGGCTCTCCATGGTAAGCATGCTTACCACCTCTATGGTCCCGGAGTTGTTAACAATTATAAAGCCCCTGTTACCATCAACTGCAATAAATGATGGTATGTCGCCAAGAGCACGCTCATTTACTGTGTAGAAGAGGTCATTGTGCATATTCTTAGTCTCCGTGCTGTAGAAGCTTACTGATCCATTGCCAGCGAGATAATTACCCTCATTGAGAAGAAACAGACCATTGCCGGATGGAAATAGTGACGGGACATCGCCTCTTTCACATGCGATAATGGCTGGTGCAATCAGAAGGAGCAGTCTAAGAAGTCGTTTCATTGTTTTTTTGGTTTTTCTGACCAGGTCAGTGTTAGTCTGATGTTAAAATATCTGAGAGGCAAAGGGTAATTGCGTATGCTTTCGGACCTGGCATTCAGGACATTGTTTAATCTGAGGTCAATCCTGATCATTGTCACCCCAGTCATGATGGATGAACCCAGATAGAGGTCGGCAATGAATGAAGCCGGCAACCATTCACTGTTGTCTGCGGTAGTGTATCTCCTGCCTTCAGCCACTGTCGTCATGCCGCCGCTGAAAACGCTCCATCTTGCATCAATATTCATATTGAGATGATGCAGAGGCATATATGCAAGCTGACTTCCTTCCGACCTGTCATTCGGGATATCTGATCCGGCATTGACGGACCTTGTAAGGCCATAATTCAGATAACCTTTTATCTTCCACTTACTGACGGCAACTTCCGTACCAGCCCTTACCTCGGCTCCGGTTACATTGACGCTCCTGACATTTTCAGCTGACCATAATCCCGTTTCACCAGGCAGCCACTGTATAAGGTTCTCCACCCTGGAAGCATGGAGGGTCAGGTCAAGTGTCGAACGCTGTCCTGCTGAATTCGTTGCAGCGAAAGACCATGAAGCTTCTCCTCCGGTGGCTGTCTCAGGAATAAGAGCAGTGTTTCCTCCTGGCATCCAGTAGATATCATTAAGGCATGGCATTTTGGTGTTACGGCTCAGGCTGGTCTTGATGGCATGCTGACCGTCAGCAGTCAGTATCCATGTAGCCCCTGCTGTAAACTCTGGTGAGATCCTGAGGCCGCTTGCTCCCATCTGTCTCGCCTGCACGAGAAGCCTCAGTCGCGGCACAACACTGTATCTTGCTGCCAGGGAGGCAGAGACGATATTGCGATAGACAGCAGCGGGGAAGCTTAGCGATTGTGCCTTTTGATACTCGTCTCCTGCATTGAAAACCATTTCAAAACGGTCGTTAGAACGGTAACTGATTCGTGTCCGGATCATATAGATCCCCGATATGTTCTCACCATTAAGTCCGGGTTCTTCATTAAAATAGAGGTTAATGTCGTGTGATCCTCCTGCAACGACTTCAGCAGCAATCCTTCCATGATCAACGGAATAGTTAACCACCCCTTTCAAAGACCTGTCCTTCTGCCGCTCCCCGAAGTCCTGCTGAACCGTGGTTACCGGACCCGGCAGATTACGGTCCGAATCATTATACCAAATGTGTGCTGTCAGCAGACCATTGCTGAGCCGGAGGCCGAGATCTGCCGTGGCCCCTCCTGAGGAGGAGCCCGCGTTGGTTCTGCGCCCTCTCTCCGTTCCTCCCGGAGCATTTTCGTTGATAAACCGGAAGTCATTCCGGGCCATTCCTCCCCACAGGCTTATTATTGCAGACATGTCAGCGTTACCGGATCTAAGTGAAAAGGCGGATGAGTAGCTCCCATAGCTGCCTGCACCCAGTGTCAGAGAGCCCTCTGTCACCCCATCGAACAAAGGTCCGGTGGAGAGCTCCACCTTACCCCCTATTGACCCTGAGATGTCATTCAGGTCAGAACCGCCTGAAGTAACTTTTACCGAGGCAGCCACAGAGACCGGGATGATGGAAAAGTCACTCTGTCCGTTGTTTGGGGCGTTGACAGGGAGCCCGTTCCATGTCACAGCTGTATGGCTTCCTGACAGCCCCCGGATAGAAACAGATGAAAGCCCGGAGTTGCCGTACCTCTTAACTGTCAGCAGGCTTGCGGACTCAAGAAGTGTTCCCAGGTCACCTCCTGCATACCTGGCCATGACCGATGAATCAATCTTAACCACCGTGTAGGGTGAGTGACGGAGAGAAGCAGCAGCACGGACGGTAACAGACGGAATGTTCACCGTGTCTTCAGTGAACATATCCTGAGCTGAAAGATCAAATGATAAAAGGAGCATCGATACAACGGCAGAAGCCTTAAGCAGGTGGCGGCTCGCACAAGACGGGATAATATAGGCACGTGACCTTTTACTCATAACTTTTATTCCCGAAAGCTCCTTTATCAGGACACGTTCTGGCAGGTCTTCTGACTCATCCCTACTCACCGGGCCTTCCCATCCGCCAGATGGCAGACAGTGGAGAAGAATCCGGCTGTAATGATCCGCCAGCAGGCGGAACAGGCTTCACAGCAGCGGGTACTGTCCCTGATTTGCACAGGGTTCCCTTTTCACTGCCGGGGAAAACCGGCAGCACCAGAATGAAACAAAGGTAGTGTTTTGCAGGATCACTCCTACTCTTAATTATCAACAGGAAGGTGACAGGATGTTCATTTCATGACGAACCTCAGCTCACCGCCCTTCATGATCTCGTTATAGGTTATATAGTTACGGTCCAGTTGCTGACCGTTCAAAAAGACCTCGCTGACATAAACATTCTGCGGGGAATTGTTATCGGCTATGACAGTGAACACTTTTTCTCCGGGTAGTGATAGTGACACCCTGTCTAGGGCCGGACTGCCAAGGATGAATCTTCCGTCAGCGGGATTGAGCGGGTAGAATCCCATGGCGGAAAATACATACCATGCAGACATCTGTCCGCAGTCCTCATTACCGCAGATCCCATCCTTGGCATCCGTGTACATCTGAGACATTATTCTTCGCACCATGGCCTCGGTTTTTCCAGGTGCACCGGCCATTGAGAAGAGATATGCTATGTGATGTGAAGGCTCATTACCATGCGCATACTGGCCTATCAGTCCGCTGATGTCCGGCGATGCATTTTCCCCTTTCACCTCTTCGGTAACGTTAAAGAGAGAATCAAGTCTTTCAAGGAAGAGCTCTCTTCCTCCGAATAACGAGACCAGTCCGTCTACGTCATGCGGCACCAGCCAGGTGTACTGCCATCCGTTGCCTTCTGTGAAGTCAGACCTTGTATGGTGAGAGTAGAGCGGGTCATAATCAGGTCGCCAGCTGCCGTCGCTCATTCGTCCGCGAACAAAATGCATCGTTGTGTCAAACAGGTTGCGGTAGTTCTTCGAGCGTGCAAGAAACTCAGCCGCAATCTCCGGCCTCTTCATGTCAGAAGCCATCTGCGAGATGCACCAGTCGTCAATGGCGTACTCTAGTGTCTTGGCCACCGATTCATTCTCCAGCTCCGATGGGATATACCCGTATTTGCGGTAATGATCCAGCCCCCGGAAGTCGAGTTCTGCAGAATGAACAGCCGCATTCAGGGCGTCTTCATAGTCAAATCCGGCTATTTTTTTATGAATGGCATCAGCCAGAACAGGAACTGCATGATAGCCGATCATGCAGTTTGTCTCATTGCCTGCCAGTGACCATACAGGGAGCTTGCCCTGCTGATCCCTTATTGTCAGCATGGTGTTGATGAATTGAGGAACCAGACCCGGTACAGTGATTGTAAACAGCGGATGCGCAGCGCGGTAGGTATCCCACAGGGAAAAGACAGTATAATTGATAAAACCTTCTGCTGTATGTATCCCGCCATCTGTTCCTCGGTACCGGTTATCAGCATCAGTGTAGAGGTTGGGGGCTATCATGGAATGATACAATGCCGTATAGAAGATCCTGAGAGCGGATGAATCACGGGCGGATGCCCTGATGACGCCCAGTTTCTCCTGCCAGGCCATCCCTGCAGCAACAGCCGCAGCATTGAAATCCCAACCGGGCATCTCCACAGCCAGATTATTGGCTGCACCGGCTTCATCCACAGCTGAGATACCGGTCTTCACTGTCAGATCCTCGCCACTCTTCATGTCGAAGGTTAGTATGCACGAAATATTCCTGCCCTCTGCAGCAGCACCTTCGGTACTGACACCTGCGTTCATCATTGTGACCGAAGCCGGTTCTTTGGAGAATTGTGAAGAGAAGAACTGGTACTGCTTTTCTGCCCAACCAGTTGAAATTCTTTTCCCCGACAGGGACCGGCCGTCCCAGGTGAGGCTGCAGTCGGCCGGCCTGTCCCAGTTGATGGCAAAACCAAGGTCGATGAGCAGGTACATGACCCCGTTATTAACGGCAGTGTATCTCTGCACCCCGCATCGAGGTGTGGCTGTCAGCTCAACATTGACACCGCTGGCAAGAGCAACGGCATAGTAACCGGGCCTGGCCTGTTCCGCAGCATGTGAGAACCAGCTGCGATTCTGTCTGGCAAGTGACGCTGTGCTGTCAGGCAGTTCCGGGTTGAATTCATTCATCGACGGGAGGAACAGGATATCGCAAAGATCGCCGATACCAGTTCCACTGAGATGAGTGTGACTGAACCCTGCTATGAGGCTGTCTGACCAGTTATAGCCTGAACACCAGTCCCAGCCGGAGGTTCCATTGTCAGGACTGAGCTGTACCATGCCGAAGGGTGTGGTGGCACCGGGGAACACATGTCCGTGAGCTGCTGTTCCAATGAATGGATCAACATATGCGGTAAGATCGGCTTCCGAGGGGGAACTGCACGATAATGCCATAAAGGCCGCAGCAGCGGCCACAAGGTGTATCCTGGTCATGATGACGATGATGGGTTATCTTATTTTTTTCAATATCTGTTCACCTGTTCCAATCCTGTATCCTTCAGAGAAGAAGATCACCTCCCCGTTGCCGTCACAGCACAATACTAAAGGCAGGGGACGTTCTGACGCCCCCTCGCCGAGGGCAGAGGTCATGAATGCCAGTCCAGTGTCAGTGACAAAGACAGCGTTGGCAGGTCTGCCCGCTAGCTCTTCAGGATGAAACCCGTCAGGGGTGCGGGCGGGATCAGTCAGGAAGACAAAACTGCCTCCCCAGGTATCAAACTCCTCCTTTAGCCGTGGCAGGTCATTCAGGATATGACGAGTCGGTTCCCTGCCGGGCTCGATCCAGATAAACACAGTTCCCTTTTCTGAAAGAGACTCAAGATCTATCTTCCCTCCACTGTATGATGACAATTCACCCGTAAAGCTTATTTTACCGGCGGCCGCACTGCTCTGAGGCAGCTCCCTCAGATTTACCGTGATGGCCTTCTCTTCGCCTGTATGCAGTTTAAAGAAGCTGACAGATGCAAGCACATTTCCGTTCTCGTCCCTGTTTCCTGTTGTTAGCATATAAGCACCGGGGTCAAGCCTGAAGCCGGAGGACATATCACTGATTTTCATCCCGTAGTCAAAGTCAAGAGTGTTGTACTTGCCGTTATCAAGCTGTGCCAGAGTAAAATGGACCTGATATGCGGGTTCATGGGTTCCCTCTCCGGCTATGAACCTGACTGTCGCCGGGTTTCCCGAAGGCCTGGTCTCACCTGCAAACCATACATCGTGCCAGCTGCCGGCCTTGTGATACTGGGGTCTTCCAGTCCCTGGAGCAAGGCGTGACGGTACTCCGGCTGTCCTGCACACCGCCACAAAGAAAATGTCGCGGGAATGACTGTCAGCCATCCTCAGCCTCAGTACACCTGCAGGTATGACCGGCGTTCCATAATAATTTTCAGTTTCTGTTACTGCAATAGCCGTATCTATCCATCCGGCAAGTGACTCCGGCTGTGACCTGAACATCTGAAGAAGCTCCTCCGGCAACTCCATGATGGCGCTTCTGAAGGGAGAGAGCTGTTCATTGGCTATTCGCGGTGAGAGCACATACCTGTCATACAATGAAGTATCAGATCCTGGTGCAGGTTCCGGTGCCTTATCCAGATGGTCTGAGAGAGTCTCTGCCGGTGCATCACGCAGATCCTTTGAGGAGATATTTTCCAGGATGCTCATCGCCTTACCGGCCTTATTGCCCGACTGATGGATAAATGAATCTATGCTCCTGTAGTTACCCATTGATGCTTTCAGAAATCCTGTTACCTCTTCCTCCCCTAAGCCTGCTTTCCGGGCGAGCTCAGCAGGATCTGTATCGCTCATCCATGACATCACATAAGCATTCCGTATGCTGTCACCCCTTCTTACAGTGATATTATTCTTCCGCACCAGCTCCTCATCAATACCCGGGAAGGGTGTCAGGGCAGGCGGCACCGAGATATCAAGATCAAAGGCAGTGGAAGTAATATCATCACTTATTATTACTTCAACCAAGGTATCGGCAGGTGAGGCTAGTGTATAGCCATGTCTTCCGCCATCGTCAGCCCATAAAAACAGTGATCCAAGTCCGGTTTTGAGTGAGCACAATCCGGCACTGTCACATTCAAGACGTGCCAGGGGATAGAATTCCGCGTAGTTGTAGAGCATAAATCCTGTCTCGGCCCCTGGTACAGGGCTGCCTTTACTGTCAATAACCCTTACAACAAGTTCCTTGGTCTCAGCATACCTGTCGAGGGTGTTTATCTCAGAGAAGAGATGCTCTCCTCTCACCAGGTGTTCGTCACCGTTATATCTGCCGAATGCCCTGGTATGGACAAGCATAGCACGCCGTGCCGGTTCGGTAAACCAGCCTCTGTCGGGTACAGGCTCAGGCTCACATGCTCCAAGATAATGCCACCTACCGTCAGCCCAGAACTCCACCCACGCATGGTTATCGTCTGTATGAGCCCACCGCGGGGTATAGACCTGCCGAGCAGGCACCCCAACAGTTCTTAAGGCTGCTACGGTGAGTGTCGACTCTTCGCCGCAGCGTCCACGGGCAGAGAGCACTGTGGCCATTGGGGAGGAGGTACGCGAATCTGAAGGCTGGTACGCCACCTTTTCCTGGCACCAACGGTTAATCTCAAGCGCAGCCTCAACAGCGTCAAGCCCTGAAACACGTTCCTTAAGCTCTTCATTGAATATAATCCTGAAATTATCAGGGTTTTCGTTATTGACCCTTGGAGGCAGTACGAAATTCAGGAAGAGTCCAGCCGGGATAGCCGGCCCCCACGGCATCTCACTCCTCGTCCGGAGCGCGGCGAGAGCATGGTCAGTGATATACTCTGGCTCATAAACTCCAAGGTCGCTCAATGGCATGTATGCCAGCAGAAAACTAACTGCCTCGCGTATGGCTTCATCACCAAGAGTATCGGCGAGCGTGAAGAGACCGGGACAAGAGGAGCTGAACCGCTCAGCCCTGGCATTGTAATCGTCAAGGATATTCTTCCTTAGTGACTTATCTACAATGAGATGGCTATTGCTGCAAGAGAGCAATGCTGCCATCAGAATAAATGCCGGCAGCCTGATGATACGTGTCATGCAATACTATTTTAGATAAGAGCCACAACTGCTCCTGATGACAAGCTCAGGAGTCATATTTACCTGGCGCTTGTATTTGCTTTTGCTCTGGTTCTTCACCTCTGACCATACAATATTGGCTACCTTAAGCGACATGGCTGAGAGAGGCCTGCGCAGTCTAGTGACCGGGGTGGTCAGAAGGTCGAACCCTATACCATCCTCCATTGACACCAGCGCCACATCCTGTGGAATCCGGATATTCTTTTCCTGCAATGCCAGGTACAACGGAAACACCAGTGGTGAATTGATAACTATGATAGCATCACTCCTGTGTGGCGGACGCATGAAATTTTCTATCTGCCCGAAATCGAACTTTTCGCCTGCCGTTGGGAGGCCGGCTACGGTGAAGTGCACCGCATCAAAGTTTTTAGATTTCTTTGTGGCATTCTTGAGTTCCTCAAGCATCTCCTTGTCATAGGAGGCAGTATCCTCACCAGAAATGATCAGGAGGTTGCGAAGCCCGAGCGAAGTCAGATGTTGTGTCATGATTGCAGCACCAGCGATCCTGTCAGTGCTGACGGTGTTAAGCCTCATTCTCTTAAGTGATTTCTCAAGCAGAACCAATGGATAGCTGTCTCTGTTCAACGCCCTTATCACGGTGTCATCAGCAGCATTACCGACAAGAATCATACCGCTGAAGAACTTCTTAAGCGAGGTGGTAAGCCTGTTGAAACGCATGTCATCAGGATCTCTCGTGAATATCGAGAAGCCCAGTCCGATGCTGGAAAATGCCTTCTGCAAATATGGTGTTATCTCATAGATGAACGGATCATTCATTGAGGGCACAACCATGCCGATAATGCCGGGTTTTTCCTCTGCAGGCACAGTTTCCCCCTTTTCTGCCACTGCATTGAAATAACCCATCTGCCTTGCAACCGCAAGAACCCTCTCCTGTGTCTCTTTCTTTATCCCGTGCTGGTCAGCCTTGCTATTTAGCACCAATGATACCAATGTGCCGGAAAGACCAAGTCTCGCGGCAATGTCTTTGTTTTTTACCTTTTTCCCCATTTCATTTAAAAATTAAAGGTCTAAAATAACTCAATTATTTAGAATTAAGTTGCTTTTAGAGCATATTAACAAAAAAAGTGCTGAAAAGCACTTTCTTGTTTTTTTATTTAGGAAGCTTACGACCGCTCTGTTTGGCTGCAGCATCGAGGCGCAACTGCCACTTCGACTTTTTGACAGGTTTTTTCTTGTTTTCCTCAATCTTTTTCAGGATCTCATCTTCATTGACGAATTGTCTTGAAACCTGTGTCTGAATGATTGTGATCACGTTAGCCAGGAAGTAGTAATAGGTAAGTCCTGCAGAGAAATTATTCAGAATGAGCATGAACATGACAGGCATCATGTACATCATGGTCTTCATTCCTGGCATCTGCTCCTGTCCCCCCGCCGGATTGCTGATCTTTGTTGAGATAATAGTTGAGACGGTCATAAGAAGAGTGAAGAGACTTATATGGTCACCATACATCGGAATAGTAAATGGAAGGTCGAGTATGCTGTCATAAGTCGAAAGATCCTTGGCCCAGAGAAACGACTGCTGTCTGAGCTCAATGGATGTCGGGAAGAACCGGAACATTGCAAAGAGAATAGGCATCTGAAGGAGCATGGGCAGGCATCCTCCCATCGGACTTACTCCTGCCTTCTTGTATAGTTCCATCGTTGCCTGTTGCTTCTTCACGGCGTCTTCCGACTTCGGGAACTTTTTTCCTAGCTCGTCAACCATGGGCTTCATTACACGCATTTTCGCCTGGCTGAGGAATGACTTGTGGGTAAGAGGAAACAGGACAATCTTGATAAGCAGGGTAAGGATAAGTATTATCAGTCCGTAATTAACGATGAAATTGTCAAGCACATTGAAGATTGGTATAATCACATACTGGTTGATCCACCTTATAATATTCCTCCCGAGGAAGACAAGCTCCTCAAGCTGCAAATCATACTTTTTGAGGAGGGTGAAGCTGTTCGGCCCGAAATACATCTTCATCTTGACAGAGGAGTTGTCAGCGTGGGCATAAGGAACACCGATCTCAGACTCGAAAAACCTCAGGTATCTTGAGGTTGGGTCAGCTGTTGATGATGAGACTGTGGCATTCAGAAAGAAGTCATCGGCAATAATCACCGACGAGAAGAACTGGTCCTTATAGGCTATCCAGTCTGTTCTCATGAGGTTTTCGGTCACAATATCCTTCTTCTGTCTCTGGCGGGCGCCCCCGAGATCCACGACACTCTCCTGGTATACCTTATATTTCAGGCCGGTATACATGTCCTCATTCTGTCTCCCTTTCTCCTGCTGGGGTATATACATTTTCCAGTCTAGTGCAAGGGAAGTTGTGTTCGGCGGTATGACTGATCCCATGGAGTTGAACTTTGTCTCGAACCCTATCATGTAATCATCAGGCATGATGGTATAGACATAATCAATAGAAGCGCCGTCACTGGCCTCCAGCCTCATTGTGAGACTTGCAGGCCCCCCGCTTGCAGCTATGGGTCCGTCGTAGCTGACAGGACTGAAATAGAGCTCGTCAGTCTTTATCGGTTTGTTGTCAGCCGTGAAAAACTTATATCCGAAAACAGTTGAATCACCCGCAAAAAGCACTACAGGCAGGGAGTCGTGTGTCTGATAGTCCTTCAGCCTGACAGACCATGGTTTCCCTCCCTTCGCCGATATGGTTATTGTAAGCAGGTCATTTTCCATGATGAAGAACTCATCTTCCCCGGATGCACTGGCGGAGAAGACTCCGTAAGCTGCACTGTCTGTAACGTGGGAGGAAGATGATGCTAAAGGCGCTGTGACGCTGTCAGGAGTTGTGATTGCCGGAACAG
>JBFYPM010000123.1:0-12174 GCA_041303295.1 Bacteroidales bacterium
TTGTTACTAATTATGATTTAATAATTAAACGCCCATGAAAAAAGTAATCCTTTCCTTAGTCTTTGTTGCTTTCGCAATTGGAATTCATGCACAGAGCAATGTAATCAAAACCAATCCTCTAGGCCTGGCCTTCGGGAACTTCAACGCCACCTATGAGAGAGTACTCGGCACGAGTTCCTCTTTCCTGATCAAGGGGCAGTACATGTACAAACTGCTCGGGGCAGATGTCAGCCTTGCAGGAGCCGGTCTGGGCTACAGGTACTACTTCACACACGCCAAGAAACCGGTACCGGGCGGATTCTACATTAATCCGCAGGCATCTTTTTCAATTGGAAAAATCACAGACGATTTGGATGAAGAGTACAGCGCAACAACTATTGGCTTCGGTGCTGAGATTGGTTACCAGTGGGTCTGGGAAAGCGGTTTTGTCCTGGACCTTGGAATAGGACCAATGTACACCATTGCCACAGGGGGGGACAGTGAAGATCAGTTGAAAGGAATCTTTCCCACCGCAACACTTGCCATCGGCTACGCATTCTGATAATCAGCCAGATATAACTTAACAGGACAGGCGGAGAGATCCGCCTGTTTCTTTTTAGCCGGCAGTCTGCAGTTGGCAGCCGGCAGTCATGATCAGTCCACAATTGGCACTGACAGTCGGCAGTCCGGGAGTCGGCAACTGATTAATGGACTGTGGACTGAAGACTGAAGACTGGAGACTCTAAGAGAGCCTGTCCCGGTAATCCTCATAGCCAAATTCCCTGATGAGTCTGAATCTCTGGTCAGCAGTCCAGATACCTATGTGGGGATGCGGCACCCCGTTGAAGGTGGTGGTCTTTACCATTGTATAATGGATCATATCCCAGAATATTATCCTGTCGCCAACCTCCAGCTCACGGTGGAAAGACCAGTCTCCCATGAAGTCGCCCGAGAGGCATGAGTTGCCGCCCATTCGATAAGAAGGTTTGCCCGGCACCGGTTCAAAAGCGCCCAGTATGACGGGCTTGTATGGCATCTCGAGGCAGTCAGGCATATGAGCAGTGAAGGAGACATCGAGAATTGCCGTCCGTATTCCGTCGCGAATAATTATATCCTCTACAGTTGCCACAAGTTCACCTGTCTCCCATGCAAAAGCACTGCCAGGTTCAAGTATAAGGTGAATATTATGTTTCTCCCTGAATCTCTTCAGCAATCCTATCAGATGTTCTGTATCATAATCGCGACGGGTCATCAGGTGTCCGCCACCCATATTAAGCCATTTCAGCTTTGGCAACAGATGTCCGAACTTCTCCTCCACCACTGCAAGCACCTTCTCAAGTGTGTAGGAGTCAGACTCAAAAAGTACGTGGAAATGAAGTCCATCCACCCCTTCCGGCAGTCCGTCTGACAGTTCGGCAGCAGTGACTCCCAGTCGTGAGCCGGGGGAACATGGGTTATAGATTCCGTGGGCTATCTCCGAGTATTCGGGGTTGATGCGCAGGCCGGGAGAGATATGTTTTCCCTCCCTCTGCAGCACCGGCGCGAATTTACGGTATTGTGCCAGCGAATTGAAGGTTATATGAGAGCTGTAGCGCAATATTGTTCCGAATTCCTCGCGGCGGAAAGCGGGTGCATAGGTATGTGCCGGCACCCCCATCTCTTCGAAGCAGAGCCTTGCTTCATGTATTGAGCTGGCTGCCGCACCGGAGACATATTCACGAACGATTGGAAAAACCGACCACATTGCGAAACCCTTGAAGGCCAGTATTATCTCAGCACCGGAAGCCTCCGAGACATGTCTAATCAGCTCCAGATTTTGCCTCAGACGTTGTTCGTCGATAACGTAGCATGGCGACGGAACCTTTTGGTAGTCAATCATATCAGAGCTCCAGGGCTATGTCAAACTTCTCATGCCAGGGCAGTCCGAGCCTGCTCAGTTCAGTCAGGAAGGGATCAGGATCAAATTGTTCCACGTTCCATACCCCGGGCTTCTTCCAGAGCCCCTTCATATACATCATTGCGCCTGTGGCGGCTGGCACGCCAGTGGTGTAGCTCACCGCCTGTGTTCCCGTCTCCCGGTAAGCCTCCTCATGGCTGCAGTTGTTCCAGATATAGTATGTTCGCTCCTTCCCCTGCTTGTCAAGTCCCCTGATACGGCATCCGATGGATGTCCAGCCTTTATAGTTCTCTCCGAGATCACCCGGGTTGGGGAGCACCTCTTTCAGAAACTGTATCGGTATTATTTCCACACCGTTATAAAGCACCGGGTCAATGCGGGCCATTCCAATATTCTGAATGACGCGCAGGTGGGTAAGGTACTCCTGGCCGAAGGTCATCCAGAAGCGGGCACGTTTGATTGTGGGAAAATTTTTGACCAGAGACTCCAGCTCTTCATGATAGATAAGATATGACTCCCTGGGACCGATACCCGGGTAGGTCAATGGCTGGTGTATCTCGTGGGGTTCAGTGTAGATCCATTGACCATTCTCCCAGTATTTGCCTTTCTGGGTCACTTCCCTGATATTGATCTCGGGGTTGAAGTTGGTTGCGAAGGCCTTCCCATGGTCGCCTGCATTACAGTCGACAATATCGAGGTAATGGATCTCACTGAAATGATGTTTTGCAGAGTGTGCAGTGAAGACGCCTGTCACACCGGGGTCGAACCCACAGCCGAGGATGGCTGTCAGTCCTGCCTCACGGAAACGGTCATGGTAAGCCCACTGCCATGAGTATGCATACTTTGCCTCTTCCGGAGGCTCATAGTTAGCGGTGTCAAGATAGGCCACACCTGTCGCCAGGCAGGCTTCCATTATGTGGAGGTCCTGGTATGGCAGTGCAAGGTTGACTACCAGGTCGGGTCCGAACGACCTTATCAGGGCAGTCATCTCTGTAACGTTATCAGCATCAACCTTTGCGGTCTGAATCCTGTTACCCCCGATGCGGTCTGCAATGGCATCGCATTTTGACTTTGTGCGGCTGGCAAGCATAATTTCACTAAAGACATCAGGCAACTGAGCCATCTTGGTCACCGCCACTGTACCGACGCCTCCGGCGCCTACAACAAGCACTTTTCCCATTACCTTTTAATTTAGGTTATGTGCAAAGGTAATTTTTTTGGACATTTTTTCCCGACCCCGGACGCGGTTACTATAAAAGTTATACTTTTGCAGTCGTATCAATACAGTTGTCTTTTATGGACGATTATCACGCGAGCCGTAATATTAATTTTGTTCTGCTGAGGTAATTTGGCTACATATACCTCCGTTGAACATAAAATTGGAGGTAGAAGAATGATTACTTACTGGCAGATGATCCCGAACGGTCTCCTTCCGTTGAACTCATTTGAAAAAGGTTGCATTGTTAACGTCACTGATCCCACTCCTTCCGAGATAGGTATTTTAAAGACCACTCTGAAGGTCCCGGAGGATTTTCTTACTGATATTCTTGACGTTGACGAGCGATCCCGCATGGAGGTCGAGGATGACATGCTGCTGATGATCTATCGTATTCCCTACCAGAATCAGTCGAACGGATTTCCCTTCACCACCATACCCCTTGGGCTGGTGCTTGACAAGAACAGCCTGGTCATCATCTGCCACCGTAACAATGAAGTTCTTGACGACTTCTTCAGCCGGAGCGGCAAGGGTATAACAATTGAGACCAAGATCGATCTGATCCTGCATCTCTTCCTTCGTACAACCATGTTCTATCACCGTTATCTGAAGCAGATCAACAACCAGACGGCGATGATTGAGCAGGATCTGGAGAAATCGACACGCAACCAGGAGTTGCACAGGCTGCTGAAGATGGAAAAGTGCCTGGTCTACTTTACTACTTCGCTCAGATCAAATGAGATGATGATGCTCAAGCTCAAGAATTCGAAGTGGATTCGTGATTATGAGTTTTCGTCAGACCTGCTTGAGGAGGCCACCATTGAGAACCGGCAGGCGATTGAGATGGCCAAGATTTACAGTGACATTCAGAGCGGGATGATGGATGCCTTTGCATCGGTCATCTCGAACAACCTGAACATCGTAATGAAGTCACTGACCATCGTCACCATCATACTGATGATACCTACCCTTATTGCCAGCTTCTACGGCATGAACGTTCCAAACAGGCTCGAAAAGAGTATGAGTGCCTTCTGGTTCATCCTTGCCGGATCAGTCATACTTGCCATCCTGGGTGTCTTCCTCCTGAGAAGGAAGAAATGGATGTAGCAATAGATGGGTGAACCCGGTCTGTACTATTCAGGTGAGCTGTCTGCCAGCTTGCTCAGGTGGGCCCGGATCTTCCCGAGGTTCTGAGGTGTACCGCAGTCAAACCAATACCCGTAATCATGCAGGCATGTCATTACCGGGTGGTGCTTTGCAATCATCAGGTACAGGGATGTGAGCGAATAGATGCCTTCAGGCATCATGCTGAAGATAGAGGGTGAGAGGACCTGGATACCCGAGAAGCCTACCTCTTCCAGTTTCCTGCTGCTTTCCACTGTTATTATCTCTTCCTTTGTGGCGTTATTTCGCCAACCGCGCACCCGTCCGGCTGCATCGACCAGCAGCATCCTGTTGCCTGGTCTGTGTCTCACTGCCAGGGTCGCGAGAGCGCCTGATGCAGTATGCTGACTGTACATCGCAGCCAGGTCAAGGTCAGTGAATTCATCAACATTATGGCACAGGAAGGGGCTGTCATCAAAGAAATGCCGCGCCTTCAGCAGTCCGCCGGCGGTGTCAAGAAGCTCATCACGCTCGTCAGAGACGGTAATAGAATAACCTCTGCTGCGAAGTTTTTCAATCTCCTCAAGCATTTGCTCAGGGTGGTGATGGATATTTACAATCAGGTCATCAAACCCTTCCCTGACAAGTTTCTCAGCTGTCAGTTCCAACATTGTCCGGCCGTTGATGTCAGCAAGGGCCTTGGGCTTTGTAAGGGTCATTTCGCCCAGCCTGGTGCCAAGGCCGGCTGCAAATATCATTGCCTTCATTGCTCCAGTGCGGTATGTTTCACTGTCACCTCAACACCGGGCATAGATGAGAGCATCGATGCCACTCTCCCGGCACACCATACGGAACGGTGGCGACCGCCGACGCAACCAAAGGCGACCCTTATGTCCAGGATTCCTTTTCTCCTCATCATGGGGAGCGAGTTGCGTACGAGGTTTGTACAGTCGCCGGCGAAGGCAACGGCCTCGTCATCATTGCCGAAGAACTCCACCACCTCGGGGTCAAGTCCTGTAAGCTCGGTCAGCTCGTTTACCGTAGCTGGGTTGCGCAGTCCGCGGCAGTCGAATATAAATCCGCCACCGGTATCATAGTTGATCGTCTTTCCCTTGACAAAGGAGAAGCTCTCGAGATGTATCCTTACCATGTCCTGGTAATGGACCAGAATCTTGTATTTTCTCTGGAGCGGAACCGCCGCCGATGCCTTTATTAGTTCAGGAAGGTCTATCTTCACGGCATCGCCTTCAAGAAGCTCATTCATCAACTCCACAGCAGGAACAATGCTCTCGGTGAAGGTGGGTTTGTTCTCATGCAGTCCCCTGAAGCCGAAAGCGCCAAGGGCTTGCATCAGCCTGACGAGGGTGAATGCTCCGGAGTATTTCTCAAGCGATTCCCTCGATTTTCCAGTGGCTGCCGCAAACAGGTCAAGGTGACGGTTGAGTGTTTTCTGCCTGATATGATCCGGAATATATGCCTTTGCATCATAAACCAGGGAAGCAATGTCATAATGAGGCGCACCGAGCCTGCCACCCTGGTAGTCAATGTACCACGGCTTTCCGTCCCTGATCATGATATTGGCCGTCTGGAAGTCGCGGAAGAGGAAATACTCCTGACCGGCATCAAGCAGAAACCGGGTGAGGGTCTCAAAATCACGTTCAAGCCTCGTCTCGTTGAATGGTGCCGCTATGAGTTTCAGGAACATGTACTTATAATAGTTCAGGTCCCACACAATACTCTGGCGGTCAAAACTGCGGTGAGGGTAACACAGAGAAAGATCCAATCCTTCTATCCCTTCCGTCTGTATCCTTACCAGGTCAGCTGCCACGGTCATGAAGAGCGCCTCGGTCTCCTGATTGAATCTATCTTCTTCAGATCGTTGAAAGAGCCATGTGAACAGGTTTGTGTCACCGAGGTCCTCAAGGAAATAGACCCTCTCCTCTGGATAGTAGACATATATTTCCGGCACCGACAGTCCCTTCGACCTGAAGTGATTTGAGAAGCCCACGAATGCATCGTTTTCCTCACGGCTCGGGTTGAATGCGCCAATTACCTGACCTTCAAGATATGTAAGCCTGAAGTAGACTCTGTCAGAGCCCGACTGCGGAAGGCGGGTAATGATCTCAGGTGCAGAGCCTTTCCATTTCAGGAAGGCTTTTTCAACAATTGTCCTTATATCCATCTCAGAGCCGGATGATGATCTTCTTACGATAAAGAATATATCCCAGGGCCCATATGACGGTCACTAGCATTATCGGGAACAGCAGGCTTGCCAGCTTCTGTTCCCGGAACAGCGGGCTGCAGACATGGGTGAATATCCAGTTATAGAGTGAGACCTCCCCTATTTTGATTAAGAGCAGGGTCTTTGTGAACATGCCGGCAAGCACATAAGTAAAGAGCGCGTTGGTCCCGAAGGTATTGAAGAACCCGGTCCATCCCCTCAGGTTCCATATGTCAACTATCATGAACAGCAGGGCAAGGACCACCATCCCGATACCACCGGCGAAGAGAACATAAGAGCTGGTCCAGATGGGTTTGTTGATCGGGAAGTACTCGCCCCATAACAGCCCGGCACCAATGAGCAGTGCCCCTGTAAATGTCATCCAGCCGACAGTTTTCCACGAGTTGCCCTTACTGGTTATCAGTGCGCCGGCAATAAAGCCAAGCAGGACTGTCGCTGTTGCAGGCAGGGTACTTAAAAGGCCCTCCGGGTCAAAAGGTACACCAAAGCCCTTGTAAAGATGGTTTTCTCCGATAACAGCCAGGTCGACCGTCCGTGCGAAGTTACCCTCAAGGGAGTATGGGTCACTGCCTCCAAGGAAGTACATTAGCGCCCAGTATCCGACCAGTATCACGGCAGTGGCAAGCCAGATGTAATTCTTTTTTATCAGCAACACCAGCACTGCTCCCAGCCCCCATGCCAGTGCGATCCTCTGCAGCACACCCATTATGCGAAGTGTATCGTAGTCGCGGACAAAGCGCGGGAAGATGTTCAGGAAGAGACCGACGGCAAAGATCAGTGCCACCCTCCTGAGTATCCTGAACAGTGCCGGACCCGAGAACTCGAAGTTAAACTTGCGGAGTGAATACCACATTGCGACCCCGGAGATAAATAGAAATGAGGGAAAGACAAGGTCTGTGGGTGTACAGCCATGCCATGAGGCATGTCTGAGAGGTGCATAGACGTGACTCCATGTGCCGGGAGTGTTGACTATAATCATGAATACCACCGTCATGCCCCTGAATACGTCGAGTGACATAAGACGCGCTGACTTACTGCCGGCGCTCCTGCCGGAACTCTTTGATGCTGCCATATTCGATTTTTTAACTTCGTAAAAATAACAATTTGGAACTAATCAACCGGAGTAAAGTATAACAAAGAAAAGTGCTAATTTTGATTTCTTCCAAAACCAGGCATCCCATGAAAAAGATAAGCTTATCATTGCTTCTGACTCTTGCTCTTTCTGCCCTGTTCACAACAGGGGCCCAGGCCATTGAAAACAATGTACCATGGCAAAAGTATATTGATGACAGAAGGGTTGACAGTATTCTCAAAACCATGACTGTCAGGGAGATGATCGCACAGCTGATCTGGGTGCCGGCCTGGGCTGCAGAGACAGGTGACAACTTCAGGCAGGTTGAGGATCTTGTGACAAAGCATGGCATAGGAGGTATTATCTTTTTTGAGGGATCGCGTGCAAAGCAGATTGACTTCACTCAGCGGATCATGAAGGTCACGAAGATTCCGCTAATAATTGCCCTTGATGCAGAATGGGGAACGGGGATGCGACTCAGGGAGATTGAGGATTTTCCCTACCAGATGACGCTCGGGGCCCTGCAGGATGATTCGCTCATCTACAGTATGGGGGCTGCAGTGGCGTGGCAGTGCCGTGATATTGGTGTCAATGTCAACCTCGCTCCCGTGGCAGATGTGAATAACAACCCCCTCAACCCTGTCATCAACTACCGGTCGTTTGGTGAAGACCCTGTCAGGGTCTCTTCAAAAGCCGTGATGTACATGAAGGGTATGCAGGATAACGGTGTGATGGCCTGTGCCAAGCATTTCCCGGGGCATGGCGACACTGATGTAGACTCACACACAGGGCTGCCAGTTATAAGGGGCAACCGCCATCGGTTCGACACGGTGGAACTGGTACCATTCCGGCGTCTCGCCGCTGAAGGCATTGGTGCAGTCATGACTGCACATATCAACGTGCCTGAGCTGGACGATACGCCACGTCTGCCGGCCACCTTCTCACGAAAGATTGTAACAGGAATGTTGCGGGAGGATATCGGCTTCGGGGGACTGATCCTTACCGATGCCATGAACATGGCAGGCGCCACCCTGACCTTTCCCTCAGGCATAGCTGATGCTGAAGCGCTTAAGGCTGGCAATGACATCATTGAATACTCCACCGACCCGTTGAGGGCCATTGATGAGATCGCCCGCCGGGTAGAGAAGGGAGAGATAGCTATGGAGGAGATCACCTCCCGGTGCCGTAAGCTGCTGGCGGCAAAGCTCTGGCTTGAGAGCCGCAATGATTCGGTACCAGGTGAGGCGTACAACCTGAATCCGATGCCCGGAACGGCTCATCCGGCGCTCATCAGGGAACTCTATTCCGGAGCCATGACCCTGATAGAGAACAATGACAACCTGGTACCGCTGGGGCGTCTTGACAGGATCAGGATTGCAACCGTATCAGTCAATCGGCTTGCAATGACCGAATTTCAGAAGATGACTGACAGGTATACAAACGCTGACCATTATTTTATTGACCCGGAAAATGAGCAGGGCGCCCGGTTTGTACTGTCAAAACTGAAAGATTATGATGTGGTGATTGCCGGTTTCTGTGCACTTGAGCAGAAGCCAGCCGGGGCATATGGTGTGACGCCCGGGCTTAACACCGTTTTCAGGCAGATAGCAGGGCTGGGCAGATCAGCTGTCATATGGTTTGGCAATCCCTACGGCATCGCCAGGCTGGATATGTCCGTAAAACCCGCTGCCATGCTGGTAGCCTACCAGGACAACAGTTACACGCACCAGGCAGCAGTGCAGGTGCTTTTCGGTGCACTGGGAGCATCTGGCAGGCTGCCTGTGACCGTCAATGCCGTCTATCCGGAAGGTCATGGGATAAAGACACCCGGCAGCATGAGGCTTCAGTTTGGTTTCCCTGAGAATGCCGGGATTTCATCTGAAAGACTTATTAGCAAAGTCGATTCAATAGTCCAATCGGGACTCGACTCCCTTGCCTACCCGGGTTGTCACCTGCTCATCGCCCGCAAGGGGATTGTTCTACTTAACAAATGTTATGGCTTTCATCTTTATGACAGCACCGAGGCTGTAAAGGAGCATGACCTGTGGGACCTGGCCTCGGTAACAAAGGTATCAGCAGGTACACCTTCTCTGATGGTTTTACAGGACAGGGGGCTATTTGACCCCGACAAGACGCTGGGATACTATCTACCATGGTTCAGGCATTCAGATAAGGGTGACATGCTCTTACGTGACATGCTTGCTCACCAGGCTGGGCTTGTACCATTTATCCCTTTCTGGAGAAACACACTCAAAGAGGATAAAACATTTGAAAGTGGTATCTTCAGTGATTCTCATAACAAGAAGTTTACGCTACCCGTGTCTGACTCGTTATATATGAACATGCGATATCTCAAAGAAATGTTCAGAGAGTTACGCGACAGCAAGACAGGACCAAAAAAGTTTGTTTATTCTGACAATACCTTCATTCTGGCTGCAGAGATTGTTGAAAGCCTGACAGACACGACCATAGACAAGTTTGCACCGCAAAACATCTACAGGCCGATCGGGGCCTTTAACATAACCTACAATCCGCTTGCGAAATATCCGAAAGAGCGTATTGTACCTACGGAATATGACTCACTCTTTCGCAAGCAGCTTATCAGGGGTACGGTACATGACGAGGGTGCAGCTATGCTGGGAGGTGTCTCGGGCCATGCCGGTCTCTTTGCCACCGGCAATGACCTTTTAAAGCTTATAGAGATGTACCGCAGAGGGGGTGAATATGGAGGTGTGCGTGTACTCAGCCCCGAGGTATTGAAAGAGTATACCAGGGTACAGTTCCCGGAGAATAATAACCGGCGTGCCCTTGGCTTTGACAAGCCGTTGCTGGGTAATGACACCATTCCTGCAGAAGAGGCTTACCCGTGCGTGTCAGCTTCGCCTTCAAGCTTTGGCCACGGTGGATTTACGGGCACATTTGTCTGGGTTGATCCGGAGGCAGAGATATCTTGTGTCTTTCTGAGCAACAGGGTCTATCCAACACGCTACAACAGCAAACTCTATGATCAGTCTATTCGCAGCAACATCCTTCAGGCTATTTATGAGGCTATAATAGAGTGACTGTGAGCTGACATTATCCTTAAGGGGGTTTGTCAGACCACCGAAGAGAAATAAAAAAAACCGCGCTGATCGCGGTTTTTTTTTGTGCCCAGGACAAGACTCGAACTTGCACACCCTTGCGAGCACCAGCCCCTCAAGCTGGCGTGTCTACCAATTTCACCACCTGGGCAAAGCATTTTGCGGTGGCAAATATAAAAAAAAAAACAAAACCGAGTATTACCGAAAGAAATATACAAGTTTAAATATCTTCTGTTTAAGTGTGATCTTACCATGGAATGCAGTGTTACCGGTATCAGGTTGCAGGCCAATCGTCTTTATTCGGTTATAGCATTATCAAGCATGCCAGGTATATTCTGAAATAAGGACACGTCAGATTCTGGCAAACCATAATGGATTCATCTCCAATATTTCAGTACAATGATAATTAGTCATGCATTAAATAAATAGCCCTTTTAGGGGATAGAAATGCCATGTTCTGCATCCTACATTCGCATTACCAAATTTAACAGTTTTCAATAAATGGTCATTCAAAAGAAATGCTCTGTGAATTTCAAATAACTATAATTAAATACTTAAAAACATGAAAAAATTTATTCTGTTATGCACGATTTTTCTGACCTGCTATTTTATGGCTGATGCCCAGGTAATTCTGTCGATCGAGATGAATACCGGAAGCGACGATCTGAGAGGAGGAAATGACAATGTTAACCTGATAGTAATTATGAAATCAGGCGCACTGATAAGGTTTAACAACCTGAATCTCAGTTCACGTCTTGCTGATAATTCAACCTATAAAAATACCCAGATACTTACCTATTACAAGGTTGCGGATATCTCAGGATTTCGGCTTCAGACAACTCTGGGCGGTGGAATGGGTGGTGACAACTGGAACCTTAACCGCCTTACTATTTATGGCATTGCAAACAACGTGCCCACAAAGATGATTGATGTAAGCGGAAATCCATTGTTCAGGTTTACCGGAGATCAGAAGGAAAAGGATTTCATGTACACTCCAGCCGCTACCTCAACCTCAACCACATCCACATCCACAACCGTAACTTCAACCCCCTCTGCGCCTGCAGTAATGACAAGATTCTATCCTGACGTTCACGGGTTCAAGTTCATCAACCAGTTCAAGAATATCTTTGTCAGCGGAATTGACTGGTTCACAGGGGGTCTGTGCGGAGGGATGAGTTATGCGGCTCTTGACTACTACAAGTCCGGGAAAAAAATTCCTCAGCAGCCTTATATGCCTGCCGAAGGAATGCCTTTGCAGAGCTATCTCTATGACAGGCAGGTAAACTCAATAGTTGCGAATGTTGACCGGTGGGCAGAATTTGGGACTACCAACCTATTCGGGGCACGTAGCAGGGAATTCTTTAACTGGGGACTTCAGAACGGTTCCGGCCAGCTGGGCAGGCTGATGTCATATATTGACAGAGGTGAACCGGTTGTTCTCGGGCTTTCATCATGCGGAGACGGCTGCTCTGGTGATCACCAGGTAATAGCTATCGGGTACCAGCTCGGAAGGTATAAAGGTGATCTGGGGTATTATGCCGATGACCTCACAATCTTCGTCTGTGACCCCAATCTCCCTGGTAA
>JBFYPM010000124.1:0-9923 GCA_041303295.1 Bacteroidales bacterium
GCGTCAGCCCCGCTGACGCAGGTGCCATAGCAGAGGCTATGGCACTACTCGTCTCCGACGATGCGCTGCGCCGCCGCCTCGCCGAAGAAGGAAGACAAAACTCCCTCAGGTATACCTGGGAGAACACGGCCGCGAAGATGTGGAACAGCATCACAAAGGCAATAAATACCCTGTAATGATGCTCAAGCCATTTTTTCTCGACGGCATCAGGGAGGCTGGCTGCGACGAGGCCGGACGGGGCTGCCTGGCAGGACCGGTATACGCGGCCGCCGTGATACTGCCGAAGAAATACCGCAACAGGGAACTCAACGACTCCAAACAACTGACACGCCGACAGCGTGAACGCCTGCGCGATGAGATCACCTCCAGAGCCATCGCCTGGAGCATTGCCTCCTGCAGCAACACCGAGATAGACACAATGAACATCCTCCGGGCATCAATCACTGCAATGCACCGTGCCATAAGTGACCTGAAGGTGACACCCCTCCTGCTCCTGATTGACGGAAACAGGTTCTACACATACGGAAACATCCCACACCAGACCATTATCCGTGGCGACGCCACCTACCTCTCCATAGCTGCAGCATCAATCCTTGCCAAGACCGAACGCGACCGCTTCATGGAGGAGCTTGATGCGCTCTTCCCCCAGTACGGATGGCGCCATAATATGGGTTATCCAACCCGCGCACACCGCAAGGCAATAGCAGAGTACGGCACCACACCCTGGCACCGGCTCTCATTCAATCTCCTAGACACACAGCAGGAACTCCCTTTCTTATAAAATGTTAAAAACGGTTTTTATCAGCTACCCCGACAGGGTATTTTGATATCTTTGCCTTTCGCAAAAAATTAATACCTACAATACTCATGAGAAAATTTTTATCCGTTATCATTATCCTTGTTTCCTTCTCAGCCTCACAGGCAAGAGCTGACGAGGGAATGTGGCTCCTGCCGCTTATCGAAAAACTTAATATCGGCACAATGACCGAAATGGGCCTGAAGCTGACTGCAGAAGATATCTACAGCATCAACGAAGCCAGCCTGAAAGACGCAATAGTAATATTCGGTGGCGGTTGCACAGGTGAGATCGTTTCACCCCACGGTCTCCTGCTCACCAACCATCACTGCGGTTATGGCCAGATACAGAACCACAGCACCGTGGAACATGATTACCTTAACAATGGCTTCTGGGCTAAGTCAAATGAAGAGGAGCTCCCTAACCCGGGTCTCAGCGTTACCTTCCTGGTGCGTATTGAAGACGTCACTGAACGGGTGCTGGGCAAGACCGGCGCCGATATGACCGAGGCCGCACGCCGCGAGGTCATAATGGCCGAGAGCACTGCCATCACCGCCGAAGCAATCAAAGGGACAAACTATAACGCCCGCGTGGCACCGTTCTATAGCGGAAACCAGTATTTCCTTCTTGTATATGAGGTATACTCCGACGTCAGACTCGTTGGCACACCTCCCAATTCAATCGGCAAGTACGGTCATGACACTGACAACTGGATGTGGCCGCGTCATACAGGCGACTTCAGCGTGTTCAGGGTTTATATGAGTCCTGACGGCAAACCGGCACAGTATTCAAAGGATAACGTTCCTCTGAAACCGAAGCATTATCTCCCTGTATCGATCAAAAACCTGCAGAAGGATGACTTCGCCATGGTTATGGGATACCCCGGAGGCACCACCCGCTACATGACCTCCTACGAGGTGGATGAGGCAATGAAGATCACCAACGCGAACAGGATAAAGATCCGCGGCGAACGCCAGGAGATATGGATGAAAGACATGATGGCCGATCCGAAGATTAACATACAGTATGCATCAAAATATGCAGGCTCATCAAACTACTGGAAATTCTCCATCGGGCAGAATGAAGGTCTTGCACGACTGCGTACCGCTGAGAAGAAGGCGGCGTTTGAGGCCGACTTCATGAAATGGGTCAACGCTGACCCTGACCGTAAAGCGAAATACGGAAATGCCCTCTCCCTCATTGAAAATGCCGTTAAAGGCAGGGAGGAGAAATTCAATGCGCTCCAGTACATTACGGAGGTCTTCAGGAGCTCAACCGAACTGATTGGTTTTGCAAGCCAGATGACCATGCTCGAGGAGCTCCTCGCCGGCAAGGATGCGGACAGAACTGCAGGGATGATCGACAGGATGAAGAGAAACCTCGATAACTTCTATGGAGATTATAACTATCCGACCGACCGTAAGATGACAAAAACCATGATAAACCTTTATAAGGAGGAAATCGATCCCAAATACTGGCCGGATTTCTATGCACTCATAGACAAGAAATTCAAAGGTAACGTGGATGCATTTGTAGAAAACCTCTTTGCAACGTCAATCTTTACCTCAGCTGACAAATTCAATTCATTTCTTTCAGCGCCAAGTCTTAAGGTTCTGCAGAAAGATCCGGCATTTATAGTCGCCAAATCGGTGAATGATGTCCGGACAGCCCTCCAGAAAGACATTGAAGGATTCAATGCCGACATGTCAAAGGGACAGCGTACATACCTGGCCGGCGTCATGGAGTACATGCCTGACAAGACACAGTATCCCGACGCCAATTCGACAATGAGGCTTACTTACGGAAAAGTGCAGGATTACTACCCGTACGATGCCGTTCATTATAACTGGTATACAACACTCGACGGTGTAGTTCAGAAGTATCAGCCGGGCGATTATGAGTTTGACCTGCCGGAGCGTCTGATTGAGCTGAACAACAAGAAGGAATATGGCCGTTATGCAGCACCTGAGGGACACCTTCCTGTCTGCTTCATCACCGACAATGACATCACCGGCGGCAATTCCGGCAGTCCTGTCATCAACGGTAACGGCGAACTTATAGGCCTGGCCTTTGACGGCAACTGGGAGGCCATGACAGGTAACATTGCCTTTGAGCCCGATCTGCAGAGGTGTATCAATGTTGACATACGCTACGTGCTCTGGATTATTGACATCTACTCAGGCGCCGGCCACCTCCTGAAGGAGATGGATATCAGGGAATAGTCTTCAGTCCTCGGTCTGCAGTCTGCAGTCCTCAGTCATACGATAATCAGTAATTTAAGACTGCCGACTGGAGACTGCCGACTGGATTTGACTATCTTTGCAAAAATTTTAATGATGCAGTTTGATTTTCTTGAGATAGTCGCCAGTTTTATGGTCCTTTTTGCCATAATTGACATCCCGGGATCTGTTCCTATAATCCTGGATATCAAGGCAAAGGCAGGTAAAGTGCATGCGGGAAGAGCAACTGCGGTTTCTATGTTGATACTCCTGGCATTCCTGATCTTCGGCGAGAAGCTTCTCGGTATTTTCGGTATTGATGCCGGATCATTTGCCATCGCAGGCTCATTCATCATCTTCCTCCTGGGGATGGAGATGGTTCTCGGCGCCGAGTTCTTCAAGCATGACTCTCCCGGGGGCGGTACCATAATCCCCATCGCCTTCCCTCTCATCGCAGGAGCGGGATCCATCACCACAATCCTCTCACTTAGAGCAGAGTACGAAACAATCAACATACTGATTGCGCTCCTGCTGAACATGATTATCGTATATTTCGCTCTGCGGCTTACCTCAAGAATTGAACGCCTGCTGGGCATTACAGGACTGCAAATCCTAAAGAAGTTCTTCGGTGTCATCCTTTTAGCAATCGCCGTGAGACTTTTCATCAACAATACCGGCATTACCCTGCCCAATGGCTGATGAGGTAGTAATCTATACCGACGGAGCCTGTAGCGGTAATCCCGGACCTGGCGGCTACGGGATAGTTCTCATTTCGGGCAGCCATAGAAAGGAGATTTCAGGCGGGTTCCGGCTCACCACCAACAATCGTATGGAGCTCCTTGCAGCCATCATAGCTCTAGAAGCCCTGAAACGCAACGGTACGGTGGTAAGGCTGCATACCGACTCACAATACCTGGTGAACGCCGTAAACAAGGGGTGGCTCTTCAACTGGGAGATCAAACGATTTGCAAAAAAAAAGAATCCCGATCTCTGGATCCGGTTTCTCGAGGTGTACCGTCGTCATCATGTTACGTTCAGATGGGTTAAGGGACATAATAATGACCCTGAGAATGAGCGATGTGACGTCCTGGCCGTTACCGCAGCTAAAGGATCTGACCTCCCGGAAGATGACGGGTACAGCCCGGACAGCGAAGAGATGGGCCTAATCTGATCTAAAAACAAGTTTTGACTTTTGTAAAAAAAATGCAATTTTTGCATAAAATGGGGATTAATGAAAAGCTTCATACATAAAGCAACTGATCTTACTCCGGAAATTATTCTTTCACCGGAAGAGAATAAATTCGTAATCGCTGGCAAATCAGCCCCTGAAGATGTCCGTGGACTCTATTACCCTGTTCTGGAATGGCTTGAGGAGTTCACTGCCGGGGTCCGGAAGAGCAGTCCTTATACCGACAATAAGCCACTTCGTTTAATGCTTGACCTGGAGTATTTCAATTCTTCTTCTGCAAAGTTCCTCTTTGATATATTCACTCAATTAAAGCAGCTGAACAGTGACGGCATACCCGTTGATATCGAGTGGTATTACGACGAGGAGGACATCGATCTCCGTGAGGCAGGAGAAGACCTTGCCCTGCTCTGTGAACTCCCGTTTAAATATTGCGCCAAAACCAGGGACGCTAAATGAGAGGTCCGGCAGAACTGTACGCTCTGCTGGATAGTCTTCAGATACCATACGAGTATATTGAACATCCTCCTGTGCCCACCGTGGAGGAGGCCATGAAATACTGGGCTGGTATCGAGTCGGGTCACTGTAAAAACATCTTCTTCCGCAATCACAAGGGCGACAGACATTACCTGGTAATCCTCTATTACAGCTCACAGCTTAATATCAGAGATCTTGAGCATAAGCTGCACCAGGGAAAGCTCTCCTTCGCATCTGACAGGAGGCTGATGCAGTACCTCGGACTCACTCCTGGCTCCGTCTCACCGTTTGGTCTCATCAATGACCAGTCACACCATGTCCACCTCTTTATTGACAAAACCCTCCTCAGCCATGAGAGGCTCTCTTTTCACCCGAACACCAACACCGCATCGCTTATAATCCCACGCGAAGGGCTTTTCAAATTCCTGGCCCACACGGGCAACAGCTACGAGTTGTTTTAATAAGTCGAAAGTCTTTAAAGTCCATAAAGTCGAAAGTCCGTAAAGGATGAAGGTCCTGCGGTCCTGCGGTCTTGCGGTCTTGTCGGAGCGAAGCGTAGATCCCGACCGAAGCGTCGGGACGGTCCTGCGGTCCTGCGGTCTGTCGCTTCACTCCGTCTGAAAGTCTTACGATCCTGCAGTCCAGTAATCGTAATTGATTGACTGTTGACTGTGAACAGCTGATTAGCTTTGACCACGGCCTAATGCCTACTGCCTGCTGCCTATTCTCTTATTATTTGTACCTATTCTAAATAAGTCTGCAATGCAGCACTGATCACCCCCGGAGGGTCTTTAATACGGACTTGCATTTTTGGACTTTAACCTTACCGCCATGAAAAGAATTGCCATAGCAGCGGTTTTTGCATTGTTGTGCACACTGGTCAGCGCACAGGACACACTGCAGAAAAAAACATACCCCGCAACTTTTACCTCAAGCCCTCCGGAAATAGACGGATCAATTGAAGATGCTGCCTGGCAGTCAGGCTCCTGGGGCGGCGACTTTATACAGTACGAGCCGCACAACGGCGCCCCGTCATCGCAACAGACGGATTTCAAGATAATCTTTGACGAGAATAATATCTATGTTGCCATCAGAGCTTATGACACCAGCGTTGACAGTATCGTCCGACGTATCTCAAGGCGTGATAACGGCGACGGAGACTTCGTTGGAATCTCCTTTGACAGCTATTTCGACAGGCAGACGGGGTTCACCTTCATCACCAACGCCGCAGGAGTAAAAAACGACTTTATATGGGCCAGGGACGGTCAGGTGGAGGATGACACGTGGGACCCCATCTGGTTTACCAGCACAAAGTTATATGAATGGGGATGGGCAGCCGAAATGAAAATACCGCTAACTCAACTGAGGTTCAGGTTATCAGACGGAGGAACATGGGGTGTTGAGGTTTTTCGCCGTCTCTTCCGAAGTCAGCAGTTATCTGTCTGGCAGCATATTGACCGTAATTCCTCCGGAATGATCCATAATTTCGGGAAGCTGACCGGACTGACAGGAATCCAGCCCAGAAAACAGGCAGACATAACCCCGTTTGTGGTAGGCAGTCTTGAAACCTTCGAAAGAGAAGAGGGCAATCCTTTTGCTACCGGTACTGCATGGAAATACAATGCCGGACTTGATGCCAAATTCGGAATCACAAACAATATGACGCTTGACCTCACAGTCAACCCCGACTTCGGGCAGGTGGAGGCAGACCCGTCAGTTGTCAACCTTACTGCTTATGAGACATTCTTTGAGGAAAAGAGACCCTTTTTCATTGAAGGAAATAACATCACCAGTTTCCAGACAGGCATCGGTGACGGTGATATTGGTTATGACAATCTCTTCTACTCTAGAAGGATAGGCCGCAGCCCCCACATATGGGTCGAAACAGACGACAATGAGTTTGTCAGGGCTCCGCGTAACACCCCCATTATCAGTGCGGCCAAACTGACCGGTAAAACACCTGACGGATTGTCGGTGGGAATCGTGGAGGCTGTAACAGCAGAAGGAAAGGCCGAAATTGACTTCAATGGCGAGAGATCATGGCAGACAGTTGAACCACTGACAAACTACTTCGTCTCCCGGGTCATGAAAGACTATAATGGAGGCAAGACAGTCATCGGCGGAGGATTCACCAACACCCACCGCTTTCTTGACGGTACCGGTATAAATAGCCTGGTAAAGAACGCAAATACTGCAGGCCTCGATTTTTCTCATTACTTCGGTGATGATCGAAAGTGGTACCTGTCGGCCGCCATGGCAGGCAGCAACCTTACCGGCAGCACAGAAGCGGTAGAAGAGCTGCAAACCTCCCCTGTACACTTTTACCAGAGGCCTGATGCAGACTATGTCGAGGTTGACCCCACACGCACCTCACTGAACGGTTACGGCGGTACCGTCCAGGGAGGGAAGGTAGGAGGTCACTGGAAATTCACTGCATTCGGCTACTTCAAGTCGCCCGGATTTGACCTGAATGACCTTGGTTACCTGCAGAACGCTGACGCTATTCTGACAGGCCTCTGGTCAGCCTATGAATTTGACAAGCCATTCAGCATCTTCAGGAGGATAAGGCCAAATGCCAACTTCTGGACCGGGTGGGACTTCGGGGGAACACATCTCTTCACCGGCGGTAACATGAGTGTCTATTCTGATTTTAAAAACCTGTGGTGGACCAGCATCGGCGCCAATTTTGAAGGCAACTCACTCTCCAATACGCTTCTTCGGGGAGGCCCCTCTATGCTCTATCCGTCAAACCTTAACTGGTTCATAAACATTGGTTCAAACCAGTCTAAAATGATTTACTTTTCATTCTGGCTCAATGGCGGAACAGGAGACAACGAAGCCTCACGGCGCAGTGCTGCAGGATTTAACCTGACCGCTAAGCCTGGGCAGTCATTCTCAATCACCCTTTCACCGTCATATTCGATTCGGATGAATTCACTCCAGTATTTGAAGCATATCGACGAAGGTGACCGCTACCTGCTGAGCCAGATAGACCAACAAATAGTCAGCATGTCACTCAGACTGAATTACAATATCACCCCGGAACTTTCAATACAGTACTGGGGACAGCCTTTCCTGGCAGCAATGGATTATAGAAGGTTTAAGGTGGTGACCGACCCCAGGGCGGACAACCTGGAGGACCGTTATCACCTTCTCACAGATAGCGAACTGGAGTACGATGCGGCAGATAACGTCTACAATGTGGATGACAATAACGACGGCACAACAGACTACAGCTTCGACAATCCGGACAACAACTTCGATCAGTTTCTGTCGAACCTGGTTGCCCGGTGGGAGTTCAGGCCGGGGTCAACCGTCTATCTCGTTTGGTCGCAGACACGCAGTTACAATGACAACACCGGGTCATTCTCACTCGACCAGAACCTTAACAATCTCTATACTGAGAATGAACCATACAATGTGTTCCTGGTAAAATTCACCTACAGGTTCGGACTAAGGTAAGAGTCTTTACATGCAGGTCCTGTAGAGCGGAGAGTAATTTTCTCCGCTTTTTTTTTACAGTGAAATCATCTTCTGTGTCCGGAAAATTAATTTTTATACATTTGATATGCCAAAAACTTATTGTCTGTAATTCTGCTTTCATGAAATACTGCCTCCTCATACTGTTGGTTTTATTGCCATTTGCGGTAATTGGCCAGGATTATGAAAAGCGTATTTGCACTGCCACCCGCATAACAAATCCCCCTGCAATCAACGGTGATCTGGATGATGAGGCATGGATGCAGGGTGAATGGAGTGGTGATTTCCTTCAATATGAACCATCAGAAGGTGTACCCGTAAAACAGAAGACGGAGTTCAAAATCGTATATGACAACAACAACATATACGTCGCCATAAAAGCCTGGGATACAGCTCCTGACAGCATTGTCTCACGGATGACGCGGCGTGACGACACAGACGGCGATGAGGTGGTTGTGGCTATTGACTCCTACTTTGACCAGCGTACGGCATTCGGATTCGGAGTGAGCGCCGCAGGAGTCAAGGGTGACCTCATCTGGACTGAGGACGGTAAAAACGAAGATGAATCATTTGATCCTATCTGGTATGTAAAAACGGCAATCCATGACTGGGGATGGGCCGCTGAAATGAGAATCCCCCTTACCCAACTGCGCTTTTCGAATACAGAACACCAGGTCTGGGGATTGGAGGTGCTAAGGGAAATTTACAGGCATAATGAAACTGACCTGTGGCAGCCCATAGCGAGGAACGCATCGGGTCTTGTTCATAACGCAGGACTGCTTTACGGACTGAGCAATATCAAACCAAAGAGGCTGTTTGATCTGACACCATACAGTGTCACCAAACTCGAGACCTATCCGGCCGAGGCGGGTAATCCATGGCAGGACGGATCAGGGTTCACAGCCAATGCAGGGCTTGACGCCAAGATAGGAGTATCCAATAATATGATTTTAAGCCTTTCCCTGAATCCCGATTTCGGACAGGTTGAAGCTGACCCCTCTGAGGTTAACCTGACAGCCTTCGAAACATATTTCCGGGAGAAGAGACCATTCTTTATCGAGGGAAAGAACATCACCCTTTATAACCTGGGAATTGGCAGCGGTGATGAGGGAAACGACAACCTTTTTTATTCAAGACGTATAGGCCGAAGCCCGCGGATGAGCTATGATCCTGGTGAAGATGAATACTCATGGACACCTTCCTTCACGCCAATAATCGGAGCCGCGAAACTGACCGGCAAGTCGGCCGATGGATGGTCAGTCGGCATAATAGAGGCCGTCACCTCGCAGGTTAACACGAAGATTTATAATGACCAGACTGAGGAGAGATCATACCGTACCGCCGAGCCCCTTACAAATTTCACTGTGGGAAGGGTACAAAAGGACTTAAACGAAGGAAACACGATTATCGGAGTGATGGGTACAAGCACCATAAGGATGCTGGATGAGACAACGGAGGACTACTTTCACAAATCGGCCACCACCGCCGGGATTGATTTAACTCAGTACTTCCGGAAGATGAATTATATTTTCCAGTTGCGTACTGCCTTCAGTAATGTAACCGGGACAGAAGATGCAATTGCCCGTACACAACGATCAATAATACATAACTTCAGGAGGCCTGATGCCACATATACCGAATATGATCCGACGCGCACATCCATCATCGGTTTCGGACGCAACCTCATGAAGGGTAAGATAGGCGTAAACAGTCAGAATTAGAACCTAGCAGAATTGAATTCGACCGGAATTGAACTCAATGACAT
>JBFYPM010000125.1:0-11109 GCA_041303295.1 Bacteroidales bacterium
CTGTAGATAGGCAGGTATTCCCTGATCCTGTCAAAGATAACCACGGTATCATTGAGCGAATAACCCACTACTGTAAGTATCGCTGCAATGAACGCCTGATCGATATCCATTGAGAAGGGCATGATCCCCTGAAGTATTGAATACAGACCAAGAACGATAATCACGTCATGTCCGAGTGCTACTACAGAACCCAGACCGTACTGCCATTTACGGAACCTTATGAAGATATAAAGGAACATACCAACCAGGGCAAGCACTATTGCCCATACAGCTTTGGAAGCCTGGTCTTTTGCAATGGTCGGTCCGACAGTCTCAGAACTGACAATATTCTCATTGATGAATGTTGTCTGGTCTACTCCCGGAACAAGATCCTTCAGTCCGTTGTAGATCAGTGCGTTCACCTCTGCTGTAGCCGATGGGTCCTCAACCTTGTACTTGGTACTGATCTTTACCTGGTTGTCTGAACCGAATGTCACAACCACCGGATCACTGCCGAGATCATCAGAGAGAAGGTTGGCAATCTCACTCGTGTTGACCGGCTGTTCAAACCTTACGACATAGGTACGGCCACCGGTGAAGTCGATTCCTTTGCTGAGTCCCTTTGTTGAGAGGGTGATGATGCTGAGCAACGTGAGTCCTATTGAGAAAATGTATGCATATTTTCTGATCCCAATGAAGTCAATGTGCATGTTGGTCATGAAGTTCTGGGTATATGGTGCCGAGAACTTGAGGCTGATATTCTTCTTCAGCAGCCACTCATAGATAAGGCGTGAGATAAGCACGGCCGAGAAGAGTGAAGTGATGATACCGATGACCAGCGTTGATGCGAAGCCCTTGATAGGACCGGTACCGAAGTAATAGAGTATAGCCCCGGTTACAAGTGTTGTAAGGTTACTGTCAATAATGGCTGATGAAGCGCCTTTATAACCGTCGGCGATGGCCTGCTTGACACCCTTGCCACCCCTGAGTTCCTCCTTGATCCTCTCAAAGATAAGCACGTTGGCATCGACTGACATACCTATGGTAAGTACGATACCAGCTATACCGGGCAGTGTCAGTACTGCATTCAGCGAGACCAGTACACCCATCATGAAGAAGAGGTTGACGGTCATGGCTATGTCAGCCACGGTGCCTGCTGAGCGGCTGTAGTAGAATATCATATAAAGGAGCACTATGATGAAGGCGATGACGAATGATTTCATCCCGTTGTCAATAGCCTCTTTACCAAGCGAAGGGCCTACAACCGTGTCCTGAATGATGCGTGCCGGAGCAGGCATCTTCCCTGATTTGAGGATGTTGGCAAGGTCTTCAGCCTCTTCGAGGGTGAAGTCTCCGGTTATCTCAGTGTTTCCGCCAGCGATCTCATTCTGGACGCGCGGGTAAGATCTCACGTAGTCATCAAGGACTACTGCAACACAGCGACCAATGTTGTCACGCGTCATGCGCTGCCAAATCTTTGCGCCTTCACCGTTCATTGAGAAGTCAACCTTGATATCCGAGCCGGTGACACCTGTTGAGGGTCGGGCGCCGGTAACAACATCGCCAGTTAGAGGTGCACGTCCGTCACGTGTGGTAACCTTAATGGCATGCAGTTCATAGAGCGTGCCTGTCTCATCATACTTGTAGGGGTTCTGGCTCCAGTAGAACTTCAACTCCCTTGGGAAAAGCGCCTTCACCTGGTTCATAGCAAGGTATTCATTAACCCTGGAGGTGTCTTTACCGGCTGTAAAGCCGATGAGACTACCCGGTACCGGCTGTCCGTCCTGGCCTACATTCGGCCTCAGGACTCCGAACAGCGGATTCTGGCGTGTGAACTCCTCAAGTGTGGATGCCTCTGAGGCAGCCGCTGTGTCACTGCTGACAATGTCAAGCAGCGACCTGTCGCCTGTGGCTGTGGTATCCTGTACCGCAATCGTATCAGTGACAACTGTAGCAGTTTCTGACACCTGAATCGACTTCAGGAAGTCGTTGGCCTGCATCAGGTACCCTATCACTTCAGGATTCTCATAAGTCTCCCAGAACTCAAGGTTGGCCGTTCCCTGAAGAAGGTCGCGCACCCTCTGCGGGTCCTTCACTCCCGGCAATTCAACAAGGATACGTCCGCGTGGCTGAAGTTGTGAAATATTAGGCTGAACCACACCAAAACGGTCAATCCTGTTCCTCAGAACGTTAAAGGCGTTGTCAATGGCTGAGTTGGTCTCATCCTCAAGCACCTTCTGAACATCAGCGTTAGTGGAATTGAAATTGACCTGGTCTTTCAGCTCAACGGTTCCAAATACAGCAGCCAGCCGGGCATTGGGGTCTGTCTCCTCAAATGACCGGACGAACAAAGCAATAAAGTCTTCGTTGCTCCCTGCAAGCCGTTTCTGCTTTGCAAGCGCCAGGGCATCATTGAATGTCTCATCTGTGCTGTAATTGGAAAGTGCCCTGACAATATCCTCAACCGAGATTTCAAGCACTACGTTCATCCCGCCCTTAAGGTCAAGACCCAGGTTGAGCTCCTTTGACTGTACCTCCTTGTAGGTGTTGCCAAGGAATCCCCACTTATCCTGAGGCAATGAGGCGACTGAATCAATATAGTTCACCTCTCTGTTCAGGTCACCTGCCGCGTATTCCCTTGCCTCTTTCTTGACCTTGTACGATGCCACGGTGAAAGATAGCTGGTAAACGCAGACAAGGGTCAGGGCAATAGCCAGAGCTGAAATTAATCCTTTGTTCTGCATCTGTATCCTCTTTTAAATTTAATGGTTGTGTATGATTAGGTTAAATAATACGAGGCGCAAATATATAACTTTATTTTCTTAAAGCATATTATAAAAAAGCAAAACTGCCGGCACAAACCGGCAGTCTCAGACTGTGTTGCCGCAGATTATTCAACCAGCTTCTCGTAATCGGTTTCCAGCGGTTTGCGGTTGACAAAATCATATAGCGTCAGCGCCCTCATGTTGTAGTAATAGGTCCAGTAGTTATTCAGGGCCTGGATATAACTGCGCTTGTTCTGGTCTTTCTTCGTATCGGCATTGTTCAACTCCAGCACATCGATCTTGCCAATGAGGAACCTCTGTTTGGTTACCTCAAACATCTTGGCGGCCACGGTATCAGACTTTGCTGCTATCATGACCTGGTCATCCTGCAGGTTGAACTGCTGCACGTCGAGCAGGAGGTTTTGCTCAAAGTCAACCCGCGACTGTTCCACCTGTACGCGTGTCAGCTCCTCGCTCGACTGTGCCATTTTATAACGGCCGCGTCCCTGCCCCCAGTCAAGGATCGGCAATGAAAATCCCACCCTGATTGTCTGCTGCTGGTTTGGTTTGTCATAAGCCAGGTTCAGCAACGGGTCCTGGTCACGCAGACCGTATGACGCAGTGAGGTTGGCATTAAGGCCCTTCTCTGCCCTTGCCTGTGCCACCGAGCTCTGGGCTTCCACCAGCTGTCTCTCAAGGGCGATAAGGTCAGGGTTGTTTGCTTCGGCAAGCTTCAGCACCTCACCTACTTCTACCTGCAGCGTGGGGATTTCACTTGGTATAAGGAGCTCAAGCCTTACCGCCTGGTTGAATCCGAGGAAGGAACGGAGCTTCAGCTCCCTGTCACGCAGGTTCATCTCTGACTCATTGATAGCCGTACCGGCGTTGAGAAATGACAGTTCCATCTGAAGCAGTTCATCCTCCGCAATAGTACCGAGGTTATACCGTCCGAGAGCTATCCGGTAGAGGGTGTCTGCATTTTGCATATTAGTCTCTGCAATCTCCCTGTTTATCTGTGCAAGCGCCAGGCTGAAGAAGTTCTGGACAGCCATCATATGCACGTTCTCTACCTCCTGGAGATATGCCTTGCGGGCCTCCTCGTACTTGAGAGGCTCTATCTTCTTCTGCCATCTCAGTTCGTTGTACCTGAAGAGAGGCTGGGTGAGCCTTATGTTGAGGGGCGAGGTGATATACCTTTCACCGTCAGTCTCATAGTTCTTTTCGTATGTCAGATCAGAGAAGAGTGAAATTGACCCCCCGGTAAGGCCTATGTTCTGAGCCAGTGATAGATTGCCTGATGTCTGCAGAACGTTTGTAGACGCGTATTCCCACTGCTGCGCTACAGAGTTCCAGACACGGTTGTATGCAGTGCTGTAGTCAGGCAGGTTACCGGTCAATGTAAGAGCTGGACGGTATTCGGCTACAAAGGTACGATACTGCCAGTAGCTTGCACGAAAACGGTGCTTGGCAATGAGAGCATTGGGCGACTGTTCCGCGGCAAGGCTTACAACCTCATCAAGAGTAAGACGTTTTATCTCCTGTGACATGAGGGGCCCGGTAAAGAGCGAGGCCAATAATACAGTAACAGTCAGTATTCTTATTCTTTTCATATCTGATTATTATTCATAGCGAAGTGATTCGATGGGATCTCTTTCAGATGCCCTCTTGGCAGGCGAATAGCCAAAGATTACTCCGACAGCTGCCGACACTCCAAATGCAACCACAACGGAGAACAATGAAACAATGGTGGTGATCCCTGCGATCTTTTGTATAGCCACCGCAAGTATTATTCCGAGAAAGATTCCGATAAAGCCACCGGTGACGCTAATCAGTACCGCCTCAGAAAGGAATTGCACGACGATATCCATTTTCTTGGCTCCGATAGCCATCCTTGTTCCAATCTCTTTTATCCTCTCCATTACAGAGGCAAACATTATGTTCATGATTCCTATGCCGCCAACTATCAGGGAGATACTGGCGATTGCCCCCAGCACAATATTGAATATATCCTTGGTCCTCTGTTGTTGCTTCAGCAGCAGTTCCGGTACTGTGATCTCAAAGTCCTTGACACCTGAGTGTCTTCTCAGTATCATCCTGCTGAGAACCTCAGTAGTAGGTGTAAGCTGCTCGGTCTCCTGAACCTGCACAACAATCTTGTCAAGCTGGTTGTAGTTGGTCTCACTTGTAGATGCGCTGGAGCTGCTGACAACCACCCTTGCCATATGTCCCCCACCGCCGAAAATCTGCATTGAGGTGGCTTCCGAGGCCAGTTTCGTGTTGATCAGAGCCCTGTTCTGATAGCGCATCAGCATCGTCTTGATAGGTATGTAAACATTATCATTGTAGACATTAACCCCCTGTTCCTCGAACCCCGTCAGTGAGACATTGGTCTTCTCAAGTACGCCGATGACTTTCAGCCAGACATTGTCGAATTTAAGGTATTGCCCTACAGGGTCAACCTGGCTGAAGAACTTAGCCCTTATGTTAGCGCCGATTATGCAAACCTGTATACCGTATTCTTCCTGGTAGTCATTGAAGATTACACCCTGTGAAATAGGAAGGTTATATAATTCGAAATAGTCATTTGAAACACCAACAAGTTTAGCAGTGTATCTCATACCGCTCAGCACTATTGTTGAGTTGAATGATATTTCGGGACTGATCCGTTTTACTGCGGGGATGGCATTCCGTATGGCTTCAACGTCAAGGAGTGTGAGGCCTCTTGAGAATTTGTTCAGTTGCTTCTCCCCCTCTTCTCCCCCTGTTTCCTTTTCCTGAACTATGGGGCTGATGAGGATATTGTTTACCCCAACCATCTTGATCTGGTCAAGTATCTCCTGCTGTGCTCCCTTACCTATTGCAAGCATGCTGATGACTGCTGCCACCCCGAAGATGATTCCGAGAGCAGTTAGTATTGATTTCAGCTTGTTTGACAGGATAGACTCAACAGCGATGCGTATATCGTGGCCGTATCTCTTAAACATGTTTTTTTCAGTTAATTGCCTCTGTGAACCTCGTCTGATATTACTGCTGACGTATAACCACCTGCTGCTGTCCGGCGGTTGTATCCGTCCTGCTGCCGGCTGATCTTCTCTGTACATTGACCTGGCCACCGGAACTTCTCATCTGACGCATAGCTTCGCGCTGTTCTGGGGTCAGGTTCTGCATATACTCTCTCATCTGCTCAGGTGTCATGTTTGGAGGCATCATACCGGCACGCGGGTTGTTGTTCTTCTGACGCTTCTCATCATCCTCCTTCATCTTCTTTCTATCCTTTATGATTGTAATCAGTTCCTCGCCGTGAAGCTTGAACTTATCACCCTCTTCCGGTATGGAAAGATATAATTTATCACCGCTGGAGAGACCCTGCTCAACTATCACGTCATTTTCATTTGATTCGCCAAGCACAACCACCTGGCGCCAACCATTCCTTGTATATACAAACGGTACGCTGTCGGCTGAGGCAAAGACAGTCTCCAGAGGGATGAAAAGAACATCCTTGAAGGTCCGTGTTATTATTTGGTTGCCGGTTGTCATCGAAGGCCTGAGGATAGGATCAGACCCGTCAACCTTGGTTATTACCTCGAATACCTTGGCATCAGTGTTGGGAAGTTGTTCCCCGATATTGGCCACGCTTAGTACGACTCCGGTATATGATTTTTCCGGGAAAGCATCAACGGAGAGCCTTACCTCCTGGCCTGCCTTAACCTTGCTTACGTCAATCTCATTCACATAGGTCTTTGAGATCATAGAAGAAAGGTCAGGAAGAGTGGCAACCACCGGGTCCCAGGGACTGATCTCGGAGCCAACCTTACGCTTTGCGCCGTTCCATTCCCTCTTGTATATCACCATCCCGTCAGAGGGGGCTTTGATAACGAAGTTCTGTATGATATCCTCCATCTCGTCAACCTTCCTCCGCTGCTTTGCAAGCTGAAGCTCAGTGTCTTTGATGTCAGCCCTGGCCTGCTGTACCTTGAGATCGTAGTTGCTGAGCGACTGCTCATATGATCTCTGGGCTTTGTCAAGTGATATCCTTGCCTGCCTTATTGTTGTGGGAGGTTCATATTTTGACTGCTCGAGAGTTATCTCCGCTTCCTCCATGTTGAACCTGAGGTTAAGAAGGTCATCCCTCAGGTTGCCCAGGGAAATAGTTGTGTCAAGCTGTTTCTTGAGGAGTTCTGTCTCGAGTGATTCCATCCTGTCAAGCTCATCCTTCAGAGTGTTATCAACGCTTGAACGGTCAAGGGTGGCTACATAATCTCCTGCCTTAACCTCCGTACCCTCGGGAATAAGATCCTGTATCTTAATACCTCCGAACCTCATGTTGCGGCTGATCAGGCCCTCCGGACCCTTGATATCGGTGGATACTTCAGCCTGAAGCTCGCCCGTGGTGGTGACAACAACTTCAAAATCGCCCTTCCGGACCTCAGTAAAAAGGGTACCCTGATCTTTCTTACCTGACAGTTTGCTGATCACGATCATGGCAATAATAGCCACAGCAACAATGATCGCGGTGATAATAATAGTCCTTTTCATTTGCGGAAAAATCTGTTTATAAAATTTAGCGGTGAAATTATTACAAATTTAGGCTCCATGGGATGATTTTAAGGAAACATTAACTTTCATTAACTTAATGATATGTATAATCACAAAAACCGTTCAACAAATGGTCAATGCACTCCCTGTGGTATATTTTTTACAGATTTTTAACAATGACAGTCACGTCACCTGCCAGCTTTTCAGCCAGTATTTTATCTCTTTCCTCTGCATAGATGCGCATGATAGGTTCAGTATTCGACTTGCGTATCTGCACCCAACCTGTTGGGAATTCAAGTTTTATGCCATCACGGGTGTCAACCACCGCCTGTGGGTAATTCTGACTGAGCGCTTTGTTTAGCTTTAGCATGTCAACATCGCCGGTAAGATCAATCTTCGTCTTAGCAATATAATAATCGGGATACTGGCGGCGTAGTTCACTGCATGATACACCCTTCCGTGCAAGAAGCGTGAGGAAAAGGGCTATCCCGGCAAGTGCATCACGGCCATAATGGAGGGCAGGATATATGACACCGCCATTTCCCTCTCCTCCTATAACCGCGCCAGTACGTTTCATCTCTGCAACCACGTTGACCTCTCCCACGGGCGCTGAGCTGTATGTGCAACCGTTCCCCTCGGTTATATCCCTCAGAGCCTTGGTTGATGACATGTTCGAAACCGTGGGGCCTTTACGGTGACCCAGAACGTAATCGGCCACCGATACAAGAGTATACTCCTCACCAAACATCGAGCCATCTTCACAAATTATTGCCAGCCTGTCAACATCCGGATCAACAACAAAGCCCAGATCAGCTCCGTGCTCCTTCACAACCCGCGAAATATCCCCGATATGCTCCGGCAGCGGTTCCGGGTTATGAGGAAACAGTCCGGTTGGTGCACAATAGAGCTCGAGTACTTTCTTCACTCCCAGGGCCCTGAGCAGAGCAGGTATGACAATGCCGCCCACGGAATTGACAGCGTCCACGGCTACAGTGAAGCCTGCTCCTCGTATGGCCTCTGTGTCTACCAGTGGCATCCCAATGACCGACTGTATGTGACGCTCCGTCCAGCTTTTATCAGCAGTCTCCTTGCCAAGCTTATCATAAGTCACATAGTCAAAATCACCTGCTTCGGCAAGGGCAAGCACTTCCCTCCCGTCACCGTCACTAAGGAACTCCCCGGCCTCGTTAAGCAGCTTGAGAGCGTTCCACTGCGCCGGGTTATGGCTCGCAGTGAAAATAATTCCGCCACCGGCCTTTAACCCAGTCACCGCCATCTCTACGGTGGGTGTGGTGACCAGCCCTGTATCAACTACATCTATCCCGACACTGCGCAGCGAGGAGTTCACAAGAGAGGCCACCATCTCCCCGGAGACACGGGCATCCCTGCCTGTTACGACCTTAAGTGGTCCTTTGCCACGCCTTCTCAGCCATGTTCCGTATGCAGAAGCAAACTTGACAATGTCAATAGGAGTCAGTGATTCGCCAACCTTGCCGCCAATGGTTCCCCTTATTCCGGAGATGGATTTTATGAGTGCCATACCATGTAATTTCTTTCCTTCTGCAAAGGTGCGAAAAAGATCGGGGAGAAAACCGGTAAATAGTTGTAAATTTGCACCCTGAAAACAATGACCATGGAAAAAATGCCGGCTAAGCCGCCCAGGAAGAGACCAGTAAAACCGGATGCCGGAATGGCTGCAGGAGAAAAAAAAAGAACCTTTAAACAAGCCGGCGGGAATGATGCCGGAGAGAGGAAGAGGACCTTTAAGCCGGCTGACGAAAAAGCTTCCGGTGAAAGAAAGAGAACTTTTAAGCCGGCGGGGAAACCGGCAGGTGTAAGAAAGAGAAACATTAAGGCGGCTGCCTCAAAGGCTCCCGAAGAATTGATAAGGCTGAACAAATACATTTCAAACAGTGGCGTATGTGCACGCCGCGAAGCCGATGAGTTGATTAAGACCGGGCATATCTCTGTCAACGGCAAGAAGGTTACCGATATGGGGGTAAAGGTAAAACCCTCTGACACTGTTGAATACAACGGAAAAGCGCTGACGCCCGGAAAAAGGGTATACATACTTCTCAACAAACCCAAGGGGTATGTGACTACCGTAAAGGATCCCCATGCTGACGCAACTGTGCTGGACCTGGTCAAAGATGCTACAACTGAACGAATCTATCCCGTGGGACGGCTTGACAAATCCACTACCGGAGTGCTGCTGCTCACAAATGACGGTGACCTGGCGGGCAAACTCACTCATCCGAGTTTCGGAGCCAGGAAAGTCTATCATGTCTTCACCGACAAGGAAGTCACAAGGCATGATATGGAACAAATCGTTGGCGGCGTGACCCTTGAAGAGGGCGTTGTGGGTGCAGATGCAATCTCCTATCCTGAACCAGATGACCATACACAGGTCGGCCTGGAAATCCACTCCGGACAGAACAGGGTTGTAAGACGTATGTTCGAAAAGCTCGGCTACCGCGTGCGTAAGCTTGACCGGGTCAGCTTTGCCGGCCTGACAAAGAAGAACCTTCAGCGCGGACACTGGAGGAACCTGACGGATAAAGAGGTAAGCATGCTCAAGAGAGGCATTTACAAATAGAACCGTAACACAATGGAGCACAGGTCAGGATTTGTAAATATTTTAGGTAACCCAAACGTGGGCAAGTCTACACTGATGAATATACTTGTCGGCGCGAAGCTTTCGGTCACCACGCCTAAAGCCCAGACCACCCGTCACAGAATCATGGGCATCCTCACGGGAGAGGGATACCAAATAGTCTATTCTGACACCCCGGGTATACTGAATCCTAAATACAAGCTCCAGTCAGCAATGATGAAATCGGTTGAGTCTGCCCTTGATGATGCAGACCTGATCATTTATGTGACTGATACAGTTGAGTCTGTTTCCAAGAACGAGGAACATCTGGCACGAATCATCGCCTCCCCTGTCGAGAAGATCATAGTGGTAAACAAAATAGACCTCTCAAACCAGGATGACCTTGAAAAGATTGTTGAAGCATGGGGTAAAATTGCACCCGGTGTTCCGGTACTACCCGTTTCTGCAATAAAAAAATTCAACACTGACCTGCTTCTCAGGGAGATTATCTCACGGCTCCCGGCAGGACCCCCATATTTTCCTGAAGACCAGCTCACTGACCGCTATGACCGGTTCTTCGTGACGGAGATAATCAGGGGCAAAATATTCGAGACTTACCAGAAGGAGATCCCCTACTCGGTAGAGGTGGAGATAGAGAGTTACACCGAGGAGCCTTCAATCAACAGGATTGCTGCTGTAATTTATGTGACGCGCGACAGTCAGAAGGGGATAATAATTGGCCATAAGGGGTCGATGTTAAAAAGGGTAGGGACAGGCGCAAGAAAAGAAATGGAAGAATTCCTCGGGAAAAAGGTCTTCCTGGAACTTTATGTCAGGGTAGCACATGAGTGGCGGGATAATCCGCGCATGTTAAAGAAATTTGGCTACCTGTAGTTTTAATTTGATTATGAGCAAGATAGTAGCAATAGTAGGCAGGCCCAACGTAGGCAAATCAACTCTCTTCAACCGAATGACGGAGAGCCGTGCCGCAATAGTGAATGAGGTGAGCGGGGTAACCCGTGACAGGCACTACGGAAGAGTGATATGGAACGGAGTCGACTTCTCTGTTGTTGATACCGGGGGTTTTGTTGAGAACTCTGACGATGTATTCGAGAGCGAAATCAACCGCCAGGTAAAGCTTGCCATAAGTGAGTCTGACGTAATACTATTCATGGTAGACGTTGAGGAGGGTATCCACGAGCTCGACAAATCCGTTGCGGAGATGCTTAGAGATCG
>JBFYPM010000126.1:0-4245 GCA_041303295.1 Bacteroidales bacterium
ATCGGTATTCCTCGGTATTGAGGTGATAAGCCACGTGCCGGCAATTCTTCACACCCCCCTGATGTCCGGCGCCAATGCCATCCACGGGGTTGTAATAATTGGGGCGATTATAGTTATGGGACATGCTGAGTCAACAGGAGCAATGATACTGGGGTTCCTGGCAGTTATCCTGGGGACTCTCAATGTTGTCGGCGGATTTGTTGTCACTGACAGGATGCTGGAAATGTTTAAAAAGAAAAAGTAAGAATACCGTTTGATTCAAAATCTGTATTATGAATGATGTTTCTCAGTTTTCAGCAGGAATCTCTCTACTTGAGATAACCTATATTCTGGCTTCAGTTTTGTTCATCCTCGGATTGAAGATGTTAAGCCACCCTCTCAGTGCAAGGAGAGGAAACACACTGGCGGCAGCCGGCATGATAATGGCTATTGTTGCAACCATTCTTTTTCACAGCAAGGATGGAGAGAAGATTGGCAATATAGGATGGATATTGATTGCAATAGCGATAGGCACCGCCATCGGCTGGGTCATTGCCAAAAAGGTTAAGATGACGGCCATGCCGCAGCTGGTATCATTCTTCAACGGGATGGGAGGAGCAGCGGCTGCACTCATATCCATGATGGAGTTTCCGCATGTAAGCAGTGAACTGATTGCTAAGACCGGCATGGCAAACGGGCATGTGCTCGCAATTCTGCTCGGACTTGTAATAGGGTCAGTCTCATGGGCTGGTAGTATGATTGCCTTCGGCAAGCTTGATGGCCGCATAGGCGACCTGCGGGTAAAGGCAATGAAATATGTCAACCTGACTATTCTGGCTGTAATCGTCGGGTTTGTGGTCTACATAATGACACGCGACGTTCAGGCTTCAGCTGAACTGATGCCTCTGATAATAATCCTGTTTGTGATCTCGGTGGCTTACGGTGTCCTGTTCGTCATGCCCATCGGCGGGGCCGACATGCCGGTTGTGATTTCGCTGCTAAACTCATTTACAGGTGTCGCAGCAGCAATGGGCGGGTTCCTGTACAGCAATCAGGCAATGCTTACCGGGGGGATACTGGTGGGATCTGCCGGAACGATACTTACAGTACTGATGTGCAAGGCCATGAACCGCTCACTGCTCAATGTCATTGTGGGGGTGTTTGGTGGCGGCGGCCAGGCTGTGACCAATGCTGCCGGTACAATCAGGGAGATAACCGTACCCGATGCGGCAGTGCTGCTGAGCTATTCAAAAAAGGTGGTTATTGTGCCAGGGTATGGTCTTGCAGTGGCACAAGCCCAGCATATATGCCATGAACTTGACAAACTCCTGGAGGAGAAAGGGGTGGAGGTAAAGTACGCTATTCATCCTGTAGCAGGTCGTATGCCCGGGCATATGAATGTACTGCTTGCCGAAGCCGACGTACCGTATGAACAGCTTGTGGAGAGTGATGAGATCAATCCAGACCTGCCTAACACTGATGTGCTGGTTGTAATCGGGGCAAATGATGTCGTTAACCCCGCCGCTGAGGATGACCCATCCAGCCCGATCTACGGGATGCCAATTATAAAAGCCCGTGATGCAAGGAATATCATCGTCATGAAACGCGGAATGGGTAAAGGGTATGCAGCCATTGAAAACATGCTCTTCTTCAATGATAAGACACGGATGCTGTTCGGTGATGCCAAGTCAACTTTGCAGGCACTGGTAGGTGAGGTGAAGGCGCTGTAATTCGATATAACCTTGGAAAAATTGTTTCACTTTGTGAAACAATATACCGTTCTGATTAATTAGAGTACCATGTTAAAAAAATCCTTGCTGGCTTTTATAGCCTTATGGTTTGGCATTTCCATACTGTCAGGTCAAAGTTATTTCAAGGCCGGGTACATCATAAGTCCTGAGATGGACACCATTTACGGCCGTATAGATTTCCGGGGAGAGAAGTTCAACTCTGCCAACTGCGTTTTTATAGCGGATCAGGGGGAGGGGCCGGTAACCTTTAAGCCCGGCTCCATATACGGTTATCGGTTTAATGATGGCAACTTCTATCTCTCAAAGACAGTCGTCACTGACGTCGGCCCGCAAAATTTATTCCTTGAAGTCCTGCTGTCCGGTATAATAAACCTCTTTTATTACCGTGGTTCGGCGGCGGAAAATAACTTTTACCTTGAGACGGCAAAGGGAGGAATGGTAAGTCTTGATGAGGTGAAGAGGATGGGTTACATTTATGGGAAAGGACAGGTTATCAGGACGATGAAGTATTATGTCGGGCACCTTCGATACGCAATGTCAGATGCTCCGGAACTATCCGGGCAGATTGACCATGTCGCACTGCAGAAAAAGGAACTGGTGCAGCTTCTGCAGAAGTATCATGGAATTGTCTGTGATGGCATTGACTGCATTTCATACAGCAAATCATTCCCGGGGATAAAAATTCATGTTGCTCCGTTTGTTTCCTGGCAGACAGAACTGCTGAACATCAATGGTCAATCTGAGTACGCCGGGCTGAAATACCAGGCAACATATTATCCTTCTGCGGGTCTCAGCCTTGTTGCTTCCATGCCGGGAATCAATGAAAGGTTTTCCGTAAGAACTGACATCTCTCTTGGGAAAAGATACTTCTACGGTTTCAGGGTGGAGGAAAAAAATGTTAATACTCATTATATTGAGGCTCATCTGAGCCATATGGTACTCACTGGAGACCTGAAGGTCAATTACACCGCGCCGGAGGGGAGATTCAGGCCATCTTATTCGGGAGGGATATCATTGCAGAAAAATCTTGCTGCCAGTCACAGAATGGAAATGGATATAATGACGACAAGTGTTATCGAGCCTCTGACATTCCATACTGATGCATGGTGCGATCCATGGATTGGCTTCAATGCCGGTGCCGGGTTCGAAACCAGGCTCTTGCCGCCGGTGACCGTATACTGCATGTTTCAATACAGGAATCTGTTCTATCTTGAAGATTCTTCTGTAATAACATCATTTGGTTTAACCGCAGGCTTTATCTTCTGACAAATGAGAAAGACGTCATTCATTCAGTTCCTCCTCGTGCTGCTTTCCATTATGATGTTATGGTCATGCAAGAAAGAGCAGTATCACTATAAAGGGATTCCTGAGGTACAAACTGCCGGGGTCATGGTACTTGACGGAATCGGAGCCCGCTTCAAGGGTGAAATTCTGGCAACAGGCGAAACTGAAGTGATTCAGCACGGCTTTTCCTGGTCTTCAACAGAGTCAAGTCCGCTTCCGTTATCCTATAAGGCACTGCTCGGTCCTACAGAAAAAACCGGGGTATTTGAGTTCATCGCCCAGTCTGATATTATTGCCGGTGAAAAATATTTTCTGAGAGCGTTTATTCAGACCAGCACACATGTGGTTTACGGAGAGACGCTGACCTTTACAGGCTCCGGCAGCCTGAGCCCGGTTGTAAGCTCGGTAACTCCTGCCGAAGGAATTGCCGGTGATACAGTGGTTGTCAGGGGCAGATATTTATCATCTTCCAATGATAATAATAAAGTGCTGTTTGAAAACCAGGTGCTGCAGCCCATTTGGTCAGACGAGGACGAGATGTGGGTTATAATTCCTTTTACCTCGTCCGGGAAAAAGAAAATAGGTGTCCAGGTGTCGGGTACAGCTTCTGTCGGAAAAGTTGATTATGAGGTATTAAGAGAAGTTCTGACAGTTTTCGAACCTGTAACGGCATCATTCGGCGATACAATTACCCTGTACGGAGAGCGACTTTGCATTTTACAGGATCACATTACTGTTTTCTTCAATGATGTTGTTGCAGAGATAACCGAGATCCACAGCAACTACTACAAGGTTATAGTTCCTTCCGCCAGCACCCGGTCTAATGCTGTAATATCTATTAAAAGCTGGGAAACAGCATCATACGGTGAGCATTTTATGCTCAGACAGGTGAGTGTCGAAAGCGCCTCTCCCGGAGTTCTTCATGCATCCGACACTTTAACACTCCGCGGAACGGGTTTCAATCCCGTTCCCTCTCTGAACAGGGTAACTGCAGGAGGAGAGGAGGCACTGCCACTGACAAGCACCGGTTCAAGCTTGAGGATACTCCTGCCATGGTCACTGGAGCCGGGAACCTATGATATCACAATAACGACTATTGATGAGCAGCCTGTTACATATCCGGATCTGATCGAACTGAGGACGCAGTGGAAGAGATTACCTGACTTTCCTGGGCCTCCCCGCAGCGATGTGGCAACATTTGTGCTTGGAAACAAGGCATATGCAGGTACAG
>JBFYPM010000127.1:0-18933 GCA_041303295.1 Bacteroidales bacterium
CGCAAGCGAAGCATGAGGCACCTCTCAGAGATGATCAGCATGGAGGAACCAGAGATTGTTCTCTTCCTCGGTGACCTGATAGACGGAAGCATTGGTCCGGTACTGCGTGACGATCTCCTCTCTCATCTTGCCCTCCCCGCGATGCCTTATGGCCAGTATGCCATCACCGGTAATCATGAGTTCATGGGCGACCTCAAAAAGTCTATCCCCTATATCGAAAGCAAAAGCATCAGGGTTCTTACTGATGAGGTAATCAGGCTTGACAACGGCGTGCAGCTTGTGGGACGAACAGACAGAACAGTCATGCAGGGAACAGGTAAAGGGCGCGCTTCGCTCGACAGCCTTCTGGCGCAGACAGACACTTCGGCCCCGGTCATTCTTCTTGATCACCAGCCCTATGAGCTTTCTTCGCTTGCCGGCACTGCTGTTGACCTGCAACTGTCAGGCCATACCCACAACGGGCAGATGTGGCCGCTGACAATTATTACAAATAAGATGTTCGAACTGAGTCATGGGTATAAAATGTTCGGCAACACCCATGTTATTGTATCATCCGGATTCGGTATCTGGGGGCCGCGAATGCGGATAGGCACCAGGCCCGAGATCCTCTCCATCACCCTGAAGGGCAGGTCAGAGTAAAGGGTAAACTTTTTCAAGCATCATCCCGCGGGAACCCTTTACCAGGATCGTGTATCCCACGGGCTTCTCTGATTGCAACCATACAACAGCCTCATCAGTGGAGGCAAACAGCCGTCCCGGAAATAATTCACCCGCAGCCTCACGGAAGCGGGGTCCTATGATCAGAGCCTCTGCTGTACCAAGACTCCTCAGTTGATTTAACACTGAAGCATGCCCTGCATGGCTCTCGCTTCCCAGTTCCAGCATGTCACCCAGTATTACCATCTTCTTATCTGCCTGCAGTTCCGCGAAAGAGGCAATGGCCTTCTCCATGCTTGACGGGTTGGCATTGTAAGAATCGCGTATCAGTGTGTTCCTCCCGGTGTCAGTCACCTGCGAACGATTATTAGCAGGACAATATCCGGATATAGCCTCCGCAATGTCACCGACAGGAACATCAAAAAGGAGTCCCGTTGCCATCGCCGCCCTTACATTGTCAAGATTGTGCGCACCGAAAAGGGATGTTCCAAAACTATGCTCCCGGCCGTCAACAACCGCACTGACATTAAGATACATACCCTTTGCTTGCGCCGGAACCGCATGCAGGCTGTGGCCTGCCGGTGATGAATATGGAACATGCGTACCGGCAAGGTGCACCAGGTCACGGAGAACCGGGTTATCATCATTGTAGATAGCCGTCCCCCCGCTCCTGCCAAGCCACCGGTAGAGCTCCGACTTGGCTGACCTCACATTCTCAGCTGAGCCGAATCCTTCAATATGTGCAGTGCCGATATTGGTTATGATCCCATGAGTTGGCATTGCCGTCTCGCAGAGCGATGCAATCTCACCCATATGGTTGGCGCCCATCTCCACTACCACGAACCCGGCGTCATCAGGAGCACCAAGGAGAGTCAGCGGTACACCTATATGATTATTGAGGTTGCCTGCTGTGCTGTGTACCTTTGCCTTCCTTGAGAGGACTGCTGTGACAAGCTCCCTTGTGGTAGTCTTGCCGTTGCTGCCGGTGATGGCGATGACAGGCACCATCAGCCTGCGGCGGTGAGAGGCGGCGAGCGAGGTCAGGGCTGCAAGAACATCATCAACCAGCACCAGTTTTTCACCCGACAGGGCGGGGTTGTCAATTACTGCTGCCAGTGCACCGGAAGCGACAGCTGCCGCGGCATGCATGTTACCGTCATGATTGGGGCCCCTGAGTGCAAAAAAGATCTCGCCCTCCCTGACGGACCTCGAGTCCGTCGTTACCCCTGCGGAGCGGCGGTAAAGCTCATATAACCCGGCTCTGTCCATAGTATCTTAAAAAGAAGCCCCATTACTTATCATAATGAGGCTCTGTATCATTTTAATATGAAGTTTATTATAATCCTGCGGGACTGCCGACCCTGATCATTGCGCACCTGAAACCGAGATCATCACGTGATGACTCCTGGTCGAGGTAGCGGCGGGTTGAGGGATTAAGCCAGTAAGCCCTGTCCTTCCATGAACCGCCCTTGATCACCCTGGCTTTGTCATTGATGAGAGTGACATAATCATTGTCGGTCTCATTCTGTGCATACATCCTCTCCGTCTGGGGCAGCTCGGCATTGCCTGACCACTCAAGGCTTGAGGAGATGCTGGATATGACGTCACCGTCGAGGTAGTTCCTGTAATCCGACTTCTGGTAGTTGTACCTGTTGGCTACATCCTCGGGCTTGACGGTATCTATCTGGAGCCTTCCAAGCCTGTCCTTCTCAACCACCTGACCGTTGGCATCACGCCTGAGGTCGGTAAAGACGTTACCTCTGAACGGGTTGAACATATCAACATCTTCAGATGAGAGCGGACGGTATACATCCTGCACCCATTCGTTGACGTTTCCTGCCATGCAATAGAGGCCGTAATCATTGGGCCAGTATGACCTGACGTCAACCGTTATGCTGCCGGCGTCGTTAAGGTTTCCTGCAACACCCATCATGTCACCGCGTCCGCGAACGAAGTTGGCCATGAATTCACCCCTGTATTTCGGAGCCGCATTGCGAACGTTATGTCCGTCCCATGGGTATATTGATCTCTCATAAATCCTCTCCTCGAAGGTGTTACCCCTGAGGCCATAAGCAGCAAACTCCCACTCTGCCTCCGTCGGGAGACGGTAACGCGGCAGAAGGATCCCATCCTCCTGGCGAACGCGCGGGTGCAGCTCGTCAACCCTCTGCCCGGGTACACCTTCAAACTGTCCGGCCAGGTATGACTCGGTGTTGAAGTTGTTGGCTCCGGACTGTTCCACGTTGGCATCCTGCCACTTGCCCTCGAGAAGAATCTGCTCGTTGACCCTGTCAGTACGCCATACGCAGTAGTCATTGGCCTGCAGCCAGCTGACGCCCACTACAGGATATGTATTATATGAGGGGTGCCTGAAATAATACTGCACATACGGCTCGTTGAAGGCAAGAGGACTTCTCCAGACCAGTGTGTCAGGAAGAGCACGACGGTGCACCTCAGGATAATCACTGTAGACCCTTCTCAGCCAGTACAGGTATTCACGGTAATCGAGGTTCGAGATCTCCGTCTCATCCATATAGAATGATGATACCGTAACCCTGCGCGGGGTGTTGTTCCAGTCGAACATCACATCCTGCTCAACCCTTCCCATCGTGAATGTTCCTCCTTCAATGAGAACGAGATTGGGTCCGGTGATCTGTTCTGATGCCTCCCCTATCGGATAGCCGAGATCATTGACATCACTCGACCTGGGATCCCTGTATCCCCAGCCGGTGGTCGGAGATACATTTTCCTGCTTCCCTCCCTTGCAGGAAAAAAGGAAGAGAGCAACAACTACAAAAACCGGTAAAGCTCTGAGTTTATACATAGCCAAATAAGGTTTACTTGATTAATTTTTAATTGTATAAAGTTTGTCCATAAGAAAACTCTGCACCAAAATAACTACAAAACAGGTAACTTTATTATATGCGCAACACTACTTTTTTCAACATTATTGAAACTAAACGACAGCCCGGCCTTCACAATTGCAGTACCTTTAAATGAGACATCACCGCCAGCCAAGATGTAATTATATGATATTATGATCCTTACGGGATCCGCATCCCATCCCAGAGCCGTTGCGGCAACCGTAAACCCTTTTGTCGCATGCCAAAGGGAGAGCCCTGAAATAATTCCCCTCCATATCCCCTCTGCTCCTAAATAAACTGTAATACTTTCATCCTGAAGCAGGAGAGCGGCCGACGGATTGAGGGTAAACCCGCTCCTGCCGAAGGTGAAGGTGCTTCCGGTGTTAAGGGTGTAGAGTCGTTTTAATCTGTTTTGTTCCTGGTTGTCATCACTCAGCGAAGGCTGAGTGAGATGCATGACCGAGAGACCCCCATACCACTGACCCGTTGAAAAGGAGACACCCGAACCCAGGTCAAAACCGGTGTATGCTGACGGTGAGGTGTATCCTAAGGAGCCCCCGGTAAATCCCCTGAATGGATCAATATCTTCGGGAAGTATGATTGATCCAGTCCTTATTCCCCGGCTGACGAGTGAAGCAGTCAGTCCTGCACTGACATATAGGTTCCTGCCGGCCCTGAAGTGATAAGCATAGCAGGCGCCAGCCCTGAGATCATTCATGACCTCACCCAGCATATCATCAGCGAGCCAAACACCTGCTCCGCCATGCAGGCCGGGATAGTAACCTTCATAAGAGGCATAAACCGACTTCAGGGCAAAGCCGTTGCCGGGAAGAAATGAATATGCGGAGAGATTCAGCACAGGCACCCCCGTTGCCCCGGTCCAGGCGGGATTATACATCATGTGCATGCCTGACATGGAACCATACCATGTATCCTGGCCTTTGATGGTCACTGTGCCTAAAAGCAAAGCGGGTATAAGAATTGCGTACCTGAGCCTCATGGTTCTGTTCCGTATTATCAACGATCCGGGGCCTTTAATATTTTATATCATAAGCATCATTCCGCAAGCAAAGATAACCTACTTCACTATCTTTGCACCGATGAGTATTAAAAGCCTGTTTATTGCGGCCATTATGCTTCTTGCGGCTTTCCCCGCCGGATCACAGGGTTACGCGCCTTCATCAGTTCTCAGCAAGGGGAAATGGATGAAGATTGCAGTGACCGAAGCGGGCATCTACAGGCTTGACTACTCAGCCATCAGGGGGATGGGAATTACCGATCCCGCTACGGCTACCGTCTACGGGAACAACACCGGCCAACTCTCATTCTACAATGACGGGAGCGCACCGGATGACCTGAGGAAGATCTCCGTCAAAACTGAGAAGGGCAGTGACGGCGTTTTCAATGACGGTGATTATATCCTTTTTTATGCCGACGGCACTCACAGATGGCAATATGACATGGCAACCGGGAAGCCGGAATATCTCAGGCACTCTTACTCTGATACTGCCTGGTACTTTCTTACCTCAGAGCCGGCAGGATCTCCTCAGTTGGCTGAGGAGTCTCCTCCGGCACAACCTCACACCCACATCTCCGCTGCCACCGATGTCGCCCTCAGACATGAACGCGAAGAGGTCAGCCTGATAAGATCAGGAAGAGAGTGGTACCGGCAGCTTGTGCCGGGGATACGGACTGTTATCAGCCAGGGCTTTACTGATCTTATCCTCTCTGAGAGGATAAGGTATGTCATTAGGGTGCTCGGCAGGTCTGATACCGGCACCTCCTTCACACTCCGGCAGGGAACAGACGAGATAAAGACCCTCACCGTAGAGCCGTTAAACATGACTGACCTTAACGGAATTTTTGCGGAGATAATTGTTGCAACTGATTCATGCCTTCCGGCTTCGGTTGCACCGGAATTCAGTGTGACATTCTCAAATAACGGCAATCTTGCAGCAACCGGCTATATTGATTACGCTGACTACTTTGCGAGGGCCGCCCTGGTATATCGCAACAGGCAGCTCTTCATCAGTGACAAACGCACGGTTGATGCGTCAAACATCACCCGTTTTACTGTGGAGGGATCACCGTCACTGAAGGTATGGGATGTAACGGACCCGTTTGCCCCTCGGGTTATCAGGAGCTCAGCCTCCTCAGGCAACACCGTTTTCACTGTTGCAACAGATTCGCTCAGAAAGTTCGTGGCATTTACTGATGCTCATGCCATGCTGCCCGTGGAGACAGCGGTGGCAGTGCCAAACCAGGACCTTCACGCACTTATGCCGGCTGACATGATCATTGTAACACACCCGCTGTTTTCGGATTATGCCGGAAAACTCGCAGGCATCCACCAGGCAGACGATGGTACCACTTCAATAATTGTCACTCCGGAACAGGTTTACAACGAATTCTCCGGGGGCATTCCTGATGCTGCCGCTATAAGGAATTTTGTAAAAATGATTCGTGACAAAGGTCTTACAGGCGGTTCTCCCCTGAGATACCTCCTGCTCTTCGGCGACGGATCATATGAGAACAAGACCGCGCCTCCCCTGAACAGCTCGTTTATTCCTACCTGGCAGTCAGTAAATTCTCATGTAGGAGTCCTCTCGTTCACCTCCGATGATTTCTACGGACTTCTTGATGACGGTGAAGGTGAAGCAGACGGGTTCCTGGATATCGGCATCGGCAGGCTGCCTGTGGCCGACACTGTATCAGCAGGCAATATGGTTAAAAAGATCAGAACGTACCTTCATGCTTCCTCCATGGGATCATGGAGAAACATACTCTGTCTTGTTGCTGACGATGAAGACGGTAACCTTCATATGTTTGACGCCGAGGGACTCTCGTCGGCTGCCGGTGTGGCGGCTCCTCCACTGGCGACTGAGAAGATCTATCTCGATGCATACCGCCAGGTGACAACGGTTACAGGCAACTCTTACCCTGATGCTGTCAGGGCAATTGATGACCGTATGGAGGCAGGATGCCTTGTAATGAACTACGTGGGCCATGGCAATGAGTCAGGCCTGGCCCATGAGAGAGTCATCCGCACAGACAACATAAACTCCTGGAAAAACGGCAACATGCTGCCTTTGTTTATTACCGCCACCTGCGAGTTCTCAAGGTTTGACGATGTCGAAATAAATCAGGCCACGGGAGCAATATCACCGAGGACTTCCGCCGGCGAGATGGTGCTTCTGAATCCTGATGGCGGAGGTATTGCACTGATGAGCACTACCAGGGTAGTCTATTCTGCCCCGAATTACACACTTAACCGCAACATCTACGATTATGCATTCAGAACCGCACCTGACGGTCGCTCAATGAGGCTTGGCGACATCATCAGGCAGGCAAAGGTGAGCTCCGGAACCGGCATGAACAAGCGGAATTTCCTGCTGTTGGGTGATCCCGCGTTGAGGCTCGCCTGGCCTGTCAATGGCCAGGTGGTAACCGACAGCATTAACAGAATCTCGGTGGAATTTGTGACCGACACCCTTAAAGCCCTGTCGCTCATAACCATCAGCGGCCATATTGAGGACCGTGACGGTAACCTGATGACCGGTTTCAACGGCACCGTGGAGCCGACTGTATCTGATAAGAAAACCAATGCTACCACACTCGCCAACGACGGTGGTTCAACCATGACCTTCCCGGTAAACGGAAACGTGATCTTCCGTGGTACCACAACTGTAACGAATGGCAGGTTCAGCTTCTCTTTCATTGTACCACTCGACATTAACTATTCCATAGGCAAAGGGGCTGTGAGCTACTATGCACATGACGGAACAACGGACGTGAATGGTATTTTCAAGGATATCACTGTAGGAGGTTTTTCCGATATCAACATTGATGACACTGAAGGCCCGGTAATCAGGCTCTTTATGAACGACACCCTCTTCAATGACGGCGGTGTCACAGACAGTACGCCCTCCCTGCTGGCTCTCATAAGCGATTCATCCGGGATCAATGCCACCGGCACCGGGATAGGACATGACATAATAGCGTGGCTTGATGATGACATGGCAGGAGCGGTGGTCCTGAACAGCCTCTTCAGTGCAGATATTGGCGTTCATACCTCGGGCAGCCTCTCATACCCCTTGCTCCTGACCGAAAAGGGTGAACATACAATCTCCATGAGAGCCTGGGACAACCTGAACAACCCATCTGTGGCTATACTCAGATTCGTGGTTGAAACCGACGGCCGGTTCATGCTTTCCAACCTGCTCGCATTCCCCAATCCCGTAACAGAGGGAACGAAATTCACCGCGGGGCATAACAGACCAGACACGGAGATAGAAATTGCAATAACAATTTTCAGCACTGACGGCAGTGCGGTGAGGGTGATCCGTGAACAGACAACCAGTACCGGATATGCCCTCCCTGACATCCCCTGGGACGGCTGTGACGCGAACGGCGGACGACTGGCACGGGGCCTATATCTGTGGCGTGCCGAAGCAGTGACCTCCGGAGGTGAAAAGTGCTCAGCTACAGGACGTATCATCATTTTGTAAAACAACACAATAACTCACCTTTTTTTAAGTTCTATATTTGCACAAACTTGAATCTATATAAAAATGAAAAACAAGGCGCTGATCGTTGGCTTAATATTTCTGTTTTTTTATTCATTTATACCCGTTTCTGCACAGGAGGATGAACCTTACAATGTCATCCAGACGGTAGTGCCGTTTCTCACAATTGCGCCTGATTCACGTGCCGGAGCCCTCGGCGATGCCGGCGTTGCTACCTTACCAGATCTTTACAGCATGCACTGGAACCCTGCCAAATATGCATTCATAGACGGCAACGGCGGATTCGGAATGTCATACTCTCCCTGGCTCAGAGCACTGGTTCCTGACATCAACCTGGCCTACCTGACAGGTTACTACAGGATAGACAGCAGGCAGGTGCTTGCCGCCAGCCTGATGTATTCATCACTTGGAGAGATTCAGTTCACAGACGATTACGGTAACTACCAGAATACTCATAACCCAAATGAATTCTCAATTGATGCCGCTTACTCACGTCTCTTCTCCGAACACTGGTCCGGGGCGGTTGCTCTGCGGTTCATCTACTCAAATATAACCGGCGGCCAGTATGTGGGCAGTACCGAGACAAAATCGGGTACCGCCTATGCAGCTGATGTTTCAGCATATTATACAACAGACCTCAAACTGGGTTCAAAAGAAGGAAATATCTCCGCCGGATTCAACTTCTCAAATATCGGCTCAAAAATGAGTTACACCTCTGATGTTGACCCGGATTTCATTCCGATGAACATGCGTCTCGGAACGACTTTTTCACTTCAGATGGACAAGTACAACGCGATTGCCTTTTCCTTCGATCTGAATAAAATGCTTGTACCTACACCTCCCATCTATGACACTGACGGGACTACCATCCTTTCAGGCAGGGACCCGAACGTCTCTGTTCCGGTGGCGATCTTCCAGTCTTTCTATGACGCTCCGGGAGGATTCAGCGAGGAGATGAAGGAGTTCACTCAGTCAATAGGTATTGAGTACCTGTATAACCAGCAGTTTGCACTCAGGACAGGCTTCTTCAATGAGGCTGAGATGAAGGGAAACAAAAAATACTTTACGGTTGGAGCAGGTTTCAGGCTGAATGTCATCACACTCGACTTCTCGTACCTTGTACCGATCACACAGAACAACCCGCTGGCCCGTACCCTGAGATTCTCTCTGGGCTTCGAGTTTGACTCCCTGCGTAGCCTCAGCCAGAAGTAAAAAATATATGACACAGCACCATAGGATAGGACAGGGCATTGACTTTCACCGCCTTGAGGAGGGTCGTGAGCTGTGGCTCGGCGGTGTTCATGTCAATTCAACGAAGGGATGTGTTGCACACTCCGACGGGGACGTCCTCATCCACGCCATCTGCGATGCATTGCTCGGTGCTGCCGGACTGAACGACATAGGCTTTCATTTCCCTGACACCTCAGATGAATTTAAAGGTATAGACAGTAAGATTCTGCTAAGGCGAACTGTGGATATGATCTCTGAGAGGGGTTACCGGATTGTGAACATTGACAGCACTGTCTGTCTCGAGCTGCCCAGGCTGGCGCCCTACATGACGGCCATGCGCACCACCATGGCAGCCATAGCGAATATATCTCCTGAGGCGGTCTCCGTGAAGGCGACCACCACCGAGAAGATGGGTTTCACAGGCCGTGGTGAGGGTATAGTAGCAATGGCTATCTGTCTCCTTGCTGATGTTATCCCTGATAAGGTCTGAAGGTCTAATGGTCTGAGGTCTGAAGGTCTTGCGGTCTTGCGGTCCTGCGGTCCTGCGGTCCTGCGGTCGTAATGAATTGATTGACTGTGAATTATCGGCTCCACTACTGCCTACTGCCTACTGCCTATTGCCTCATCAATAAGACCATCATCAGCCCGTGAAGGCATGGTGACCACCAGTCCAGGTGTACGTTCCATCTCCCTTGTTATTGCAGAGACGGCTCCCTCGTTCCGTGCCCAGCTGCGGCGTGCGATACCGTTATTGACATCCCATAAGAGCATTGATCTGAGCCGCCGTGTTGCCTCCGGCGTGCCGTCGAGCACCATCCCGAATCCTCCGTTGATCACCTCACCCCAGCCCACGCCGCCGCCGTTATGCAGCGAGACCCATGTGGCGCCGCGGAAAGCATCGCCAATCACATTCTGTACTGCCATATCGGCTGTGAATCGCGAACCGTCGCGGATATTTGACGTCTCCCTGTAGGGGGAGTCGGTGCCTGAAACGTCGTGATGATCACGGCCAATGACTACCGGGCCGCTTAATTCACCGGAGGCAATGGCATCGTTGAAGGCACCTGCTATCATCGCCCTGCCACGTGCATCGGCGTAAAGTATGCGGGCCTGAGAGCCCACTACAAGCCGGTTGCGGGCAGCTTCACGGATCCAGTGAATATTATCCGACATCTGCTGCCGTATATCGTCAGGTGAATCCTTCATGAGGCGTTCCAGCGTCGCTGCAGCGATGGCATCCGTCTTTGCAAGATCGGCAGGGTCACCGGAGCAGCATACCCACCTGAAGGGACCGAAGCCGTAGTCAAAGCAGAGGGGACCCATGATATCCTCCACATAGGATGGGTAACGGAAACCTCCTTTGCCGTCTGAGATATCTGCACCGGCACGTGATGACTCAAGCAGGAAGGCATTTCCGTAGTCAAAAAAGTAGGTTCCGTGTGCGGTGTGCAGGTTTATAGCCTCCACCTGGCGGCGTAGCGAAGCCTGCACCCTCATGCGAAACTTTTCCGGATCAGCGGTCATCAGGGTGTTGGCCTCTTCAAAGGTGATGCCTGCCGGGTAATAGCCGCCGGCCCACGGGTTGTGAAGTGAGGTCTGGTCAGACCCCAGGTCGGCCCATAGCCCCTCCTCGGCGAATCTCTCCCAAAGGTCAACTATATTACCGTGAAAGGCCAGCGAAACCGCCTCGCCGTCGGCACAGGCCCTTCGTACCCTGTCAGTCAGCACTGCAAGGTCTTCATGGACCTCATCAACCCATCCCTGCGCATAACGGGTGGTGATGGCCCTGTGATTGACCTCTGCAATCACTGAGACGACGCCTGCTATGTTACCCGCCTTGGGCTGGGCACCGGACATGCCTCCGAGGCCGGAAGAGATGAATAACCTGCTCTTCCTGGAGCCGTCATCAACCGGACTGTGGCGACGCAAGGCATTCAGAAGGGTGATTGTGGTGCCGTGGACTATCCCCTGCGGACCGATATACATATAGGAGCCTGCAGTCATCTGCCCGTACTGTGACACTCCCAGGGCGTTGAACCTCTCCCAGTCATCCTGTGACGAGTAGTTAGGAATTACCATCCCGTTTGTAACAACGACGCGCGGTGCTTCCCGGTGAGATGGGAAGAGGCCGAGCGGATGGCCTGAATAGAGAACCAGTGTCTGCTCCTCTGTCATCTCCGACAGGTATTTCATTGTGAGCCGGTACTGTGCCCAGTTCTGAAAGACTGCGCCATTGCCGCCATAGGTGATCAGCTCGTGAGGGTGCTGTGCCACAGCCGGATCGAGGTTATTGGTGATCATCAGCATGATGGCGGCTGCCTGAACAGATCTGTGAGGATAGTCGCTGAATGGCCTGGCTTTCATCTCGTAGGAGGGCCTGTAACGATACATGTAAATACGGCCACGGTCAAGCAGCTCGGCAGCAAACTCAGGTGCAAGTATCCTGTGAAGCTGCGGTGGAAAATACCTCAGGGCATTGCGCAGGGCGAGCTTCTTCTCCTCCGGTGTCAGCAGATCACGCCTGCGTGGTGCGTGGCTGACCGATGAGTCATACGGTTGCAGTTCGGGTAGCCGGTCAGTAATCCCTTCACTGATCTGAGTCTTGAAATCATTCATTATACAGATTGCATATAAACATAACAAAGATACTAAAACGCAAAGAGACGTTGCATGCAACGTCTCTGTATAAGGGTAAAAAAACGGGTGTAAGGTTATTGCTCTTTAACGATCTCGTCGTCAACGAGGATGCGCCCGCAATACTCGCAGACGATGATCTTCTTTCTTGACCTGATATCAAGCTGGCGTTGCGGCGGTATCTGGTTGAAGCAGCCTCCGCATGCATCTCTCTGAACAGATACAACTGCCAGACCGTTACGTGCGTTGGAACGGATACGCTTGTAAGCGGTGAGAAGCCTCTCCTCTATCCGTGTCTGCAGTTCTGCCGATTTCACGTCAAGCTGCTCTTCTTCTTTCTGCGTGTCACGTGTGATGTCATCCAGTTCCGACTTCTTTCCGTCGAGGTCGCGTGTCCTCTCGTCAAGTGCATTCTGAGCCTCGGCCATCACCTCTTTCTTATCTGCAACCTGGACAGTAAACTCGCGGATCTTCTTGTTGCAGAGCTCTATCTCCAGTGTCTGGAACTCAATCTCCTTGGAGAGCGAATCATACTCGCGGTTGTTGCGTACATTGTTCTGCTGCTCCTCATACTTTTTAATGAGAGCCGTTGAATTGGTGATCTCGTTAGTCTTGCCTGCGATGGACTTTTCCAGTTCAGCCACTTCGGCTTTCAGATTGCCAATCCTGGTCTCGAGACCTGCCACATCATCCTCCAGGTCCTGCACCTCGAGTGGGAGCTCACCCCTGAGGGTACGTATCTTATCTATTTCTGAATCAACAAGCTGCAGTGAATAAAGAGCCCTGAGTTTTTCTTCGATTGTAAGTTCAGGTTCAGCTGATTTTGTCTGTTTTATCATATTGTATTGATTTTAAGATGTATGACAGAACCCACATGTTAATGACACTATGATAACCGGGTGTTTGTGTCTTCATAAAGTGCGGGTTTCATCCTACTGGTAATAGTTTATCGGATTCGTTTTTATTCCGGAAAACCGGAGTGCAAAGTTAGGAAATTTTTTATGAATCAGGTTGTAGAGAATCTCCAAAGAATATTTTTCGCTCTCATAATGGCCTGCGTCAGCCACCAGCATGTTGTGTGGGGCTTCTGCGAAGGCGTGGTATTTGATGTCGCCGGTGATGAAGGCATCGGCGCCGGCGCGGGCGGCAGCGGGGATGAAGGCGGCTCCTGACCCTCCGCAGACAGCCACTGTTGTCAGGGTGCGCGCGGGATCACCGCTGTAGCGTATTGCAGGTATGCCTGTCAGCATCTTCAGCCGTGCGAGCAGCTCACTTCCGGTGAGAGGTGCGGGCAGCGTGCCGATGGCGCCCGCGCCGGCGCCGTGATAATTATTCTCCAGGGCGATGATGTCATATGCAACCTCCTCATAGGGGTGAGCCTCCAGCAGAGCCCTGACACACGCCCCTGCCAGATGTGACTGTATAACTGCCTCAATACGAACCTCAGCCTCGGTATGATCTTCACCCTTGCTGCCGGCAAAGGGATTAGCACCCTCACCTGCGCGGTATGAGCCCTCGCCGTGCACATTGAAGCTGCAACGGTCATAGTTGCCTATATGCCCTGCACCTGAGGCAAAGAGAGCATCCCTAACCCTTCCGGCGTGTGCCTCGGGAACATAAGTAACGATCTTGGAGAGTCTGCCCCGGAGAGGTACAAGAACACTGATTCCTCCCAGTCCCAGCTTCTCTGCAAGAATATGACTCACTCCGTGCTGAACATTATCAAAACTGGTGTGGGCTGAATAGACTGCAATATTATTCTTTAGTGCATCAGCCACACTCAGCTCAGGATCGCTGCCATATGCCAGGCGCTTCAGGGGAGTGAAGATTAACGGATGGTGTGAGACAACCAGGTTGCAGCCCATGCTGACAGCCTCCCGGATGACATCGGGAGTCACATCAAGGCTTAACAGCACTGAATCAACCACCGCAGAAGAATCACCCACCTGCAGTCCGCTGTTGTCATATTGTTCCTGATAGGCCGGGGGGATAAGCTCTTCGAGCCATCGAACGAATTCTCCGAGGGTGACAGCCATTGGCTCACGTAATTTCATCCCTTATATCAACGAGCATCGCCCTTATGTTGCGCAGCGTGTCAGCTATCTCAAGCCGGTAATCAGTCTCTTCACGGTTGTTCTTCAGCTGTTTTCTGGCCCCTTCCAGGGTCATGCCCCTCTCCCTGAGAAGATGATGAATAAGCCTCAGGTTTTTTATATCCTCCTGCATGAAAAGCCTGTTGCCCTTGTTGTTCTTTTTCGGCCGGAGCACTTCAAACTCCTTCTCCCAGAAACGAATGGTTGAGACAGACTCGGAAAACATTTCCGCGACTTCACCGATCTGGTAATAAAGCTTTTCTACTTTCTTTTCCCTGTAAGGCATAGCCAGTGCAATGAATCAGTCGAAGGTCTGACCGCTCTTGCCTGATATCTCAATCATCCGGTCATATTCATCAGGGGTGAGATCATTAAAATAATAGAGTGCAGGGTCGACCTGCCTGCCATTAACCAGGACCTCATAGTGCAGGTGCGGTGCCGTAGAGAGGCCTGTACTGCCTACAAAGCCGATTACATCGCCGCGTTTGACCTTCTGCCCCACCCTGACGTTGAAGCCGTCAAGATGGGCATATACCGTCTGGTAACCGAATCCGTGATCTACAACAATATGGTTGCCCAGTTCGCGCCGTGCTGACTTGACAGTACTGATGACACCGTTACCCGTTGCATACACATCAGTGCCTGTCGGGGCGGTGAAGTCCATACCTGAATGGAACTTTGATATCTTGTAGATGGGATGAATACGGAATCCAAAGCCTGATGCGGTACGCTTCAGGTCCTTATTAGATAATGGCTGGATTGCCGGGATGCTGCTCAGCATTTCCTCCTTCTCAGAGGCAAAGGCGATGAGTTCATCGAATGACTCAGACTGCACATAAATCTTTTTCCTGATCTTGTCAAGCCGCATGGCAGTCTCGATAACCAACTCCGAGTTGGAAAACCCCGCCATCTCCTCATACCTGTTGACACCCCCGATGCCTCCCTCGCGGTAGGTTGAGGGCACCGGTTCGGTTTCGAAGATGGTCCGGTACAGATTGTCATCTGTCTCCTGGAGATGCCCCAGAACCTTCTCAACGTTCTCCATCTCCCTGTTCATCAGGTCATACTGGAGCGTGAGCTGCTCTATCTCTCTCTTGAGCGCCTTCTCCTGTGGGGAGTCAAATACAAATGCAAAAATAAACCCGTAAATGCCGGCGAGAAACAGGGAGGCGATGAAATAACCAAAGAGACGCAGGAAGGTCTGTCTGATCCCCAGCCTTATCCTGTCAAAGCTGAGAGTTTCATGATTAAACTTGTACTTTGTCTTTGGCATCTGCTATGATGGCAAACTGTGTGCAGTGCAAACTTAAGAAATAATAGGGAAAATACAAAAAAAAGCCCTTAAGGGCCCCGTTATTCGTTAATTATAACTCGTTCAGGGTTTTGTAAGGAAGTCGAGCATCATGAAATACTCATCCTCCGTCAGGCTGTCATCGAAGTACCACAGAGGGTTAACATGTTCGCCAAAAAGGTCGATCTGGTAGTGCAGGTGTGGCCCGGAGGAGATCCCCGTGTTTCCTGACAGCCCTACGAAGTCGCCCCTCGTCACCTTCTCTCCGCGTTTTACCCGGCATTCACTGAGATGGCCGTAGATGGTACGGTAGCCGTAACCGTGATCTATCACAACCTTTGTTCCGAAACCGTCATTCTCATTTCCTGCAAAATAGACAACACCTGCACCTGTAGCATGTACCTCGGTGCCTATCGGGCACCGGAAGTCCTGGCCGAAATGCCACCTCGGTGAACCAAGTACCGGATGCTTTTCACGGAACTTCATGCCGTCACCCAGCCGCATTGTTACGTTGACCGGCCTGATATAGGGCAGATGTGCCCACATCTCCTTCCAGTCAGCTGCCTTCTCAGTGAGCTCAGTGAGTGAATTGTACTGTATGTTGGTTTGTGTCTTGAGATCATCAAACTTCGACCTGACTGATATCATAAGGTCGGTATTCATATATCCCGTCAGTTCACCGAACTTGAAAACTCCACCGGAGCCACCTTCGGAAATATCCTCCGGGATCTGGGGAAGGTCCAGAACAGCCCGGTATGACGCATTATCTGAGGATCGAAGGTCAGCTATCGCTGCAGAGGCATAATCGATTTTTCTTTCGAGAAGCGAGTACCTGAGTCTCATCTCATCTACCCTCTGGCCCAGCAACTCCTCTTTGGGTGAGCCGAAAAGACGATGGAATATAAAAGCATAACATACCGTTACTAAAACAGATGCAACAAACCACAACGACCAACGCAGGAGTTTCTCACTCCCCTTTCGCCGGTGGTGCAGGAACTGAAGATTGGCTGCATCAAAAACGTAATTCTTTCTTTTCAGCATCAGTAGATAATGCAATGCCACTATTTTGGCGTGCTATCAGACAAACGTAAAATAAATAAATTAATTTTACAAGCCCGAAAAAAAATGAAATTCAATACAGGGTGCGGAATTAAGATGAAGGCAAATGATGTAAGAGAGGAGTTCCTCAGTTTTTTCAGGTCAAAAGAACATAAAATAGTCCCGTCGGCACCGATGGTAATAAAGAATGATCCTACGCTGATGTTCACCAACGCAGGGATGAACCAGTTCAAGGATATCTTTCTTGGTAACCAGCCGGCGACGTGGAAAAGGATTGCCAACTCACAGAAGTGCCTGCGGGTCTCCGGTAAACATAACGATCTTGAGGAGGTAGGGCTTGACACTTATCATCACACTATGTTTGAGATGCTTGGAAACTGGTCGTTCGGCGATTATTTCAAGAAGGAGTCGATAGAGTGGGCATGGGAGTTCCTTACAGGCCGACTGGGTATACCACAGGAGAGAATCTATGCAACTGTCTTTGAGGGAAATCCTGAAGAGGATGTGCCAAGGGATGATGAGGCCGCCGGATACTGGAGAAAATGCTTTGATTCACCTGACAGTCACATCATTGACGGTTCTAAGAAAGATAACTTCTGGGAGATGGGTGAGACCGGACCCTGCGGTCCCTGCTCTGAGATACACGTCGACATCAGGTCAGAGAGTGAGCGTTCGGCCACGCCGGGTAATCTGCTGGTGAACACCGGTCATCCTCAGGTAATAGAGATATGGAATCTCGTATTCATCCAGTATAACCGCAGGGCCGGAGGGGAACTTGAACTTCTGCCTGAAAGACATGTAGACACAGGCATGGGCTTTGAACGGCTCTGCATGGTGATACAGAACAAAAAGTCAAACTATGACACCGACATATTCCAGCCGCTGCTGGCCTCTTCCGCCGCGGTTACAGGCAAACCCTACGGAATAAAGCCGGAGTGGGACATAGCCCACAGGGTCATCTCGGATCATCTCCGCACAGTGGCCTTCTCAATAGCTGACGGACAACTGCCGTCAAACAACAAGGCCGGATACGTGATCAGGAGAATACTGCGCCGTGCGGTCAGATATGGCTATACCTCACTGGGCATGAATGAGCCCTTTATCCATAAAATGATCCCTTCACTGATAGATTCAATGGGCGGACATTATCCGGAACTGACAGCGCAGATGGAGATAATCTCGAAAGTTATCTTCGAGGAGGAGCAGGCATTCCTGAAGACCCTCGGAAAGGGTCTTAAAATGATTGAGCGGAGGCTGGAGACCCTGCAGAAGGAAGGAACACGGGTCTTCCCCGGCAGTGATGCCTTTGTACTGTTTGACACCTATGGTTTCCCAGTTGATCTTACCCAGTTGATATTAAGAGAACACAACATGTCCCTCGATGAGGATGCATTCAGGAAGGAGCTTAACGCGCAGAAGGAACGGTCAAGGGATGACGCAGCCGTATCGGCAGGCGACTGGGTAGTGATACATGATATGGACAGCACCATTTTTACAGGGTATGATCATACAGAGGAGACAGTCAGGATAGCCCGCTACAGGAAAGTCAGCAGCAGGGGAAAAGAAGCTGTTCACCTGGTCTTTGACAGAACACCATTTTATGCCGAAGCAGGGGGACAGACAGGCGATAAGGGATACATCTCCGCCGGCGGAGTGAAGGTAATGATAAGTGATACTGTCAGGGAAAACAATCTCATAATACACATTGCAAACAAAGTACCTGACAATCCGGCGGCAGTATTCACAGCCGTGGTTGATGCCAGGGCCAGGCAGGAAACGGCCAACAACCACACCGCAACACACCTGATGCACCACGCACTCAGGGAGTTGCTGGGCAAGCATGTAGAACAGAAAGGTTCGCTTGTCACACCCGACAGACTCAGGTTTGACTTCAGCCATTTCAGACAGGTTACACAGGAGGAGCTCCTGAGGGTTGAGGAAAAGGTCAATGAGCTAATTATGAAGAATATAGTCTCAGAGATTCATGATGACACGCCGGTTGAAGAAGCTCTGGCCATGGGAGCCATGGCCCTCTTCGGAGAAAAGTATGGCGACAGGGTCAGGGTGGTTACATTCGGTGAGTCAGTTGAGCTCTGCGGCGGTACCCATGTTGAAAACACCTCGCGGATCGGATTATTCAAGATCACTTCTGAAGGTGCGGTGGCAGCAGGCGTAAGAAGGATAGAAGCTGTTACCGGCAGACGGGCACTTGAATACATCAACACAAAGCTTAAGATGCTCGAGGAGATTACAGTAATGCTCAGAAGCACCGGCAATCCGGTGGTGAACATCTCAAAGCTGATGGCAGAAAACACAACACTAAAGAGTACTGTTGAGAAATTGCAGCTCGCAGCTGCCTCTTCTGCGAGAAAGGAACTGACCGAAAGTGCAGTTACTGCAGGCAACTGCCGGATATATTCGGGTGTGCTTGAGAAGACCACGGCTGAGACACTCAAAAACATAGCGCTCCAGATCAGGCAGTCTGACAGCAGCAGCATTGTAATCATCGGATCAGAATACGAAGGGAAGGCATCTCTGGCGGTTGGTCTCGGTGATGAGGCTGCAGGGAGTTCACAGCT
>JBFYPM010000128.1:0-8027 GCA_041303295.1 Bacteroidales bacterium
TTGGTTATGACGCAATCACCACAACAGTAAACCTCACGCGCGACACAGTAATGAACTTCAGCCTCGTGATGTCATCTAGCGAGATTGACGCCGTTACAGTCACGGCCGCTGGCAGGCAGTCGAAGATTGAGAGTGTGCAGATGAGCATGATAGACATACCCATCGAAAAATTCCTTAAACTGCCGGTAATTTTCGGCGAGGCTGACGTGCTGAAGGTCATCCAGCTTCTCCCCGGTGTACAGTCGGGCACGGAGGGCTCAACAGGCATCTATGTCAGGGGGGGAGGGCCCGACCAGAACCTATTCCTGCTCGACGGTGTGCCGGTATACAACGCCAGCCACCTCTTCGGCTTCATGTCGGTATTCAATCCTGATGCGGTCAAGTCCGTCCAGCTCTATAAGGGTGGCTTCCCCGCACGTTACGGCGAACGGCTCTCATCAGTGGTTGACATTCGCATGAAAGAGGGCAATGAGAAGGAGTTTCACGGTAACTTTGCCATAGGTATTATATCTTCAAAGCTATCACTTGAGGGGCCGATTATAAAGGAGAAGACATCCTATATAATCTCGGCACGCCGCACATATTATGACCTGCTGGCACAGCCATTCATCATGGCGCTGAATGAGGAGCAGAGTTCAAAGATAACCGGGGGTTATTATTTTTATGACCTCAATGGCAAGATAAACCATACGTTCTCTGAGAAAAGCCGGCTGTACTTCAGTTCCTACCTTGGCAGGGACAAGGCTTACTCAAGGAGCAGGAACCGGCCTGAGTATTATGATGAGAACAATGACAGGTACGAATTCTATGACAGCTACAGCCTGGGATGGGGTAACATTATCACCTCGCTCAGATGGAATTACCTGGTTTCCAATAAGCTCTTCAGTAACACCACATTGACTTACAGCAAGTACGACTTCGATGTGACAATTGAGTCGTCATCAGAGAACCTCACCACCAGGGATAAGGAGATCGACTATTTCAGGTATTTCTCAGGTATTGAAGACCTGGGGGCCAAGATCGATTTTGACTATTACCCGTCTGTAACCCACTCGGTCAAGTTTGGCGCCGGATACACCTGGCACCATTTCAAACCGGGCGTGACCACCTTCCGTTATGACCCGGTGTCAGAGGAGGAGGGCATTGACACCACCTTTGGCGACATGAGGATCAGGGCGAATGAATTCATTATGTATGCCGAGGACAATATTGATATTACCTCCCGCCTGAAGATGAATGCAGGCATAAGGTTGTCGCTCTTCAATGTGCAGGATACAAGTTACTTTGTTTTCCAGCCCAGGGTCTCGCTCCGTTATCTTGCAACTGACGACCTCTCCTTCAAGATCTCTTACAGCAAGATGGCCCAGTTCGTTCATCTGCTTACCACCTCGGCCATCAGCCTGCCCACAGACCTGTGGCTGCCGGTGACAAGGAAATTCAATCCGCCAATATCGCACCAGGTGGCCATAGGGTCAAGCTTCAGGCTTCCGGGGGAGCTGGAGATGACCATCGAAGCCTTTTACAAGACCATGGACAACCTGATTGAGTACAAGGAGGGAGCCTCCTTCGGTGGCACCGGTACCGGATGGGAGGCGAAGGTGGAGAAAGGAAGAGGATGGGCATACGGGGCGGAGTTCATGATTGAAAAAACATACGGCAAGCTGACAGGATGGATCGGTTACACCCTGGCATGGACCGAGAGGCAGTTTGAGAACCTGAATTACGGCAGGGTTTTTCCGGCGAAGTATGACCGCAGGCATGACATAAGCGTGGCGCTGACTCATACCTTCAGTGAGAGGGTTGACGCAGGTCTGGTATGGGTTTTCGGGACAGGCAATGCAGCCACATTGGGGATAATGGAGTACCCTCCGGAGGATATTATGTCAGGCAATTTCTCCCATACGGCAGTGACGGAGTTTCCCAGTCGCAATAACTATCGCACTCCGTCATATCACAGGCTCGATCTGGGTGTCAATCTCCACAAGCAGAAAAAAAACGGCATCCGGACCTGGAGCTTTTCGGTATACAATGCCTACTCGCGTAAGAACCCGTTCTTCATCTACTGGGGATCAGATTACTACAGCGAGCCTGATCCGGCGAACCCGGGCAGCTTACTCTATTTCAGCAAACCGGTACTGAAACAGGTCAGTATCTTCCCGATAATTCCGTCAGTCTCATACTCATTCAAATTCTGAAAGCGATGAAGAGGAAGAGAGTGATGACATATATTCCCGCATTACTGATCATGGTATTCCTGGCCGGTTCATGCGAGACAACTATTAAGTTCAGGGGCGACCGCGGTGATCCCAGGATAGTGATCTACTCGCTGCTGCATTCCGACAGCCTGATAAAGGTCTCTGTGGCTGTCAGCCATGCCGTGTTCGATGAGAAGTATGAGGTTGAGCAGATAACCAATGCCGTGGTGCGGGTATACTGCGACGATGTGCTGCTGGAGACTCTGGTATATGTTCCGCCGGAGCCGGTGCCTGAATACCAGTCAGCAATAACCCATTCAAGATACGTCTCTGAGGTAAACAGGCCCGTTCCAGGTAGCACTTATAGGATTGAGGTTGAGGTGCCGGGATTGACCACTGCCTCGGGGGAGGCGATGCTTCCTGACCCGGTGCCCATCATCAGCATCGATACCACCTTCGTGATCAGAGAGTGGGGCGAGAGACAAATGGAAGTGAAAATAAAATTTCAGGATCCGGCCGCCGCCGAAAACCTCTACCGTCTGACAGCACGGGGTTTAATCGGGGTATATTACGGGCCAAAGGAGGAGCCCTACTCACCTCTTCTGCCTGTAATGGTCACTGATGAGGACCTGAGCTATGGTTCGGCGGGTGAACCGCTGATTACACCAAACCAGGGGGATGATCTTTTCGGTATGGACCTGTACAACAATTACACCCTGTTCACTGATGAGCTGATCTCCGGGAAGGAGTATAACCTTACAATGCATTTCTATTACAAAGCTCCTGATACCGATTACTACGAGTTTGACCACACATATTTCATGCTGCACACACTGAGCAGGGACCTGTACCTTTACCTCCAGTCGCTCTCAGCGCAAGCCCAGACGAGGGACAACTTCCTGGCAGAGCCTGTGCTTGTCTATACAAATATAACGAACGGTCTCGGGGTTGTTGGGGCTATTACCACCAGTAAGGATTCCCTGATAATAGGTGATTACCCCGTTGAAGGAGTTTATTACGACAGCTACATTTACGTTAAGTAATGTTTATCCTGTTGGCAGGGTGACTAAGGGATATTAAGCCCGGTAAAATAAGTTCCTGAGAATTGCCGGCGGATTCAATTTTTGGAGGAATATGAGGAGATCAGTCCTTCGCTGGTTTATTGGGAAATCCCGGGATAACTTCCAGGGAAAAACAAGTCCTGTGAATGAATTCCGGCTTTTTTGAATCACGCGGAAGGCCCCCGGGAAACAGATTCTCAAAAAAAATTAAAAAAATATATTGCTGTATCAAAATATATATTTACTTTGCACCACAAAGTACTACAAAATCATATTATGAACCAGTCAGATCAGCACATTGAAGACATCCAGATCATCAGGAAGATAATGGAGGAGTCGTCAAGATTTTTATCGCTTAGCGGCTTATCGGGCATCATTGCAGGCTTCCTGGGCATTGCCGGGGCTGTTTTTGCACAGCTTATTATTACGAAAGTAACCACCCCGGCTGACTGGTATATGCAGCCGCTTGGGGGCGGACCTGACGGTCTGCGTTCCGTTCTGCCTCTCTTTGCCGTGATGGGGGTGGTTCTGGTTCTGGCCTTTTCAGGCGCCGTATTGTTTTCATCGCGCAAGGCGAGAAAGAGCGGACACAATGCCTGGACACCGGTGACGCGCAGGATGCTTGCAAGTCTGCTGATACCTCTTGCCGCCGGTGGTCTCTTCATCCTGCTTACAATAGGTACCGTGCCCGCCAGCGTCACAGCAGCATCGTCACTCATATTCTACGGGCTGGCAGTGGTGAGCGCTGGTAAGTTTACCTTTGGGGAGATACACTGGCTGGGAGTGCTCGAGGTCATCACAGGTCTCATCTGCCTGGCGCTGCCTCAGTATTCGATAATTCTATGGGCCGTGGGATTCGGTGTGATCCATATAGGATACGGTCTCTTCATGCATCTCAGATACAGGGGATGAAAACGATCCTGGCAAACTTCAACAAGGCCTTCGAGAGCCGGGTCAGGCTTGGCATCATGTCGGTGCTGGCCGTCAACACCAGCATGGACTTCACCGGCCTGAAGGAGACCCTGGCGGTGACTGACGGTAACCTGGCCAGTCACCTCAGGGCACTCGAGGAGGCAGGTTATATAATCATGGAAAAGAGCTTCATAAACCGTAAGCCAAATACAAACTACACCATCACTGAAAAGGGTCTGGAGAGCTTTAAAAGCCACCTTCTGGCACTTGAAGAACTGATAAACAATAAGTAATTTTTTTTTAATCTATAAACTTTGAAATACAAAGTACTTTTACAAAACAAATAATATGGAAAACGAATCTTTGAAACAGGAAAAATGGTACCAGTCGATGACCGTCAAGATGGTCCTTCTGGCAATTATGGGTCTGATGCTTCTCATCCCGTTGGTGCTTATCAACGAGGTAATCAGGGAGCGCTCACTTAATGCCGAAACGGCACGCACCGAGATAGGTGCACTATGGGCTTCGGCACAGACAATCACCGGCCCGGTGCTGAATGTGCCGGGTACAAAAGTGATCGGTGACGACGGCAGGTATGTCACAACCACCATGCACATACTCCCTGACGATCTGAAGGTAAATGGCGTCCTCATGCCTGAGGTTCGTTACCGCGGAATTTATGAGACGGTTGTTTACAATTCCGATCTTAAGATCTCAGGCAGCTTCTCCATTGCAGGTTATGAGCACCTGAATGACTATACATGGCAGTGGGAACAGGCTTATATTTCTCTCGGTGTTTCGGATAACAAGGGCATAAGTGACAGGGCCGACCTTACCATTGACGGCGTAGTCATTGGTGCACAGCCGGGTGCGGGTCAGCCTGACCTCTTCGAGAAAGGCATCTCGTTTCCCATGCCGCTTGATCCGGAGAAGATAAGCGGGTTTAAAGGCGATTTCAGCCTTGCTATCGGCCTGAAGGGCAGTGGCAGCGTCGCCTTTTCACCAGTTGGAAGGACCACGGAGGTGACCCTAAGTTCAGAGTGGGAGGCCCCGAAATTCACCGGCAATTTCCTTCCTGCTGACCGGGATGTGACTGACGAGGGCTTCACAGCCAACTGGTCAGTGACCCACCTCAACAGGAGTTTCCCGCAGGTGTGGGCAGGTCAGAGCTACTCCCCGGCTGCTGACGCGTTCGGCGTTGACCTGATCATGGAGGCTGACCATTACACGAAGGCTGAGCGCAGTGCCAAATACGGGCTGCTGTTCATTGCACTGACCTTCCTGGTACTCATAATCATTGAGCTCAGGTCGGCCCAGCGCATCCATATATTCTATTACCTGCTCACGGCTCTCGCCCTGATCCTCTTCTTCTCTCTGCTCACGGCGCTCAGCGAGCACATCGGGTTCAACCCCGCATACCTGATCTCAGCGGCAGCTACCATCGGGTTACTGACAGCCTTCTTTGGGTCGTTGCTGAAGAAGGGGTGGATGGTGCTTCTCATCAGCGGTCTGCTGACTGTTCTGTATGTCTTCATCTTCTTCCTGCTGGCGATGAAGGATTATGCCTTCCTGGTAGGTAACATAGGCCTCTTCTTGATGCTTGCAGTGCTGATGATTGTGTCGGCAAAGTACAGGCTCTTCAAGGAATAACTTCGCAGGGCGAAACTCAGGCAGCTCCCGGCTGCCTGAGGATCACCCAATGCCACCGGCAGGCTTCCAGCTTGTCCGAAGATTACCCAATTCCAACGCACGATGTCCGGCCAGCCCCGCGCTGCCGGACATCTGCTTTTAAGGGGCAAGCTCTAAGTGCGAATGCAGAATGCGGCTTTAAGCACCCATTATGCAGTCTGAGCTTTTTGCAGTAACTTACAGGGTCGCTTTAAAACGCATGCATCCATGTTGCTCAAAAGGTTTATTGAAGAAGAGAGTACAGAAAAATTCGACCTGATCATCGTCGGCGGAGGCATCACTGGCGCTGCCGTGGCTTATATCGCCGCAGCGCGAGGCCTCTCGGTGGTCCTCTTTGAAAAGAAAGACTACGGCGGCGCTACCTCAGCCGCCACCTCAAAGCTCATCCACGGAGGTCTCCGCTATCTCGCCAACGGCGAACTGAAGCTTGTACGCGAGTCGCTCCGCGAGCGGAGAATCCTTGGCAATATTGCTCCCAATTTTGTCTACTCCCTGCCATTCCTGATGCCAATGTACAGGAGATGGAAGGGAAATATCTGGAAGATGCTGGCAGGGATGTACATCTATGACGCCCTGTCATACGACAAGAAAGACACATGGGACAAGAGCAAGAGACTTCAGAATCACAAGCTCGTCTCATACAGGAAAACAATCAGGCTGGAACCGAACCTGAAAATGGAGGATCTCCGGAATGCCTTCTATTTCTTTGATTACCAGAGTATTTTCCCTGAACGACTAACACTCGCTTTTATCAAGTCGGCTGCTGAATATGGTGCCAGGGTCTCGAACTACACACCGGTTGAGGGGTTTGTTTTTGGCGAGGGAAACAGGATAACAGGAGTAAAGGTCAGGGATACGTTCACCGGGGCCACAAAGGAGGTTCATGGTGAGTTGATAGTGAACTGCGGCGGCACGTGGGCCGATAAGATTCTCAACATGGCAGTAGGTAAAGTCTCAACCACCCACAAGGTCAAGCGTTCCGAAGGCATCCATATAATCACGAAAAAGATTGCAGGCCACCATGTGGTATCACTTCAGACTGACACAGGTGGCCATATGATGGTAATGCCCTGGCGTGATCATTCGCTTATCGGAACTACCGACAAGGAGTTCCTGGGAGACCCGGACGATTACCGTGTATCGGGTGAGAGCATAGATGAGATCATCAGCAATGTCAACACATATTTCGGCAGGAAGATCTCGCGCGAGGATATCATCCATGCCTATGGCGGCCTCCGCCCGCTGGTGGATGACCAGACAAAGGGGTCGTATGAGACATCAAGGAAATACGAGGTGTATGACAATGCCGCTGATGGTATCGGGGGGATGATAACCGTAGAAGGCGGGAAATACACCACCAGCCGGAGCCTCGCACGGGAGGTGCTTAAACTGATCTCCACCAAACTGAACAGGATCCTCGATGACTCAGTCTCAGACAACCTCTACCTTTCGGGATGCGAGATCAGGGACATGAGGCAGTTCATGATCAGGCAGCACCTGAACTACAGGGATTTCAGCCGCAATACGGTTGAATATGTGAGCAGGAACTACGGCACGGAGAGCAACCTGGTCTTCCAGATAGCCAGAGACGACCGCCGTTTTTCCGAGGTGATAAGTCATGACGGCGAAATACTGGCGGAAGTGGTTTTCGCCATAAGGTACGAGAGCGCCAGGACTCTGAGAGATATCATGTTAAGGCGAACCGGGACAGGCACCCTCGGTAATCCGGGGAAGGCAATTGTAGAAAAGGTAGCCTCGGTGGCCGCAGAGATGCTCGGCTGGGATGATAAAAGACGCGCTGAGGAGATAGGCCTGCTGATGCGGGTTTATGAATTATTTTAATACAATGGAGAGAGAGAACACCTACCGTCATATCCTCAAATGGGGTGACAAGAGAGAAGAGGAGGTCGGCCATCATATGGCAGACCTGATAAAGGCAAAGTTCGGACTGACTGATGACGACTTCAGGGATAAGTACCTCCCCGGACTGGAGACCGTCAGGCTTGAGAAACCCACCCTGCTGAAACCGCACCAGCATGAATTCCTCAGGAATGTCTGCGGCAGCGAGAATATCCTGACCGATGATCTCTCGCGTGCCCGCTACTCCTGCGGCAAATACTACGGCGAGCGTCTTGACCTGAGGCTCAAACATGTGCCTGATCCCCCTGAC
>JBFYPM010000129.1:0-7964 GCA_041303295.1 Bacteroidales bacterium
AAAAGAGATGTTGAATCAGTACGAAACCGTTTTCATTGCAACTCCCGTTTTGTCTGAAAATCAGATGAAGGAAGCGGTTCAGAAATTCAAGAAGATCATCACTGACAATGAAGGTGAGATCATTCATGAAGAGAACTGGGGTCTGAAGAAACTCGCTTATCCCATTCAGAAAAAATCGACAGGTTTTTATTACCTGGTCGAATTCAGAGGGCAGGGCGAGTTGGTAGATAAATTAGAAGTGCAGTACAGGAGGGATGAGAGGATCATCCGTTTCCTGACCTTCCGTATGGACAAGTATGCCGTTGAGTATGCTGAGAAGAAGAGAAGAATGAAAGAAACCGAAAAAGTCAGGGAGGAGTAATCATGGCACAGAACAATTCAGAGATCAGGTACCTGACACCGCCTACAGTAGAGATCAAGAAGAAGAAATACTGCAGGTTTAAGAAGAACAAGATCAAGTACATTGACTACAAGGATCCGGAGTTCCTCAAGAAGTTTCTCAATGAACAGGGCAAGATTCTGCCACGCCGCATCACCGGAACCTCGCTCAAGTATCAGCGCAGGGTTTCCAAGGCTATCAAGCGTGCGCGTCATCTTGCAATGCTTCCGTATGTTGCTGATCTTTTAAAGTAAAGGAGGAAGAGACATGAAAATTATTCTCACACAGGATATGGAGAAACTTGGTCTTAAGAACGATATTCTTACCGTTAAGACCGGATATGCTAGGAACTATCTTATTCCCAAGGGATACGCTCTTCAGGCCACTGACTCTGCCGTCAAGGTTCACAATGAGAACCTGAAGCAGAGGGCTCACAAGGAAGAAAAGATCAAGGGTGAAGCTGAGAAGCTTGCTGCCAAACTCGCCGCATTAAGGCTGGTGATTGGTGCCAAAGTCAGCACCGCCGGCAAGATCTTCGGTTCAGTCAATACGATTCAGCTGGCTGAGGCCCTGAATGAAAAAGGATTTGAGATTGACCGCAAGAACATTATCCTTGGCGAAGATGCTATCAAGGAGATCGGCAGCTACAAGGCAGTTGTCAAGCTGCACCGTGAAGTCAAAGTTGATATAAGCTTCGAGGTCGTAGCCGAATAAACTGTCAGGAAACTGTCAGAACAATAATTCAGAGGCGGGTCGGTGACCCGCCTCTGTTTTTTTACTTAACTGCTACAGTCTCGATCTCTATCAGCGCCCCAAGCGGCAGGCCCTTGACGGCATACGCCGCCCTTGCAGGCTGGTCAGAAGTATAGAACTGACTATATACCTCATTCATAGCTTTGAAGTCGGACATATCAGAGAGAAGACAGGTAGATTTAACCACGTCATTCAGGGTATACCCTGCCGCCAGCAGAATAGCCCTGATGTTTTTCAGCGCCTGTGTGGTCTGTTCGGTTATACCTCCCTCAACGATCTTGCCGGTGGCCGGATCGATCGGCACCTGACCGGAGATGTAAAGCGTACCGTTGGCTTCCACCGCCTGGCTGTAGGGTCCGATGGCTCCCGGTGCAGCAGTTGTGCTGATAATTCTCTTCATACCTGATGATTTTATGTCGTTAATAATTCTCATGGTAATCCTTGCGTCTCTCGTATTTAAGATCCTGTAGCATACTTGCTTTGGCCCTGATGGTGAAATTCCAGCTCTTCATGTAACCCACGGGGATCCATGAAAAGCTCATCTCCCAGCAGTGAAGGTCACGAGAGATTCCGATCCTCGTCGGTGTGATCTCTTTCTGCCTGATGTCATAACCCGTATTGTATGTTATTGCCGTCTTAGGTGTCAGCTTGACATCTCCCGAGACTGACATTGTCTGGGTAATGTTCGTTCTCAGACCGGGCTTGCTGTAGTTGAAGTTATAGGCCACCCGGAGTGACCATGGTACGTCAAACTGAACATACCCGAACTCATCGAGATTATTAGTTGCCAGTGGCAGGTTCCTGTCAGGGCTGGTGCCATCTGCACCGGCTTCTCCGGCAGGCTGACCGGTACCTTGTCTTCCTGTTGCTCCCGTTGACTGCTGCCTGTCACTGTCCTTTCCTCTCAGCAACCGGCCCAGGTCAAAGTCGAGACTCATGTTCAGGTTTGTCATCCTGGCAAGCCCCTGGCCCTGCGTGACCGCAGCCTTTGAGATTGCTGTTCCCTTATCACTTATTGCATACAGATTGAAGGTGCTGCTGGCCTGCAGGTTGATGTTCTCGGCCAGGGTGGTGCGGAACGACATACCAATCGGCGACCAGTTCAGCGAGTCGCTGAATATGTTATATGATGTGTTTAGTGAAAGACTCTCTATAAGTTTGATCTTCTTTGGTTTGCCCGTTGTATCGCTTTTGGAGAAGACCTTGGCCTCAAGGATATTGGATAGCCCGAATGTCAATGATCCTGACCTCATCCCGGTTGAAGGTGTGCCATAGATGCTGCCCTCGTAGATAGAATATTCACGCATGTTACCCAGGGTGTCGTACTGTACCGTTTTGGACATGTCAGACGACAACCTTCCGGATTCGGGTGAATAGGAAAACCCTATCGAAGGCTTCATCACATGCCTGATTGATTCCACCCTGGAGCCTTTTTTTGTAAACTGATAAGTTCCGTAGACAGACGGATTGAATGAGGCGCTGACTGTTGGCACCAGGGCTTGTCCGTAAGTCAGTCCCCTGATTGTATCATTGATGACTGACGGTATGACCTTGCCTTTCGACTCGTCATAATAATCAGGATCCCATCTCTTTTCAATCTGCTGGGTATAGAGCACCCCGGTATAACGAAGCGAGGGTGAGATTGAAAAATTATTGAATGGTCTTATCTGGAGGCTCAGCGGTATCTCATGCTTGAAGCCGTTCTTCATGCTCTTCCACATGGCGCTTGTGAAGAACAGGCTGTCATAGGTATCTATCTTATTGTCGACAGATGCCGTATACTGGGTTGTAAGGTCATGGTACCATCTGGACTTACCCACCAGCTTTTTGGGCTTCAGCGGGTAGATACGTGATACGGTGAGGCTGGCCTTTGGAAGGTTGAGCATCATGGTTTTGTTCTGGACGTTCTGCGACTGGTTGAGACTCGTTGAGAAGCTGAACGGCGTTCCAGCCCAGTTTTTTGAATAGCTTATGCTCGACTGCCGTGTGGTTGTGACATGGTCGGCAACCTCGTAGCTGTTATTCTTGTCATAACCGCTGGAGCTCATGTTGACACTGGCTGAGAAGCGTGAGCCGGGATTTGCCTTGGCATCCTGGGCATGAGACCAGCTGATGCGGTAATTAGTCGTTTTTCCGTAATCAGGGAGTCCCTTGTAGCTTGTGATGTTGTTGGCATAGCTAAACCCGAATGAGCCTGAGAAGCGGTACCTGACCCTGTAGGAGGTGCCTGCATCAGCAAGCCATGTACCGTTGGTGTAGATTGATCCGGTCAGCTTAAGGTCGAAATAGTCGTTCAGGGCAAAATAGTATCCTCCACCGGAGAGGTTATAGCCCCTGCGTGCCTCCTGTCCGTACTTCGGCATGATGATGCCCGAAGCTCTCTTCTGCTGTACCGGGAAGAAACCGAAGGGCAGTATCAGTGGAAGGGGGATATCGGCCACCACCATATAGGCCGGTCCTGACACAATCTTTTCCCCCGGATAGACCTTGGCCCTGGGGAGGGCAAGATAGAAATGCGGCTCCTCTGCATCACATGTGGTGAACTTGCTACGGTTGACATGCAGCGTTCCATCCTCATGCCTCTTTGTGGTAAGACTCTGAAGGAACCCTCCCTCCTGCTCGGTGGTGACATTGCTGATCACCCCCTTCTTCGACTTGAAATTATAAGTCAGTTCCCTGGATTCAAACTCCTCCGATCCATCCTTGTAGATTGGTTTGCCAACCATCTGACCTGTTGAATCTATCCTTCCCGTGGCATATACTGACCCGGTCTCCATGTCGAGCACAATTGAGTCAGCTGTAAGCACTATCGTACCGTAGGTTACTTGTGCGTTCTGCACCAGGCTGACCTTTTTGGTGCGAAGGTTTGTCTTCATATAGCCGTCAGCCTTGTAAACAATAGGTTCGTCAACGGCCTCAGAAGAGATGATCAGTGGAAGCTTCTCCCCGACCGTATCCTGCTGAGATGCGAATTCATCGGCGAGCATTTCAGTTGCCAGAACAAAGGGTGAAGCAACCAGTGCATCTTCAATGACCCCGGAAGTGTCAGGCAGCTCTGCAGAGATCATGTCTGGTGAAACAGCCCTGACAGAGTCGGGTGCCCCTGTAAGAAGGGTGCCCCGGGAAACTGCATTGATGGTGTCAGGCACAACAGCCGGCGGTGTACCCGCTCTTGCCGGCTCCTGCGCACACAATGCCGCGGAGAAGAGAAGCGGCATGAAAATTGACACAATCAATCTTTGTGCGTGAAAATGCAAGTTAAATGCTATTTTTGCGTAGTTGTAATGCATATCTGGCATGCAAGCGACAAAACTAATGAAATTTCTCAAGGCAGTAATGCGGCATAGCACCAAAATAAGAGGGTTAAAAGATATTATGATAGTGGCCTTGGCACTGGCCTCAATTACCATGCCAGCAAGACTCTGGTCGCAACCTGTACCTGCCGATAATGAATGGGTGGTTGTAATTGATGCCGGGCACGGCGGCAGGGACCCCGGTGCTGTAGGAGCAATATCAAAGGAGAAGGACATTAACCTTGCAGTGGCCCTCAAGGCCGGCAAGTATATCAGCGATAACCTCAGGGATGTAAAGGTCATCTACACCCGCATTGACGACACCTTCCCGGGACTGGCTGAGCGGGCAGAGGTTGCCAACAGGCACAAGGCCGACCTATTTATCTCCATCCATTCAAATGCAATTAGTGACAAGCGTTTCACAGGTGCAGAGACCTATGTCCTGGGACAGACTATGGATGATGCCAACCTCCAGGTAGCCATGAAAGAGAACTCTGTCATAACTTTTGAACAGGACTATAAGACCAAGTATGAAGGATTTGACCCCAACTCAGCTGAGTCTTACATTATCTTCTCACTGATGCAAAACACCTATCTCAAGCAGAGCACTGAATTTGCCACCATGGTCCAGAATCAGTTCAGGGACCGTGTCGGCAGGAAGGACCGTGGCGTGAGGCAGGCCGGTTTTGTGGTACTGTGGAGAACCACCATGCCCTCGGTGCTGATCGAACTGGGGTTCATCTCTAACCCGGATGAGGAGAAATATCTTAACTCGGAACAGGGTCAGGATTACCTGGCTTCGGCGATTTACAGGGCTTTCAGGGATTACAGGCAGACAATTGACAGCCGGTCAGGCATCAAGACCGGAAGTACGATGCGGAGTGCAGAGGTTAAGGAAGAATTGTCCGGCAGTGAAGGCAAGCCAGCTACAGGCAGTGAAACAAAGCAGGTCAGTGACAATGCAGGCCAGCCGTCGACAGTCGGTAATGGCAAGCCTTTAAATGACAGCACGGTAAAACCGGCCGCGGGCAGTGATGCAAGGCAGGCTGATGACAGTGCCTCAAAAACCTCTGCGGTGGTCAGAAATAATGACACCACCCAGGCCAGTGAGCAGCCCAACCTGCCTGTAAATGGAAATATCCTCCCCCCTTCAGCTGCGGCAAACGACATTCTTTTCATGGTACAGATCTCCGCTATGCCGAAGAACAGGGAGATGACCCAGAGTCAGCTTAAGGGCCTTGAGACCATAACAAGGATAGAAGATGGCGAACGGACAAAATATGCTGCCGGCAAATTCCCGGTTTATGATGACGCCCTGAAATACAGGCGCATTCTCACCTTACGTTTCCCTGATGCCTTTGTGATTGCTGTCAGAAACGGAAAAATCATGCCTCTTATAGAGGCCATTGAAGCAAAAAAATAAAAGTAAATACGATATGAAGATATCTCACGAGGTCAAAGTAGGAGCAGTTGCGGTATTAACCATCGGCACCTTTATCCTTCTGTTTAACTTTCTTAAAGGCACTGCTTTATTCACAAGCACAGACACCTATCATATTGTCTACGATGACATTGCCGGTCTGACAGAATCGAACCCGGTGGAGATAAACGGCTACCATGCGGGTGTGGTTCAGGATATAAGACTCATTAATGACGGGTCGGGACTGATTCTGGTTTCACTCTCGGTTGACAAAGGTTTCAAAGTCCCCACAGATACCAGGGCGGAGATTACCACAGCTACACTAATCGCAGGAATGAAGGTGGTTCTGCGCATGGGCACAAGCAACACGATGTCACATAATCACGACACCCTGGACGGCTATGTTGCCACCTCAATAATTGACAGGCTCAGCCAGACCTTATCACCAATTGAAGGGAATATTACCCACATGATAATCAAGCTCGACTCTGTAATAACTGCAATCAATGATATCTTCACTCCTTCTATGACGGAAGATATCCGATCGGCAGTGTCGAATGTGAGTGATGTCACAGCCGGACTGAAGGAGATATCAGACAGCGGAAAGGATGACCTTGCAGGCGCCATCAATGATCTTAAGGTATTCACCTCAATGCTATCCGCCAACAGTTCCAACCTTGACTCAACTCTTAAGAACCTTGAGACGATCTCAGGCGCGGTGGCATCAGCTGATCTTGGCACCTCACTTGCCTCGCTCCGGTCATCACTTGAAAATCTTGACGGAATTGTCAAGGGAATTGGCAACGGTGAAGGGTCGGCAGGAAAACTTGTAAAAAACGACAGTCTCTATACAAATCTGAACAATACCCTCTACAATCTTGACCTTTTACTGCAGGATATGAAGGATAATCCTAAAAAATACGTCCACTTCTCCCTTTTTGGCAAAAAGGCTGAGTGAATTGGCTAAATAGTGCTAAACAGTATTGAATCATGGCGTTGCAGACCCCTTTTCAGAGGGGGGTGTACGTTGCGATAAAAAGACAGTATCATCCTCTAATTATTAACCCGCTGGCTGACATCATCTTCGCGTCATATCACTGATAATCAATACTTTAATTTTTTTGACGAAGATTTTCAGGGATAAGGACCTGATGTTCATTACAGTATAAAATAAATGGAAAAGTCAAGTGAAAAAAATTTTTTTTTTTACCTTTTTTTTTACAAATATTGTCCCGGGTTTCAGCACCGTAAAAATATCAGGGATTTTTTATAATTTCAATCTTAATGAACAAGTCACACGATGAGGTTTGGAACAACTGTCTGGAAATAATTCGTGACATAATTCCTTCGGCCAGTTTTAAAACATGGTTCGAGCCCATTGTACCTCTCAGGCTCGAAAAGAACATTCTGACAATACAGGTGCCTAGTCCCTTCTTTTACGAATACCTTGAAGAGCAGTACATTGACATTCTCCGCAAGACCCTGAGGCGTGAGATTGGCAATGAGGCCAAGCTTGAGTACAACATCATCATGGAGAACTCGGGTTATACAAATGGCAAGCCCTATACCGTGAGATATCCTTCGAGGAACAAGGCAGATCTGCAGAACAAGCCGATGCAGGTTCCTTTTGAAGCCACCCAGCCTGCCATACGCAATCCATTTATCATACCGGGCATCAAGAAGCTTCATTTTGATCCGAGGCTCAATCCCGATTACTCGTTTGCCAATTTTGTCGAGGGGGAATGCAACCGTCTGGCCCGTTCTGCAGGTATTGCGGTAGGGAACAATCCCGGCGGCACGGCCTTTAATCCTTTGATGGTTTACGGTGACTCAGGGCTCGGAAAAACACATCTTGTTCAGGCCATCGGGATTCTTGTCAAGGAGAAGTTCCCGGACAAGACTGTGTTGTATGTCAATGCCAACAAGTTTCAGACTCAATTTGTTGAATCAATCCGGAACAACAACAAGAACGATTTCCTTCACTTCTACCAGATGATTGACGTCCTGATCATTGACGACGTTCATGAGTTTGCCGGTAAGGAAAAGACCCAGGACACTTTCTTCCACATCTTCAACCACCTGCACCAGTCGGGCAAGCAGTTGGTGATCTCCAGCGACA
>JBFYPM010000130.1:0-28912 GCA_041303295.1 Bacteroidales bacterium
TCAACACTTTTCCCGAATGGTGGTTATTAAGTAATATTGAATAATAATATACTTTATCACATAAGACTGACATGAAAAGCACTGACAACTTCACTCTTGCCAACGGAGTAAAGATTCCTGCAATAGGATTCGGCACATGGCAGATCCCTTCAGGTGACATTGCCTATAACTCGGTAAAAGAGGCCATTAAGGTCGGATACCGGCATATAGATACGGCTCAGGCTTATGGAAACGAAGCCAGTGTGGGAAAGGCCATACTTGACTCCGGAATTGACCGCAGTGAGCTATTCGTAACATCAAAGCTGCCGGCCGAGATAAAGAGCTATGAACAGGCGCTTAAGCGTGCTGAATTCACAATGAAAAAGATCGGACTTGAATATATTGACCTGTATCTCATTCATGCCCCCTGGCCCTGGACGGAGATCGGTGCCGATTATACCAAAGAGAATATCGAGGTGTGGAAAGCAATGGAGGAATTCTACGAGAGCAGAAAAACCCGCTCGATTGGCATATCAAACTTCAGTGTAAAAGATATCGATGCAATCCTTGAGAACAGCCGGATCAGGCCCATGGTCAACCAGATAAAGCTGCATATCGGACATCCACAAAAGGAAATAATGGAACATTGCCGGAAAAACGGAATAGTTGTCGAGGGTTACTCCCCTCTCGCAACCGGAAAGCTTCTGAATAGTACTGAAATTGCCGGCATTGCAAAAAAATACGGGAAGAGCGTGGCCCAGCTCTCTATTCGTTACGTCCTCGAAAAAGGAGCCCTGCCCCTTCCAAAATCGACACACCCCCAATACATAAGCCATAACCTTGATGTCGACTTCAGCCTTACCGGCGACGACATCAGTTATCTCGACAGCCTCTAATAAGAAATTGACTGACCCGGAAGATTCCCCGAATCATTGCCAATTTCCCTGCTGCCGTATCAGACAAAAATCCCCCTTTTCGGGGATTACTGCTTTTGTACCCCACTGTACCTTTACCCGAAACGAATGAATTCGCTTATATTAGTATAAAGAATCCGGATTCATACATAAAGGTAGGCATATGCTTGCTATCAGTCTGCCTGTCATAACTCTCCTGACTATTTCAAAATTAAGATAATATGGCCCGTAAATCAATTATCCTGTTCATTTGCCTGCTAATTCCCGGAATAATTGCGATGGGGCAAACCAACAATGCGTATAGATCGGTTAAAATTGACACAGCCCGAAATGTTACATCTGCAGAGGTTGTTAAGATTGCGGAAAGATTCCTGCTGCGATATATGAAAGAGATCAGTTACGATGTAATTGAGAAAAGCTTTGTCGATCAGGAGTTCAGCAAACTGGACGCTGATGAGGCAGACAGATATAAGATCGCCCAGGGATTAAGCTCCACCGCTGTTTTTTTTACAGGAACCGGACAGTCAAAAAATATTCCGGCGGTATTTTCAGCCAAAGCAGTTACACTGTTTCCTGAAGATACACTGATTGTCAATAATTTTGGCGCGGTTTTAAGAATGCTCGACTCGGTTAAAACATCTGTACCTGTTTTTCTCTTTGCCAAAACTCTTTGTCCCAATGCCCCCGTTATCTTAACCAACCTTGGAAACTCGCTGTTTGAACTTTACGATGACAAATCGGCTGAAAGCTTTTACAAGCAATCGCTTGAAATTAATCCTGATTATGCTCTCGCGCGGCATGGCCTGGTCAATGTTTACCTCAAACAAAAAGACATCAGGCGGGCCATGGAGGAGCTTTTTAAAGGTGTAACAGGGATTTACAGTGAATCTCTGGCAGATGTTAAGAATAAGGTAAAAACCGATAAGAAAAGTTCTCCTCCTGCACCGCCGGGAATGGAAGAGCGCGGAGAAGGTTCAGAAGAAAGCCGCGATCAGGGTTCTCCAAATCCAAGCGTTCCGGTTGACAACCTTGTCCTGCCCGACTTTCCTGACTGGTCGGAGATTGGAGCTTTGCTGCACGACGAATCAATTGAAAAAATAAACAAAAAACTTGCCGGGATAAAACCCACTGACAATGCATTAAAAACGGCAATGGAGCTTTTGAATATGACACCTGAACAGAAGCAGCGGTGGTACGAAAACGAAACCCGTCCCGGCAGGGTTTTGCTTAAAGGAAATAAGGTCGCAATGGAAATGATGGAAGATTATTTCAATTATCAGCTTAAGGCCGCTGACCGGAATTATATTCTTTCTGACAGCATTAACGGGGTGTGGTTTGCACAACAGATTGAACAGGTCACCGCAAACGATGAAGTCAAAATAAAGCAGCTGGGAGCAGATCCGGCAGCTTATCAGGCATTCCTGATTGAACGGTGTAACATCCTAACCCGGATAAACGATAAAAGTTTTACTGACTGGAGAGAGACAGCATCAGTTAGGCATAAAACATACGAAGATATCCTGGTGACATACTGGGTACTATGCGAGCAATATCTTAACCGCACGTATGATATTAATGCATTTGAGGAGCTAAACACCAAACGGAAATCCTACGTTGCCTCCAAATTTGGCCTGCTTTATACCGACTATTCCTTTCGTAAGCTTCAATTCGGGATTTCCAATATAGCATCATTTGCATCGGCTACAGGTAACTGTCCACAGGCGCCGCCGCCGCCGGAGCCACCGGAAGAAGAGGAAGATGATGTGGATATTCCGGATAAAAATGCTGTTCCGTGTCCGTTTAAAGAAATGAAACTCAAGATCGGGTTGGGCGTGTGCAGTGTGGGAATCGACTGCGAAAGCATTGAGGGGGAATGTGGTGAGGGTTTGATTGCCGGTGCCAAATGGAACTATAAGAAAAAGGAACTGACACTATTCGGCGGAGCCGGGTTGAAAGCCGATTTCGGTATAAAGGGTATTGATGGAAGCTCAGCAAGTGCTTCTGCCAAGGCAGGATTCGAGCTCACGCTTAACAAACAAGGACAGGCAATTGATGCCGCTTACAAAACAGAGGTTGGTGCCAGCGCCACGATGGGTAATTATGAAGCCGGACAAACGCTTGAAGTCAAGATGACAGCAGCCACCGGCATTGATGTCAGCCGCACAAGCGAATTTTCAACAAAGGCTTTTTAAGAGAAAAGCCCGGAGAGTTGTCTCCGGGCTCCTTGCTCTATGCTCTGCGTTTTGAGCCATTTGTAGCCCCACTAGGAATCGAACCTAAATTTCAGGTTTAGGAAACCCGCGTTCTATCCATTGAACTATAGGGCCGCGCGTTTGCAGCCGCAAATGTAAATTATTTTTCGGTTATCGCAAAAAATCAACAGCCTCCGGCAGGCTTCTTCTTCGCTTTTGAACCAACAGACGGTTTGGCAGCCTTCACCGCAGTAGCGCTTCCCTCCGCTGCAACAACACCTCCGCCACCAAGTGCGGCGGCAGCGCTCTTGCGGAAGTCATACAAAGCGAACTCCTCATTCGGGCTGGTCTGCGAGGGAGCCTGGGCTGAAAGGATGTTCCCGAACCAGTAGTTCAGGCCGCCTTCAAGCACATAGTTGTTCTCATAGCCAAGCTGCCTGGCAATCATCCACGCCTGGTTGGCATAGACCGAGCCGTTGGAATAAAAGACGTTCATATAGGCATCCTGGTTCAGAATATCGGCGTACTCATCAGCCAGAAGGTTGCTCAGCGGGACGTTGATGGCGCCCGGCATGCTGTAGCTTTCATACTCCTCAGGTGTGCGCACATCAATGAGCCGCAGTGACGGATCCTTCTGAACAAGCATGTCAGCCACCACATCAGGAGAGACAAACTGCACACCCGCACCGGCCTCCTGCAGGAGCTCGTCGGCAGTAAGCCTGAAGTGCTTAACCCTGTCAGGCGGAACAGCTGCTATGATTATTCCCAGGGGGATCACAAAGAGCGCAAGTAATTTAAGCGATTTCATCGTAATTAATATTTTCGTTATCAGTAGTATAACAGTATCTATGCTAAAGTGTTCGGTTGATTAGTATTCCTCCCTCGGAAACTTCTTCTCAGCCCACTCCGCAACAACAAACATCACCAGTGCGGCAATGATCAGCAACAGGCCGAAGAGGCCGTCTGAGAGGCCGAGCGATTCACTGACTTTCGGTTCTCCGAGATATTTTGCGAAATATAGTTTCTCCCACAATCCATAAGTGAAAGCGAAGCCATAGACCCCAATGAAGAGTCCGACGATGAATACCATGGCATCGATCTTCCCTATCGCGGCACCGCAGAAGCTGGTGCCCGGACAGAAGCCGCCCATGATAAATCCGGCGCCCATTACCACCCCGCCTACAATGGCTGAGGTGAGATATGTCGGGTTGACGTAAATCAGGTCAAGATCCACCCACCCGAAGAGGCTCATGAAGAGCAGTCCGAGCATGGCAGTGATGGCGCCTGTGAAGAAGACTTTCAAAACCACGGTGTCATAACCGTAGAAGATGCCCGCCAGCTTGCGGCTCGACGAGAAGCCCGAGCTCTCAAGTACCCAGCCAAAGGCGATACCTATGAAGAATGCGAGGAGAAAGTTGGTGTTCTCCGATATGATTTCGAATGGTGCTAATGGTCCCATTTTTTTCTCCTTTCCTTAAATCCAGTTTCTCCTGAAGAAATATGCCAGTGCGAAGGCAGTGCCGAATATAGCCATCATGGTGACGAAGCCACCGAGTGATAGCACGGCCATACCGCTGAGTGCCGAACCGCTGGTACAGCCCCGGCCGATCTGTGAGCCCAGGCCGAAGAGGATACCCCCGGCCAGTGCAAATACAAGCCTTCGCCTGGAGGTTATCTTCGGTGAGTGTTCCACCTTCAGCTTGAGACGGCCGGCCACAGTCCCGGAAAGGAAGCCACCCACAATCACCCCAAGCATCTGGAAAACAAGCCATGACCTCATGGGGCTGCCACTGTGTGACTCTGCATACTCTGCCATGAAGGGCATGGTGTTGACAGCATCCTTGTCGACCACCTCAATGGTTGTGGCCACTACGCTCTTTATCGCACCGCTGGCTCCCAGGCCCCTGCCTGAAATGAAATTTGCGGCAAGCAGAACAAGACCCAGAAGCACACCACCGACATACGGGTTAAGGTACCTCCTGCTTCTCTCTTTTGTTGTATTATTGCTCATATTGTAATGTGTTTTATTGTTATCAGTATAACCAGCGGCTTACCTGGCCGGCAAAAACGAACACAAACCGGAAGGCGAAACTACCCATCAGTACAAGTACACCGGGAATCAGTGCAGGGATATGCTTTCCGCGCAGCTCCATCAGGTCCAGCACCGCAGGAATGATGATACCAAGCACAACCACGAAGATCCAGAAGACCATGGTGTACTCACCGCCAAGAAACAGTTCTGCAGCCTCTATCTGCACCTGGGTGCTTGCAAGGAATCCCATGAACATGTGCACTATCAGGAATAGTTCCGTACCCAGGATGATCAGGTCTATCTTCGTAAAGAGAAGCCTCTCCTCATGGTTTTTTGATGCCAGCACTATGGAAGCTGCGCCTGCTGACAGCCCTGAAGCCAGGAAAAGTGGTCCGAGCACCGATGTATTCCACAGCGGCCTGGCATTGAATGCTGACAGCAGTATTCCGGTGTAAACACCCGTGATGATGGCAAAGATCAGCATGACCCATGCCAGGGGCTTCTTGTTCTTGTTGAAGAATGCCTCAATATCCTTAAGCCACTTATACCTCCAGTCCCAGTTCGGGAAAAACTCCCTTATATGCAGGGCACACCATATAACCGAAACGGTAGTTATGACAAGCAGTGTCCATGCACCCCATGACATCGGAGACTGTATTCTGATGGTAGTATAAAGCTGCCAGAAGAATGCTTTATGGTTAAGGTCATAAAAGAGGGCGGCAAGGCCCAGGACAAGAGCTATGGGAGCAATGAAAGGCACCCTGCGTATGGCAGCGCGGTACTGCTCTTCTTTTCCAAGCAGGTAAAATAGTGCAGCAAAGAACAGTACCCCTGCCGCCAGTCCTCCAAGGAACAGGTACAAAGGTATGGGCCAGTGCCATATATGCAGATGCGGGTCAACCATCAGGTTCTCTCTTCCGCTGATAATAAGCTCTTCGTTCATCGTCTGCTCAGATTAGAAAATATAACTGTGGTTGTGTCCCCGCTTCGGGGATGAGTCTCTTTGACTTGCGTTTTTTAAGGATCACGCTAACCTCGCTGTTCGGGTCATCAAGATCACCGAAGTACATGCATTTTGTCGGGCATACTGCCACGCATGCTGGTTTCATTCCCTCCTTCACCCGGTGAATGCAGAAGGTGCATTTGTCAACATACCCTTTGGGATGGGGGTAGCGGGCGTCATATGGGCATGAGGCAATACAGGCCCCGCAGCCGATGCACTTGTTTGGTTTGACAAGCACTATTCCGCCTTCGACTATATGGCTCGCCCCGGTTGGACAACATCTGACACACGGCGCATTGCCGCAGTGGTTGCATCTCTCTGATCTCAGCTCAATCTCAAGCTGGGGGTATGTGCCATCCATCACCTCCACCACCCAGTCGCGGCAGAAACCGATGGGCACATTGTTCTCCGTCTGGCATGCCACGACACAGTCGCTGCATCCGACGCATTTTTTGGTATCAACAGCCATTGCGTATCTCATGATACCACCTCCTCTCCGGCCAGGTCAGTGACAAAGGTCACGAAGTTCCCGCGCATGCCTGTACCTCCCATGACGGGGTCGACAAGCACTTTGGTTATGAGGTTTGTGTCGCTGGCTCCCTTTCCATAACAGCGTCGCAGCTTCTTCTGGTCATGGCCAAAGCCGTGGACCATGTATACTGAGTCCCAGCGGATGCGCTCAGTCACCCTGACCTTTATGGGAAACTCTGACCGCTTGCCATCCTGGTTTACCAGGTGAACATACTGGCCTGTGCTCAGTCCCCACTCTTTGGCCACACGCGGGTTGACCCACACACTGTTCTCTTCCATCAGATCAGTAAGATTGGGGTTATTGGATGTACGACTGAATGTATGCATGGGTGCCCGGCCATAGTTAAGGCGGTAGTAGCCTTCTGGCGGCTCCTCGTGTTTTGTGTAGCGGGGCAACGGGTCGAAGCCTGCCTCTTCCAGCGCCGTTGAATAGAGCTCAATCTTGCCTGTAGCCGTATAAAACTCAACATCCTCATCAGTAGAAAAATAGAGGTCATCGGCTGTGCGGTCGAAGGTTTTGACCCCGATCTTCTTCATCTCCTCGAGGCTGCTCCCCACCTGCTTCAGCTGCCAGTCGAGCTGATCCTCCATCTTTTCAAAGGGAAAGTATTCAATCACACCCAGTCTCTTTGCCAGCTCCCTGGCCATATAGAAGGCCGGTTTGGTATCATAGGAGGGTTCGGCTGCAGGGGCCCTGAGGGCTATCTGAGGCTTCCTGTGAGGCCCGACCCTGAGGTCATCATATCTCTCGAGGTAAGTGCACTCGGGCAGCACCACGTCAGCCCAGCCCGTTATTTCCATGGGCATTGTATCAACAACCACCAGCAGCTGAAGGGCCTGGATGGCCTTAAGAGTATTTTCCTGGTTAGGGAGGGTCTCTATAAGGTTTGTGCCGTTCACTATCCACGCCTGGAATTCGCAGGCACGGGTCGGGTCAGGGACAGTTGCATCACAGACTCCGTTGGCGAGCACTGTATCGGCAAGTTTGTAAAGATCCGGAAACTCCGTTCTCCATGTTCTCTTTGGCACCGGGTACGGGGGATGAGGCGGCTCGGGCAGCTCGAAGGTCTCTGTGCGAAAGAATCCGCCCCTGCGACCCCAGGAACCGAGCAATGCATTGAGAATGGCCACTGCCCTCAGGCGCTGCGTGTCATCACCGTACCACGTTACATGACGTCCGGGATGGACGATTACTGCCGGGGAGGCGTTGGCCATCTCACGGGCGGTCTCGCGAATGACTGTGGGATCAATAGTCGTTATGCCGTATGCCCACTCTGGGGTCATGTTTTTCACATGCTCCTTCAGGTACTCAAACCCGTATGTATATTTCTCAACATATGGCTTGTCATAAAGCTCCTCGGTGATGATGACGTTGATCCATGCCAGCAGCAGGGCCAGGTCGGTTGCCGGCTTGATCGGCAGCCAGAATTTTGACTTGCCCGCTGCGGTGGAGAAGCGCGGGTCAACTGTGATAATAGTGGCTCCCTTGTCAATGGCATCAGACATCTCCTGGACCTGTCCGTTATGCATATTCTCACCCAGGTGACTTCCGATCAGGACAAGGCACTTTGTATCTCGAATATCAAGAGGTTCAGGGCTTTCCAGTGCTTCACCGAACGTAGCCTGGAAGGCCACCTCACGAGGTCCGCGGCACTGTGCATAGGAGGGTGCAGCTATGTGTGGTGATCCAAGGGCGCGCAGCAGGGTTGAGAAGTACTTACCTCCCGAACCGTGGGTAAAGAGGGCAACGCACTCCGGGCCGTGTTCGGCGGAGATCACTTTTATCTTTTCTGCAATGTAATCGAAGGCCTCTTCCCAGGTTGCTTCACGGAAGCTCTGGGTGCCTCGCTCGTCAGTACGTATCAAGGGCTTGCGAAGCCGGTCCTCGTCATGGTACATCCCCACACCGCCTGTACCCCGCGGACAGAAACGGCCGTTGCAGTTCAGATCTTCATTGTTGCCGATGATCTTCTGAATAGATCCCTTGTCGTCCTTGTAGACCCACCCGGCGCACTTCCAGAAACAGACCTCGCAGTATGTAGGGGTGCGTCCGGAGAGAGCGGCAAGGGTTGCCTTCTGCCCATCAGTCAGGCCTGAGGCGAGGAGCCTGTAACCGGCTGCACCGGCCATGACTGCTCCCGCTCCAATGGCTGAGATCCTGATGAATTGTCTGCGTGTTGCCATCCTTAAAATTGTTTTTAGCTAAATTTTCAGAGCGCTTTTCCTGCAGGCCGGATAACCTGTCTGCCGGTTAAATTCTGACAATGGCGAAGGTACTGTTTTTGGAATAACAGTACAATTTAGATGATTTATATGATAATTCCGGAATCCCGGAATTATAATAATTCAGGTGAGCCGCTTGTATTTCATCCTGACCGGACCGGCATTGGCTGTGCGCTTGCGCAGGTTCTCGTCGTACTCCGAGAAGCTGCCTTCAAACCACACCACCTGCGAGTCTCCCTCAAAAGCGAGGATATGAGTGGCCACACGGTCAAGGAACCAGCGGTCATGCGAAATAATGACCGCACAGCCTGCGAAGTTGTCAAGTCCCTCTTCAAGTGCCCGCAGGGTATTGACGTCAATATCGTTGGTAGGTTCGTCAAGCAATAATACGTTTGCACCGCTCTTAAGTGTCAGAGCCAGGTGGAGCCTGTTACGCTCCCCTCCCGAGAGCACCCCGCATTTTTTCTCCTGGTCTGCTCCCGTGAAGTTGAAACGGGCTGCATATGCACGGGCATTGACCGGTCTGTTGCCAACCACAACCTCATCAACCCCTCCGGATATGACCTCATAAACACTCTTTTTCGGATCAATGTCCGCATGGGCCTGGTCAACATACCCCAGCGTGACAGTCCCGCCTACCTCAAACGAGCCGCGGTCAACCTTTTCCTGTCCCATGATCATGCGAAAGAGGGTGGTCTTGCCTGCCCCGTTGGGCCCTATCACTCCCACTATTCCGTTTGGCGGGAGATTAAACTCAAGCTCTTCAAAGAGTATCCTGTCGCCGAAAGCCTTTGCGACCCCCTTAGCCAGTATCACCTTATCGCCCAGTCTGGGTCCGTTGGGTATGAAGATCTCAAGCTTCTCCTCCTTCTGTTTTACATCCTGGTTTAGGAGGTTTTCATAGGCGCTAAGCCGGGCCTTGGATTTGGCATGCCTGGCCTTTGGTGACATGCGGACCCATTCAAGCTCGTGCTCAAGAGTCTTCCGACGTTTGACATTACCCTTTTCCTCAAGCTCAAGTCTTTTTGACTTCTGCTCGAGCCAGGAGGTATAATTGCCTTTCCAGGGGATACCTTCACCGCGGTCAAGCTCCAGGATCCATCCTGCCACATTATCAAGGAAGTACCTGTCGTGCGTGATGCAAATGACCGTTCCGCTGTACTGTTTCAGGTGGGTCTCGAGCCATTGTACGCTCTCGGCATCGAGATGGTTGGTAGGTTCGTCAAGGAGCAGCACATCAGGCTCAAGGAGCAGCAGGCGGCACAGGGCTACACGGCGACGTTCGCCTCCAGACAAAATATTAACCGGTGTAGACGGATCAGCACAGTTCAAGGCATCCATTGCCTGACCCAGGCGGTGATCGAGATTCCAGCCGTCGAGAGCTTCGATCTTCTCCTGCAGGTCGGCCTGACGGGCCATGAGCTTCTCCATGACTTCAGTATTCTCATAGACCTCCGGCTCACCAAAGCGCAGGTTTATCTCTTCATACTCCTTCAGGGCAGCAACCACCTCGGCGGCTCCCTCCTCAACGATCTCACGGACGGTGCGATGTTCATCCATAAGCGGATCCTGAGGCAGATGACCTACTGTATATCCCGGTGAAAAGACCACCTCTCCCTGGTACTCCTTCTCAATGCCCGCAATGATCTTGAGAAGAGTTGATTTCCCCGAGCCGTTAAGCCCAATGATACCAATCTTTGCTCCCAGAAAGAAGGAGAGGGATATATCCTTTATGACTTGTTTGTGAGGCGGGTAGCTCTTGCTTACCCTGAACATGGAAAAAATGATCTTCTTATCGTCAGCCATGGTTATGAAGGTTACTGACGACAAAAATAATCATTTTGTCTGCCTGATAACAGGAAGATTGTTTCTTATTGGCCAACAGGCTCTTTAGGGCAGCCCTTGTCAAATAGCGAGACTGTCTCCTGCTGCACCAGCACCCATATGATATATACGCCCTTGAGGGTTCCGATGGGAATATTCAGCAGCCCGATTGCCGCCATGACCATACTGAGGACCCGTGCCCATGGTTTGCATGAAAACAACCCGACTCCTCCTGCTATCATTGCTCCGCCAAAAAGCAGAAACATTACAACAAGTGGTGTTCCGACAAGGCCCAGAACCTTTACAGCCGTGGGATCATCGACAAACTGATCTGCAAAGCCAAAGGCAAAGGCGATAACCATCGCGATAAGGACATTGAGCGAGCCGAAGACTATCTGAAGAATTGCTGCAACACTTACGTGCTTTTTCATCCTGCTCTCTTCAACGGTGACCGTTGCCTGTGTGGTTGTATTCTCTTCCATGATATGAGGGTTTTTAGATTTGCTTTGTTGTTCAGTTTAAGGACTCTAATTTATGAAAAATGCTGCACTCCGCTCATAATACTATTTTTTTAACTTTGCCGTTATATCAGAAAAAGATGAAAAGGAAACTAGTTTATATCGCCTCCCTGTTTTTGATCGCCTCATCCTTTACTTCGTGTGATATGCTTGGAGATGGGTGCCAGGTATGCCAGACGGTCTCCTATGATAACGGCAATCCAATAGCATGGGGTATTGAATCCGAGTACTGCGACCAGGAGCTCCTGACAATAAAGGCAATTCCACCAACCACCTATAACGGGGTCACCACACAGTGGGAATGCCGTTGATAAGCCTCTAACGTTCATTATCTGAACATTAACCACAATCCAGTTTTTTGTTTAAAAGTTGTTGTTAATAAGTTGTCTTCATAGTTGAAATTTGAAGAAATTTTAACTAACCTTGTTAACCCTCGCCGGATACCTTTGCGCTGAGTTCGGAACATTAACCCCGGGTTCACTTTATAAACGATGCTGAATATAACAGGCAAAAGGATTGCAATCGTTGAAGACGACATTGCATCACTCAGGTACTACGAAACACTGTTGAAGGAGACTGGCGCTGTGGTTTCTGTTTTCCGGAACGGGAAGGAGTTTGTTGATGCAGTAACCACGGGCATGGCTATCTTTGACCTGGTCTTCATGGATTTTCTTGTTCCACTTGTCAACGGTATTGACTGTACAAGGACTTTCCGCCAGGTGAACCGTTCAGCCCCGGTGATACTGATCACCGCCTATTATTCAGAGCAGACCAAGAATGAGGCCTATATAGCAGGATGCACCGAATATAATCTGAAGCCCATCTTCCCTGACAAGATCCACCTTATTCTTGAGAAATATCTCTCGCCTCGTCCGGCATACCAGATGTATGACTGAACGTCATAGGCAGTAGGCAGTAGTGAGGGTATAGCTGCCAATAATCTCGTTTTTTACAGTAATCGACGATCGGGAATCAACAATCTTAGATAGAGATTGTAGGCTGTGGAAATTGCAACTACTGCCTACTGCCTATTGCCTGATCTCATCACCTATTCAAGCCAACATATTTGGCGTAGAGCTCATTGAACTTCGCATTGATCTCCTCCGCAGCGGAGGTCTCGCCGTTGTGATGGCACATCTCCATCACCGGTGACACCATCTGCAACGCATTGGCAATCTCCTGCTCTGCATATAGAGCCACTGAGGGTTTCTGGGCAAGCAGGTAACCTGCACGTTCCAGGTAATAATCTGAAAAACTGCGCGCAAGGTCAACTGCCTTTGCATTGTTGCCCGTAGCAAAGAAGGCAGAGATTATCTCTGTAAAATAGAAGTCATATCCCAGTTTCGACACAGGGAAGAGTTCAAGACACCTCTCCATTACCGCGGAGGCTTTCGCGGTATCACCCTCTGCAACCAATGCTCCGGCCAGTTTTGCATGGTTGAGACGGGTCCTTATTACGGTGAGCGTACGGGAGTGGTAATAATCAATATACACCTCCGGGTCAGGAACGCCACCCCAGGTAAAACGGTTCATCATGTTTTCATACAGGATACCGGTGTTAATCCGGCCATAATCAAACCAGCCCTTGTTGACACCCTTTACAGGGACAAGGCGATAGGCGAGGCCTTCAAGCTGGAAATACTCCTCAAGCCCCAGGGCATCATCATGCTGCCCGGCAACAAAATAGACCGGTCTGTCCCAGTCGTTGTTGGCAATGATGTCAAGCACCATCAGCTGGCTTTTCATTATCCACTGACCCTTTAGTTTGATGTCAATATAGGGCACAATTTTGTCCGCATCCTCCGGGCTGACAGTACCGTTGGCCAACACCTTTGCAGCGTCAACTGGAATCCTGATGGTGCGCGTCGGGATATACCATATGTCTTCGCCATACATTGACAGTTTGGAGACGTCGCTGTCACTGTTAATGAATTTCATCACCTCCTTTGCAGTTGCGGGTTCGGTGACACGCTCAAAGACAGCTACCTGGTTATTGACACCATCATAATACAGTTTCTTAGGAAGGCTTATGGGAAGTGGTTCGGAGGTATAGGCCTTCATCTTCATCTGGTCAATATACCAGTCAGTATTGAGAAGCATCAGGTTGCATACGCGCACGTCGGTGCGCATGCCCTCCACCTCCTGGGCATACCAGAGAGGGAAGGTGTCATTGTCACCACCAGTGAAGATTATTGCCTGGGGTTTGCAGGTGTTGAGATAGTTGAAAGCCACATCCCTTGCCAGGTACCTGCCGGACCTGTCATGATCATTCCAGTTCTGGGCGCCCATCAGCGCCGGCACGGCAGCGAATGTAAGCACGGAAGCAATGACAGCTGACGGAGTTTCGCCTGTCACCTTCCGTAAAAGCTCAAAGAGTGCAAGGACTCCCAGCCCTATCCAGACGGTGAAGGCGTAGAACGATGCCGCATAGGCATAGTCGCGCTCACGAGGCTGATTCGGGTACTGGTTGAGGTATACAACAATGGCAACCCCTGTCATCACAAAGAGCAAAACTACTATCCACCAGTTCCTGACATCACGGTTGAAATGCCAGAGAAAGCCTATCAGACCCAGCAGCAGCGGCAACAGGAAATAGGTATTACGCGAGGGGGCGTTCTTCATGTCATCGGGCATGCCCTTCAGGGAGCCTGTGCGGGGTGCATCCAGGAAGTTTATCCCGGTGATCCAGTTCCCGTTGACCGGCCCTCCGTAACTCTGGATGTCATTCTGCCTGCCGCTGAAGTTCCACATGAAGTACCTGAGGTACATAAAGCCGAACTGGTAACGGAACATGAATTTAAGGTTCTGGCCGAAGGTTGGTACACGAAGCGTTGTTGCCTCGCCCGACTGCGGGTCAGTGATTTTTACCGGGTTCCCCCCGGTGCCTGCATACTCCTCATAGATCCTGACGTGGTCAGGCGAGTCACTCCACATCCTTGGAAAAACAGTGGTGAACCTCTCGTCATACTCGCGCTTGGTCTCGCGGTTGGTAATCACGTACCTGCCGTCAACAGGATTATAAGTAGGTTTGCCCTTGACATAATCGGTCACCGGGGCATTGTAGTAGGGACCGTGAAAAAGCGGGCGCTGACCGTATTGCTCACGGTTAAGATAATAGAGAAGGGCGAATGGGTTGGACGGATTGTTCTCATTCATTGGAGTGTTAGCCGTTGACCTGATTACAATGGTGGCAATGGATGAATATCCTATCACAATCACCAGCATGGAGGTCATTATAGTGTTAAGTGCCCCCCTGTTACGGCTGGAGAGATACCATGCACCGAAGACGACACCAACAAGGAAAATGATGTTCATAAACACCGAATCCGTCAGCAGCCACACCCCTGATAGAAAGAGTGTAGCGCCGGTAAGCAGGAACCCCCTCTTGCCGTCTTCATGCGTAAATGAATACCACACAGAAAGGATCAGGGCCGTAATGAACAGTACCAGGTGAATATACATCCCGCTGTTGAATGGCATACCCAGGCTGTTGACAAAGAAGAGCTCAAAACTCGATGTGACCCTGAAGATGCCGGGAATGATGCCATACATAATAAGCACCAGCAGTACCACAGAGACGCCCAGGGAAGCGGCAAAACCCTTCCATGAGAACTCATACTTACGGAAATACCAGATGAAGACTATGGCCGGTATGGCCAGCAGATTAAGCAGGTGCACACCTATTGAGAGTCCCATCATGAAGGCAATGAGTATTATCCACCTGTCGGCGTGCGGCTCATCAGCCACATCCTCCCATCTCAGCATGGCCCAGAAAACCACTGCAGTGAAGAGCGATGAGGTGGCATAAACCTCACCCTCGACGGCAGAAAACCAGAAGGTGTCAGAGAAGGCATAAGCCATGGCTCCTGTCAGTCCGGCACCCAGAACGGCAATGATCCTTCCGGGAGTGTAGTCAGACTCTTTCTTCAGAAATATCCTGCGGGCAAGATGGGTGATGGTCCAGAAAAGAAATAGTATCGTCAGCGCGCTTGCCAGCCCTGACATGGCATTGATCATCATCGCCACCTTTGATACGTCTCCACCCGCGAAGTTTGCAAAGAACCTTGCCAGAATCATGAAGAAGGGAGCTCCCGGAGGGTGGCCCACCTCCAGTTTGAAGGCAGATGCAATGAACTCCCCGCAGTCCCACAGGCTGGTGGTTGGCTCGAGGGTCATCAGGTATGTTACCGCTGCAGCTAAGAATGCCGTCCAGCCAAGTATGTTGTCCCAGAGCCTGAATTTTTTTATCATGTCAGTAGATTTTCCGTTCCCGTATAATTCCGCACGAAAATAATAAGATTTTGCGGTCACGCCGTAGATATCGGCCAATTTTGGTATTTTTGGGCAAACTGCCCTGCATGAGAAAATGCTTTATTATGCTCTTACTGAGCCTGCTGATGGTTGCGAGGGCAGGTGCGCAGTATTATGACACAGGACAGGATCCGGCCTCGCTTAAATGGCGTCAGATTCACACTCCTCACTTCCGGTTAATCTATCCCGTGGACTTTGAAGAAGGCGCCAGTAACTATGCCTTGCTGCTGGAACAGTCATACAACAGCCTCTCTGCGCTTTATCCTGACGGAAAAACGAAAGTCCCTGTGATCATTCACAACCACTCCATGTCATCAAACGGTTATGTAAGCTGGGCCCCGCGCAGGATGGAGCTTTTTCCCCTGCCCGGACAGGACAACCTGCCGATGCTGCCGGCACAACAGCTTGCTGTTCATGAGACCGCACACGTTCTGCAACTGTCATCACTCAACAGGAAGGGACCAGGCCGGGTGCTGAGCTACCTCATCGGGGAACAGGCGGTGGGACTCAGTGCCGTTGAGATACCAATGTGGGCTTTCGAGGGTGATGCCGTATATGCGGAGACTGTCACCAGCCTTTCAGGCAGGGGACGCAGCAACCTCTTCACCCAGAGAGCCAGGGCCCTGGTAACAGGTGAAAAGAGTATTTACAGCTATGATAAGATGCTGTCAGGCTCATACAGGAACTTCACACCTGATCACTACGTCTTCGGGTACCTGATGATGAACCACCTGCGCACCATTGACAGCAGCGCCTGGACCAGTGTCATCAGAAGGGTGTCATCAGGCTATCCGTTCAATCCGGTAAATAACAGCCTGAGACGTCAGACAGGCCTGACCAAGAGAAAACTGTATGATTCAACCTTCGCCCTGCTTGAAAAAACCTGGAAGGAACGTGACCCCCTGAATTTCTTCCAATACCCTGCACTCAGTCTTGAAAGAAAAAGAGACTATGTCAGCCATTTTACTCCTCACAGGAGCTCTGACGGCAGAATTGTCTCCCTAAGAACCTCTATGTCAGACCCCTCACGGTTTGTGATCACAGATACAAAGGGTGGAACAGAACAAGTCCTGGCCACCACCGGATATTTATATCCTTATATTTTTTCATATTCTGACAGCATAATTGTGTGGGCAGAACTACATCCTGATATAAGGTGGGACAATCGTGACTATTCGGTGATCAAGCGGATGGATATAAGCGGCGGTCATGTGAAACAACTCACCCACCGTACAAGATACACGGCTCCCGATCTCTCCCCTGACGGAAAGACAATTGTGGCCGTCTCAACAACTCCCGGGCTGCGCTGCTCACTTGTCTTCCTCGATGCGATCACCGGCGAGGTGCTGATGGATGTGGTGCCTCCTGAGAACCTGATCCTGCAGCGTCCGGCATGGTCATCTGACGGCAGTGCGGTTACGGTGGTTAGCCTGAACGAAAACGGGGAGGGGATCAGAACATACCGCCCTACAGGGAAGAGATGGACACTGAACATGCCAGAGAACATTACTGATATAATCCAGGCTGAACTCTGTAATGACACTCTTTACTTCCTGGCCCAGGGCGACGGTTCTGACAACATCTACCGACTTTCCGGCGACAGCACTGTCACCCGTGTGACTGCATCACGCTTCGGAATATCGGGCTTCTCAGTTTCCGGAGATGAGATACTCTTTTCTGACTGCACTGCTGACGGATTCATCATTGCCTCAGAAAGTCGCCTGGCAGTAGCAGGCCCGGCGGAAAACCTGATGCACGGTGTCATCCCGGAGATTGCGCCCATGCCGGCTCCCCTGAATGAGGCCAACCGGTCACCAATCCTGATCACGGAATCAAAACCATACAGCAAGACTGCCCATCTCTTCAACTTCCACAGCTGGTTCCCCTTCTACGGCGACATAGATGAGATTCAAACAGACCCTACAGCTATAAGTCCGGGGGTGACACTTATGTCACAGAACCACCTCAGCACCCTTATATCAACCCTGGGGTATGAGTACAGCGGCGGAAACCATTACTTCCATTCAGGCATAAAATGGAGCGGATGGCACCCGGTAATTGACGCTCAAATTTCATACGGTGGAGACCAGGTGGTTATAAGAGACACTATCACCCGACCGGAGCCCTCAGAGCTCAATAACGACCTGCATCTTAATATCAGCGTGTATGATCAGCTATGGTTTGCATACGGCCGGTTCAGACAGTTGCTGATGCCTGCCATTTACCTTGACTACCGCAATAAGTATACATGGATCTCCGGACAAAACAGCTATGACAGAGACATGGTCTATCTTACAGGAAGAGTCTATTTCTCAAATATTTTCCGGACAGCTTACCGTGACATCAACCCGCGCTGGGGGCAGATCATAGACCTGAGGATCACTGCAGCACCATGGGACACCGACCTGTACAGCAACAGGAGATATGCAAGAGGCACATTATTCTTTCCGGGTGTGGCCCGCAACCACAGCCTCGTCATAAAAGCCGGTTATGAAAACCAGTCGCCCACCCGCAAACTGATCTTTAACAATGCAGTTCCCTGGCCAAGGGGATACAGGGGAAACCTGGTTTCAGAGAAACTCGTATCACTTTCGGCCGATTATACAATGCCTCTCCTCTATCCTGACCTTGCCGCAGGAAGCCTGCTTTACCTGAAAAGGATAAGAAGCTCTCTCTATTATGATCATAGCAGGAGCACTGGTACATATGATTATTCTGCAGGCGTTTATACTCCGGGAGATGCTGATTACAACTCAATTGGGGCAGAGTTGCTTGCCGATTTCTATGTGCTAAGGTTTCCCTTTGAGATCAGTGCCGGTGCCGGTGCCGGATATATTCCCGGTGAAAAGAGGTTTTTTGTAAACGGTGTTTTCTCAGTCAACATCTACGGAACCGTACTCGGAAGAGAGCGCTGACGCATTATGCCTGATCATCTCCCATGCCTGTAAAACATGATGCTCCGTCACGTTTGTCTGGGCCGTAACCATCCTCAAGACATATTTTCCGTCAATCTTCGTGTGGGTCAGATAGACTTTGCCTGTGTCATTCAGTGCATGGTTGAGCTTTTCATTCAGCCTGTCGGCTTCCGGGTCGCTCATGCCTTCCGGCAGATACCGGAAACAGACAGTGTTCAGGGGTACCGGTGCCATCAGTGTGAACTCCTTCTCCGCCTCTATCAGACCGGCAAGCATCTTTGCCAGCCTTATATGTTCCCTGATCTTATACTGCAGACCCTCAACCCCGTATGATCGTATCACCGCCCAAAGTTTCAGAGCCCTGAAACGTCTTCCGAGAGGAATACCCCAGTCGCGGTAATCGTTAACCTTACCCCTGGTGCGCGTTTTAAGATACTCGGGCAGTATTTCAAAGGTCCGTATGAGTGAGGCCGCATCACGGACGAAATAAGCTGAACAGTCGAAGTTGGTGAACATCCATTTGTGCGGGTTGAAAACAATGGAATCAACATATTCGATTCCGTCAGCCATCCATCTCATCTCGGGCAGGATAAGTGCTGTTCCCCCAAGTGCCCCGTCAACATGGAGCCAAACATTCTTTTCACGGCATATTTCACCCGCAGCCCGCAGGTTGTCAATTGCAGTGGTGCCGGTTGTCCCCAGTGTAACAACCACGCAGCAGGGAATATAACCAGCTGAAAGGTCCGATTCTATGACTTTTCTGAGGTCATCAGTATCAATTGAATAGTCTTTTGTCACCCCGATCCTGACAAGGTTTTCCCGTCCGAAGCCTGCCACGCCGCAGCCCTTCTCCACTGAGGAGTGAGCCTGGGTGGAGGCGTAGACGCGCAGCCTGCCCGTTCCATTCAGTCCTTCCATGTTAGACCTGTACCCGGTGACCCTTTCCCGTGCGGTGATCAGCGCCGCCAGTGTGGCCGAGGAGGCGCTGTCCTGTATCACCCCTTCAAATGAAGTTGGAAGTCCGGTCATTTCACGAAGCCAATCCATCATCCTCTCTTCAAGCTCTGCAGCTGCGGGAGAGGTCTCCCATATCATGCACTGCGCTCCGAGGGCTGCTGTGAGCATCTCGGCAAGGACTGATGGAGGACTGCTGTTAGCGGGGAAGTAGGCAAAGAAATTGGGACTCTGCCAGTGGGTGATGCCCGGCATTATTATCTCATCGAAATCCTTAAGGAAGTTATCAAATGACTCACTACCGGTGGGTGGTATTCCGGGAAGGGCATTTTTTACATCACCCGGTGCCACGCGCGACCGGACAGGGTATTGCTCCACCGTCTCATAATAACGGGCGATCCATTCAACAATATCGTGACCCTGTCTGCGAAACTCGTCACTGTCCATCACCTTCAGCTTTGAACGGCGGAATCGGCCAAAAGAATGATCCTGTTCTTCTTCACCTCTATCACGCCGCCGGTGATGTCAAACTTCACCTCGTTTCCCTGTTCGTCAGCGATAATAACCACGCCGGCTTCAAGTGTTGAGATGATCGGGGCGTGGTCTTTCAGTACCTGGAAGGAGCCCTTTCTGCCGGGTACCCTCACTGAACGTACGTCACCTGAATAGATGCTTTTGTCTGGTGTGATTATCTCAATCTTCACGTCTCGGCTTGTTTGGCATTACCTGCTCTCGGCTATCAGCTTCTCACCTTTTTCTATGGCGTCTTCGATGGTTCCCACGAGCATGAAGGCTGCCTCAGGGTACTGATCCACGGCACCGTCGATGATCATATTGAACCCCCTGATTGTGTCTTCTATTGAGACAAGCTTGCCGGGAATGTTCGTGAACTGCTCGGCCACGTGGAAGGGCTGTGAGAGGAACCTCTGTACCCTGCGTGCGCGGTGAACAACCAGCTTGTCATCTTCTGAGAGTTCATCCATACCCAGGATTGCGATGATATCCTGAAGCTCGTTGTACCTCTGCAATATCTCCTTAACCCTCTGGGCACAGCGGTAGTGCTCCTCGCCAACGATCTCCGGAGAGAGGATCCTTGAGGTAGAGTCGAGAGGATCAACAGCCGGATAGATGCCCAGCTCCGAGATCTTGCGGCTGAGAACCGTTGTGGCATCAAGGTGGGCGAATGTTGTTGCGGGTGCAGGGTCGGTAAGGTCATCGGCCGGTACATATACTGCCTGCACCGAAGTGATTGACCCGTGGCGTGTTGAGGTAATCCTCTCCTGCATCACACCCATCTCGGAGGCCAGGGTAGGCTGGTAGCCCACTGCCGATGGCATTCGTCCGAGCAGTGCAGATACTTCTGACCCTGCCTGGGTGAAACGGAAGACGTTGTCCATAAAGAAGAGAATATCCCTTCCTGTGCCGTCACCTTCGCCATCACGGAAGTATTCTGCGACGGAGAGGCCTGACAGTGCCACGCGTGCGCGTGCACCGGGAGGCTCATTCATCTGGCCGAACACAAGGGCCAGCTTTGACTCTTTAAGCATTTCATGATCAACAAGCTCAAGGTCCCATCCGCCCTTCTCCTTGTTCTCCATAAACTCCTTGCCGTATGAGATGACATTTGCATCAAGCATTTCGCGAAGGAGGTCATTCCCCTCCCTTGTGCGTTCACCCACGCCTGCAAATACTGAGAGTCCTGAGTAGGCTTTGGCAATATTGTTTATCAGCTCGAGGATGACAACGGTTTTCCCAACGCCGGCACCACCGAACAGGCCAATCTTTCCTCCCTTCGAATAGGGCTCAATGAGGTCAATGACCTTGATGCCTGTGTAGAGCACCTCCTTTTCTGTTGAGAGGTCCTCATATTTCGGCGGTTTGCGGTGTATAGGGTATCCACCCTTCTTGTCAAGAGCCCCCAGACCGTCGATAGGCAACCCGGTGACATTCATCAGCCGGCCCCGTATCTGTTCGCCCACGGGCATCACTATTGGCAAGCCTGTTGCTACAACCTCCATTCCTCGCTGTAGTCCGTCGGTCGAGTCCATGGCTATTGCCCTTACGGTTTTTTCTCCAATGTGCTGTTGGCACTCAACCACCAGCACTGAACCATCCTGCCGTGTGATCTCCAGTGCATCAAGTATGGCGGGCATCTCTGTACCGGCCGTCTCAAAGGTAACGTCAACCACAGGTCCGATGACCTGACTTATCACTCCTGTTTTCTTTGCCATCTCTCTGACTTAAATCTATATCAATGTTTTCTGGTAATACTCTTTTTCGTCTTCCGCCCGCTGCGGACACTCTTATTTCACTCGTCCTATAAGATTCACCGCCATCTGCTTAATCTCATTCTTCCGTTCGGTATTGACCGACACCTGGTCAAGCGACTGGAAGGCCCTGTTAAAGTAGTCATAGGCCAGGTTCTCGGCCTGGAGCCGTAACTCAAGCTCGTCATATATGGCTCTTACGGCAGCAACCTTTTCTTCCGGATTGTTATTACCGGCCTCCAGAAGCTTCTTCAGCTGCCGAAGTTTCTCACCGCCTGCCATCTCCAATGCCCTGACGAGCAGGTAAGTCTTTTTGTTTGATACAATATCACTTCCGGTTTTCTTCCCGAACATCTTGGTGTCACCGTAAGTGTCAAGAACATCGTCCTGAATCTGAAATGCTATCCCCAGGCATCGCCCGAACTCATAGAGAAGGTCCTGGTCTTTATCGGAGGCCTCCCCGATAATGGCGCCCGTCTTGAGAGACGAGGCTATGAGCACAGCAGTTTTGAGCTCAATCATTCGAAGATATTCTGCCTCTGATACAAGTCCTTTCTTCTCATAATCGAGATCAAGCTGTTGACCTGTACACACCTCTATGGCAGTGCGGTTAAAGAGTCTCAGGGTCTTTGCCAGGGCCTTTTCAGGTGCCTGTCCGATACACTCCACTGCCACAAAAGCCATCACATCACCTGAGAGCAGGGCCTGGTCCGAGCCCCATTTTGAATGAACTGTGGGAGAACCTCTTCTCAGGTCTGCCTTGTCAATAATATCGTCATGAATAAGGGTGAAGTTATGGAACACCTCAATGCCCACCGCAGGCATCACTGCCTCGTCAATCTTATCCTTGAAGAGGTTGCATGCCAACAGGCACATTACCGGTCTCAGCCTTTTTCCCCCGATGGATAATATGTACCTCACCGGAGAAAAGAGCTTCTCGGCCTCAGGTGATACACCCAGGCTTGAGATGGCCTTGTCTGACAGTTCTCTCAGATAATCGCTGGTGAACATTTTCTTCTTTTTCGTTAACCATTAAGTGCTTCCGCGCCGCCGACCACTTCAAGGAGCTGATTGGTGATTGCAGCCTGGCGGGCTTTATTGTACTGCAGAGTAAGATCCCTGATGAGATCAGTGGCGTTGTCTGTAGCCTGATGCATGGCCGTCATTCGCGCTCCGTGTTCGGCAGCAAATGAGTCGAGCAAGGCTTTATAAAGCTTTATGCGCAATGTCTTGGGAATCAGCTCACTGACTATGCTTACCTGGTCAGGTTCATAGATATAGTCCGTGTAAACCGCTCCTTCAGTCTCAGTGTCTGCACCCAAAACAGGCAGGTACTGCTCCTCGGTGAGTCTCTGCATTGCGGCATTCCTGAACTGGTTGTATACAATCTCTATTGTATCAAATTCGCCGGTCAGGTAGAGTTCCGTCAGTCTGTCAGCGACTTTCGCCACCCTTTCAAATGAGAGTCCGGAGAAGAGATCGCTGTGATCTTCAAGGATATTGCATTTCAGCTTTCTGAGGACGTCATGTCCCTTCTTTCCCACCGGCATAAACCAGAGGTCGCCTTTCTGCATCTGTTCGCTGTATTTCTCAGCCATCAGACGCCTGGCATCTCTTATTACATTGGCGTTGAATGCCCCGCAAAGTCCCTTGTTGGAGGTTACCACCACTATCAGGGCCTTCCCGTTGCGGTTCTTTCTCTCCGCATAGATATTTTCGATTTCCGTATCGCGCAGAGCAGCGCTCAGTCCTGCCTGTATCTCATTGAGCTTATCGGCATAAGGCCTGAGTTGTAGTATTGCATCCTGGGCCTTGCGCAGCTTGGCTGCCGCCACCATCTTCATTGCTGAAGTGATCTGGCGTGTTGATTTCACCGAGCTGAGCCTGACCCTTATAGCCTTTAAGTTAGCCATATTCTTTTTACCCTCTGTTGCTAGCGTGCTGAGTACCTTCCGGCGACATCTGCTGCTGCAGCGTCAAGAACGGCCGTAACCTCATCATTTATCACTCCCCCGGCGATCTTCTCAAGTACATCAGCATGATTGCTGCGAAGAAAAGCCAGAAAATCACTTTCAAAGTCCTTCACTTTGTGCACCGGCACACTCTTCAGCAGGCCCCTGGTGCCGCAGTAGATGATGGCAACCTGCTCTTCGACCTTCATAGGTGAGAAGAGGTTCTGCTTCAGTATCTCGACGTTCTTTGATCCCTTGTCGAGTACGGCGAGAGTGGCAGGGTCAAGGTCGGACCCGAACTTGGAGAAGGCCTCCAGCTCACGGTACTGTGCCTGGTCAACCTTCAGGGTACCGGCCACCTTTTTCATTGATTTGATCTGGGCATTGCCACCAACCCTTGAGACAGAGATACCCACATTGATTGCCGGCCGGATACCCGAATTGAAGAGGCTCGATTCAAGGAAGATCTGTCCGTCAGTGATTGAGATCACGTTGGTTGGGATATATGCAGAAACGTCACCGGCCTGTGTCTCGATGATGGGCAATGCAGTCAGTGACCCTCCGCCCCTGACTAAATGCCTGATCGATTCGGGTATGTCATTCATGCTCTGTGCCACCTCATCTGACTCAATGATCTTTGCTGCTCTCTCAAGGAGGCGTGAGTGGAGATAGAAGACGTCACCCGGGTAGGCTTCGCGACCGGGCGGACGGCGCAGCAGCAGCGACACCTCACGGTATGATACGGCCTGTTTTGAGAGATCATCATAGATTATCAGTGCATCACGGCCGGTGTCACGGAAGAACTCACCAATTGCGGCTCCCGCAAAGGGTGCATAGAACTGTGCCGCAGCGGAGTCGGCGGCGGTAGCGCTTACAATGACGGTATAGTCCATGGCACCATAACTCTCAAGAGTCATGGCAATATTCGCCACATTCGAGCCCTTCTGTCCTATTGCCACATAGATGCAGTAGACCGGTTTGCCCTTATCATATTCACTCTTCTGGTTGAGTATTGTATCAACTGCTATGGAGGTCTTGCCTGTCTGGCGGTCGCCAATGATCAGCTCGCGCTGGCCCCGGCCTATGGGTATCATTGCGTCAATGGCCTTCAGCCCTGTCTGAACGGGCTGCTTCACCGGCTGCCTGAAGATGACCCCCGGCGCCTTTCTCTCGAAGGGCATCTCATAAAGTTCGCCTGTAATGGGACCACGGCCGTCAATTGGAGCGCCGGTGGTAGTGATGACCCTCCCGAGAAGACCTTCACCAACCATAATTGATGAGATACGGCCCGTACGACGGACAACGTCACCCTCCTTTATCTTCTCCGAAGCACCAAGGATAACTGCACCAACATTGTCCTCCTCGAGATTGAGCACAATACCTTTTATCCCGGATTCAACAAACTCGATCAGTTCATTGGATCCGACGTTCATGAGACCGTATATATGCGCAATGCCGTCCCCGACCTGCAATACAGTACCCACTTCCTCAATATCAATGGCCGTCTTTACTCCCTCAAGCTGTTGCCTTAAAATCTGTGATACCTCTGAAGGTTTAATATTAGTCATGTCTCTAAATCTTATATACTATTCTGCGGCATTGGTTGCCAGTGAAAATTCTTTTCTGAATCTGTTCAGTCTGCTCCTGACGCTGGCATCAATATAGGCGTCATCTACCCTGAGTATGAAGCCTCCTATGACGGAGCTGTCAACCTTTTCAATGAATTCGATACTTCCTTTCTCCGTCCCTGAAACGAGTGCTGCCATCTCCTCCTTCAGCCTGCCTTCCACGGGCACGGCGGTTGTGAGGGTGACCTGGCGGATTCCGCGGTGACGACGCGTCAGGTCGATGAAGTTCCTTGCAGAAGAAGCCAGGTAATCGCCGCGTCCATGGCTGAACATCAGCGAAATAAAACTGACCGTCAGCTTATCACTCTGATCACCTGCAAGAGCCAGGATTATCTCCTTCCTCTTCTGCTGCGGTATTACCGGGTTATTTATTACAGCTTTCACCTCCTCCATTGCACAGAGCTGGCTGACAGTCTTCATATCACGGTAGAGGATATCAGTGACGCCACGCTCAAGGGCGAGGTCAAAGAGTGCCTTTGCATATCTTACCCCTATCTTGCTCGAGTTCATCAGGTCAGTTGCGGTTTGATTCAACCTCGTTAATGTATCTTTCTATCAGCTTCTGCTGCTCGGTACCGCTTTTAAGTGTCTCTCCGACTACTTTTGAAGCCACCTCAATGGCCAGGCTGGCTACCTCGCGCTTCACCTCGGCTATAGCTGCAACCTTCTCGCGTTCGATGAGCTCCCTGGCACGCCTTACCATAGCATCCGATTCCGACTGGCTCTTCTCTTTGGCCTCGGTCATCATTCTGTCATAAGCCACCCGTGCATCGCGGAGTATCTTGTCCCTCTCCTCACGGGCCTTGCGCAGAATGATCTCATTGTCAGACTGCAGCACCTTCATCTCCTCGCGCGCTTTTTCAGCCGATTCAAGGGCATTGTGAATCATGTCCTCACGTGCTTTGACTGCCTTCATAATGGGTCCCCATGCAAATTTCCCAAGCAGGAAAAGCAGCATGAGGAAGATCAGTGTTGTCCAGAAAACGGTCCCGATGGCGGGACTGGCGAGACTGCTTTGTAGTAACATTTTATTCTGAGTTTTTTTGATTCATTTGTAAAGCCTGCAACCAACCGTTGCAGGCTTTGCTTTTTGCTTACTTGATCATTGCAACAACAATGGCAAAGAGGGCTGCTCCCTCGATGAGTGCTGCCGAGATGATCATTGCAAGCTGGATCTTTGAGTAGGCCTCAGGCTGACGTGCGATGGCGTCCATGGCCGAGCCGCCGATGCGGCCGATACCAATACCGGCGCCAATCACTGCAAGCCCTGCTCCTACCGCTGCTAATGACATTACTGCTTGTGCTTCTTCCATAGTTTTAAAATTTAAAATAACAACTTGATATATTGATCTTAATGATGTTCTGCTTCAGCTGTGGCCATCCCGATAAAGAGAGCCGACAGGAGGGTGAAAACGTATGCCTGCAGGAAAGCCACCAGCAACTCTATACAGTACATGAACAGTACAAAGAAGATGGAGACCGGCGCTACGGCAACTGACTTGAAGATGAAGATGAGCGACACCAGGCTCAGGACAATGATATGTCCTGCGGTGATATTCGCAAAGAGCCGGATCATAAGGGCGAAAGGCTTTGAAAAGAGCCCTATGATCTCAATGGGTATCATGATGGGTAGCAGCCAGACCGGAACACCAGGGGCGGCAAAGACATGACGCCAGTGTGACCTGTTGCCACTGATTTGTGTGATGAGAAATGTAAAGAGCGCCAGCACAAATGTGACATTCACGTTGCCTGTCACATTGGCGCCAAAGGGAAAGAGGGGCACCAGCCCGAGAAGATTGTTCACCAGGATGAAAAAGAATACCGTCAGCAGGTAGGGCATGTATTTTGCATATTTATGCTCACCTATATTAGGGATGGCTATGTCATCCCTTACAAACAGTATTATGGGCTCAAAAAAGCCCTGAAGACCGCGCGGGGCACTGATGCCGGTCTTTTTATACGATCTTGCCATGGTTATCATAAGCCAGAGCAATATCAGTGCTGCCACAAACATGCCAAAGATTGCCTTGGTTACAGAGAAGTCCAGAGGAGGCTTTGTGCCGTCATGATGCCCCTCCTCGTCAACACTGACAATCTTCCCGGCATACTTGCCCTCGTGGGCAATGACATAACCAAGATGACTGTGACCGTGCGCCAGCTTTCGTGATGAGAAAATGTGCAGACCAGACGCCCTGTCAAATATGATTACAGGAAGATAAACGGCTACATGGCTGCCGTCCTTTTTTGTAAGAATGTGCCATTCATGTGAGTCTGCCACATGCTCCATGATGAATGAACTGGCATCAAACTCATCCTCGCTTCCGTGTGATTTCTTCTCCTCCTCCCCGCTGCCGGATGAGATTGCCGGAACAGTTGCAGCCATTAGTCCGACTATCAGGAGCAGAACATATAAATACCTGGTTTTCAAGCTAATTTTCTTTAAACAGATCTCTTTTTCAGGACACTGAAGATTGTAAGAAATACAAAAACAGTGAATGCCAAATATAGGATAAAAAACAATATTACTGAACCTGTCTGAGTGTTTTTAAAGACTGCCAGGAAGAGCAGGGCGAGAACAAAAGAGAGCAGCATCTTAACTCCCAGCGCCATAAGTGTTATAAACACACTTCTCTCCGGTGCGGATTGCTGACCGTTAAAAAAAATCAAAAGTGAGATTAAGGCGGTAAGAGCGAATCCGCCGGTGAGCATCAGTGAGCTGACGGGATTGATAAGGGCGGGACTGATTGAATTGAATACGATGACCAGCAGGGAAATCAGCAGGAAGAGCATGAGAAGAAGTAGATATTGTCTTTTGGCCCTGGGGGTAAACATGTTATTTGTGTTTAAGGGCCTCCTTGATTATGAGCCACATGGCAGCGGCTACCCCCAGCAGTGAAAGAATCACGGTCAGCCACGGATCTGTACCTGCCCACTTGTCAAGTTTTACTCCGCCAAGGGAACAAAATATGATTATTACCGCCATTTGTATGGCGATGGTGCTGTAGCGGGAATAGGCCGGGAGACCCTCCTGAACGTTATTTTTCTCCTTCTTTGGATCTGACTGCTGTTGCTCCTCCATTTTCACCCTCTTTCATGGCACAGTTACCTGTAAAGACAGCTCCCGGCTCGATAGACAGCTTGGCCGTTATGATGGTGCCGTTGATTTTTGAAGAAGCCTTAAGGTTCAGAAGTTGAGAAACGGTTATCTTGCCGTCAATCAGTCCTGATACCTCAGAGTTTTTACACTCCACCTCGCCCTTAACGCGACCGGTAGGACCAATGACCACCTTTCCTTTTGTGACCATATTCCCGTTAAGGATGCCGTCAATGCGGACATCGCCTGTTGATTTGATATCACCTGTAATCTCTGTACCCTGGCTTATAAGGTTGACTGCCGTTCCGTTGTCTGTCTCCATGATTTTTGCCATAGTGAAATTTGTTTGTTCCCTTTATTTCCCTGAATTAAATTAACCCACAAATATAAAAAGTATTGTGCGCGGCGAATAAAATTAGCGATGAAATAGCAATCTCTCTTCTCTCTTACTTACCTGGGAGGGGGTCATAGGCCCATTTCAGCCATATACTTCCCCAGGTAAAGCCTCCGCCAAAGGCTGCGAGAATAAGGTTATCGCCTTTTCTGAGCCGGTTCTCAAAATCCCATATGCAGAG
>JBFYPM010000131.1:0-29788 GCA_041303295.1 Bacteroidales bacterium
TGTCCGGACCGGAGTCTGGGTCTGAGTCCTGACCGGAGTCTGTCCATCAGGCCTTAATTGCGACTGGGTCCTGACCGGTGACTGCACTGTATTTCCGGTTGACTCGCGGCGGGTATACTCGGGGCGTGAGGCTGCATCCGGGGTGGTGCCTGACTTGGTATAGGTACCTGTCTCCTGAGGTGTTCTCCGGATTCCTGATGTGGTAGTGCCTGCGGCTCCCGGGCTGGCAGTCACCCTGCGGCTACCTGTTGTTGAAGTGCCCGTTGCTGATGTGCCTGCAGCTGTTGGTACGCTCCTCCTTGTGTTGAAGGTACCTGAAGATTGTACTACAGCCGACTTGCTACGTGTGTCAGAGCTGGTGTAGGAGCCTCTTGACATTGTGCTGTAACCGCCACGGCGACCGGTTTTCGAGATATAATCATTGCTGCCGTAGTAATATGAAGGGTAGCCGGAGTACCAGTAATTATATCCGTAGTAACCGAGATTGTTGTAATATGGATAGCCGCCCCAGTATGAATAATAGGGTCTGTATGACCATGGTGAATAGTAGTCGTAATAGAAAGGATCATAACCCCATGAGTATGGATATCCGTATGAGCCATAGTAGCCGAATCCGAAGTTAAGCCTCCCGGAGAATGGTGAATAATAGAAAGGATCTCTCCAGTAGGGATAGAAATAATCGTTATTGAAGAGGTAGATGCTTTCAGCTGCGCTGTTGCCGTAGTAGTTGTTTACCACTGCAGCCTCAGTACCGGTATTGTAAGCCAGGTATTCGTTGTCTGGAATATATTCGTCTGCGATAAGTGTATCGGCAGCAAAGATATTATCATAGTAAGTCTGGCCTGCATCTGCGGGCTGTACAGAGCCCTGTGCCGCAATAACCGGTTGTTCCGACGGCCTGTAGTAAAGGTCGTCACTGGTGTTACCCGTGTAGCTCAGCGATGTGCATGCGCTCGCTGTCACGAGAACTGCCGGGATTATGTACCAAAACTTTTTCATTTTTACCCTCCTGTAATTATCTACCTCAAATTTATACAAATTTCGTACCAATTATACCCGGAGGGCGCACAATTATCGTCTCCTCTGTGCCGGAATGGTAGTTTTCTTCTTTTCTTTTGCCGGGGTAGTTGCCTCCGATCTCTTTTCGGTGCTCTTTTCTCCGCCCTGCCGGACTGTAGTTTCCGGTGGTACAGTGCTTCCTGACGGGCTTTCCTGACGCATTACAGTTTCAGGTCTCTGTGATGCGGTTTTCACAGTGCCCTGTACCTTATTGGGCTGTGTGCCTTCGGCCGGGGCCCGGTCCACAGAGCTCGGCCTGCTGCTGCCACTGCTGCGGGCCGTATTGCTGCGAGGGGCATTGCCCTGCTCCCTGCCCGGATCTGTACGGTCATTGATGTTCGGGTTATTGGTGCGGGGCAGTCCGTTGTCTCCGGGATTGGCAGGATCGGCTACGCCTCTCCTGTGTTGTCCCATGCGAAGGCCGTTATTGCTCTTGTCTTCTTCACCTGAAGCCTCAGCGTTTCCATTGTTATTACCCTGGTTGCCCGTCTGGGTAGTGGTCTGCTGGTTGCCCTGGTTTCTTGTCTGGGTGCTACGGGTACCAGTTTGTGTACGACCCTGTGAGCCAGTCTGTGTGCGGCCCTGTGTGCTTGTCTGAGTGTTCCGGTTGCCAGTCTGTGTGCGACCCTGTGTTCCAGCCTCTGTTCCACCACCTGTCGTTGTTGCCGGAGCCGTTACTGAAGAAGAGCTCCGTCCACCGGTTGAGGTATAACCCGCCCTTCGGCCTGAAGTGTTCGGGTTGGTGGGGTTATACCCTGATGAGCCTCCCTGGTAGCTGTTTCTCTTCTCAGACCCGTAATAATAGTTGTATGTGTTGTTGTTGATGACTGTCACGGGCCTGTTGTAGTTCCGGTAATAATGGTTGTGCCAGCTGTTGTAAGCCACCGGGTAGTGGTAGTTTGGTCTGCCGAGGTAATAGTTCACGCTGTAGCTCACCCCCGGGTTGTTCCATGAATTCCAGCCGTAGCCCATCCACGGGTCATAATTCCGCCATGTGTCGTATCCCCACCAGTATGAACCTCCGAATCCGCTTCGCCATGCATATCGTGAAGAACCTGCACCGTAATAATGCCAGTCGTCATATATTGAGACTCCCCACGTGTACGGAGTAGGCCTGTACCAGTAGATCTCAGTGTATACCGGTGAGTAGAAATCGAATGTAACGTATGTGGTGTGAAATCGCTTGATTCTTGAGGCGAATTCATAGCCGCTGTGATTGTGATAGCTGGTCACAATCACCTGCTGGCTGGCACCAAAGGCACCTCTTTCTCCCCCTGATGGAGTACTGTCAGACGCAACGGCAATAGTCACCGATGCAGCGATTGCTATGACTGTGAGTAAAATTTTCTTCTTCATGGTGTGCTGCCTTTTAGGTTCGCAAGTTTTGTCTATTTTTACGCAATCTATTTTTGCGATTTAACAATTATTCAAATATTATAACTTAAGAATGGCCAAGTTTCTTACAAACAGGGAGGAAAATTATTCACAATGGTACAATGACCTCGTGATAAAAGCCGATCTGGCGGAAAATTCAGCGGTGCGGGGTTGCATGGTGATCAAGCCTTACGGTTATGCCATATGGGAGAAGATCCAGGCAGAGCTTGACCGGATGTTCAAGGCAACAGGGCATGTCAATGCATACTTTCCGCTTTTCATCCCCAAATCGTTCTTTAGCAGGGAAGCTGCTCATGTTGAAGGATTTGCGAAGGAGTGCGCCGTTGTTACACATTACCGTCTCAAGAATTCTCCCGACGGAAAGGGCATAGTGGTTGACCCTGATGCAAAACTTGAGGAAGAGCTCATTGTAAGACCTACATCAGAGACCATTATATGGAACACCTATAAGGACTGGATCCATTCATACCGTGATCTTCCTCTGCTGATCAACCAGTGGGCCAACGTGGTGAGGTGGGAGATGCGCACAAGGCTTTTCCTGCGCACAACCGAATTCCTGTGGCAGGAGGGCCATACTGCGCATGCCACTATGGAAGAGGCTCAGGAGGAGGCTCTGAGGATGCAGGGCGTATACACGGATTTCGTAGAAAACTTCATGGCGGTGCCCGTGGTAAAAGGGGTCAAGACCGAGAGTGAAAAGTTCGCCGGGGCTATTGACACCTACACTATTGAGATGCTGATGCAGGATGGCAAGGCATTGCAGGGAGGCACGAGCCATTTCCTCGGGCAGAATTTTGCGAAGGCATTCGATGTGCAGTTTACCAACCGCGAAGGAAAGCTCGACTATGTATGGGCTACATCATGGGGAGTGACCACACGGCTTATAGGAGCGCTTGTCATGGCTCATGCAGATAACAACGGACTTGTGTTGCCACCGAAGCTCGCTCCCATCCAGGTGGTCATTGTGCCTATCTACAAGGGCAATGAACAGCTTGACAGCATCTCCACAATAGCCCTTGACCTTAAGGGAAAACTGGAGAAGGCGGGTCTGACGGTTAAATATGACGACCGGGACACCCAAAAACCCGGCTTTAAGTTTGCCGAATATGAATTGAAGGGAGTACCGGTAAGGCTGGCCATCGGTCCGCGTGACGCACAGGAAGGAACCGTCGAGGTTGCGCGTCGTGACACCCTGACCAAGGAGACCATACGGCGTGAAATCATTGTTGAACATGTGACCGCTCTTATGGATGAAATCCAGGTAAATATCTTCAGGAAAGCAACCGAGTTCAGGGACCAGAATACATACAGGGCTGATAACTGGGCGGAGTTTATTGACATCATAGAGAACAAGGGCGGATTTGTCCTGGCCCATTGGGATGGCACTCCTGAGACTGAGGAGCAGATAAAAAATATGTCCAAAGCCACAATCAGGGCAATCCCCTTCAACAGTACCGATGAAGAGGGAAAATGCATTCTCACAGGCAAGCCTTCGCACAGGAGAGTGCTCTTCGCCAGGGCATATTAAATCGCTTCAGCGGGATTATCTATGAAATAAAACACTAATTTAGGGAGGTGAGAAATAGCATTATCATGACGGATGAAACAACCCAGAGAAAGGTAGTTATAGTTGACACTCTCAAGAACAAGTCTGTTCTCAAGCAGAAGGTGTTTGACAATACAGGAACGGCGTTCATGATGGTCAAGGATATTCTTAAGAATCTTGCCAGGGAGGTGAACAGCAACCTCACAGGGGTTGATCCCAGGGTACGGATGGAATATACTGACAGGAGCACCTTCGATGCCCAGCTGATGGTTGCCGCTGATATGCTGCTCTTCAGCATGCACTCGAATATCTTCCAGTTTGATCGTGAACATCCAGCCTGGAAAACGGCCTATATCCAGAAGAACAAGTACAACGCCTACAGTGGCATGATCAACATATACAACTTCCTGGCCGATTCATTCAAATATTCAAGGTTGGATGATCTCGGATACCTCATCGCCCGTATCTTCATTAATCATGAGAACCAGTATTTTGTGGAAGGTAAGAGGCAGATGGGAATGCTTTTTACCAACTATGGCAATGAAGCTTTCAGCGTTGAGTCTTTGCAGAAGATCGTTTATACAGCCATCGGCTATTCACTTGACTTTGACCTCCTGGTACCGCCGTACGATGCGGTGAAGATAGCCTCTGTAGGGCAGGCGGAGTCAAAGATTCAGCACTCAAGGCTGATAACCGGCAAAAGGCTGGGGTTTCAGTTTAACTCTGATGATGTTCTGGATGCCAATTCAAAGACACAGTGAAGCCATGCAGCTTTAAAATCATTCACCACCTATCTTTATTTCTCCTCTTTCTGCTGTTTTTTTCTCCCGGTCCGGGGTTGCATGCCCAGGTGGCGGGCGCGGTTGATACCCTCTCGGTCGCCTTCTACGATACCCTGAAGGTCAGGGCAGAGAAACGGAGGATCACCAGCTTCCTGTATGATATGATCATCGTCAGCCCTGCAGCTAAAGGGTCTGCCAAGGAAAACCTGAAAAGCACATCGGCATTTGATGCCTATGAAGGCATGATCATCAGAAGCCGTGAGATCATCAGGCTTAACGCATTCGGCACAAACATCGATAACCCTACCGGAAGTGACCCGTCAAAGGGAGAAAAGATACTGAACTCCACCTATACCAAGACCAAATCATTAATTCTTAACAAGTACCTTCTGTTCAGGGAGGGCGACACTGTATCAGCCCTTGAGATGGCAGATAATGAACGCCTCCTGAGAGAGATTCCATTCATTGATGATGCACAGATAACAATAGTAGCCGTTGACAGCAATTTTGCAGATGTGGCGGTGATAGTGAGGGAAAAATACCCATACGGTGCCGGGGTAAGGCTTGACGATGTTAACGCCGGAATGATAAAAATCTTTGACAACAACCTTGCAGGTCTCGGACATGAACTGTCGCTCACTGGAATCTATGACTTCGGTGAGTATAAATACCCGGGATTCGGTATACGGTACTCCATTAAAAACATTGCCAGGTCTTTTGCGGACCTCGACCTGGAATTCTCTGACGGCCTGGGCACGACCATTATGGGAGGCCAATTCAGCCGCGACTTCATAACATCGGAGACAAGGTACGCCTGGTCTGCTTCCGTAAAAACGACCTTTACCACAGAGGACCTCGATACAATGCTCACTCCCTCCCCTCTCAGGTTCACCTTTCAGGATTACTGGGCTGCACGGTCGTTCATTCTTGACCGGAACAGCGTGACACGCCTGATTCTAAGTGGCAGATACATGCGTAATAATGTATTCAGGAGGCCTGAGATAGATGATTTCTCATATTACCGCCTCCAGAATTACCAGTTGGTTACCGGCAGTGTGGCTATCTCTTCGCAAAGATTTATAAATACCTCTTTGATATATAGTTATGGCCGGACGGAAAATATTCCGTACGGCTATATGATTGAACTGCTTGGCGGCAGGGAGAAGAATGAATTCAAATGGAGGACTTATGCCGGACTGAAGATGGCCTACGGCAATCTCTTTACCGGTATTGGTTATATCTACGCAGGGGCAGGTATTAACGCATTCTACAACCAGGGAAGGACGGAACAGGGCATGGTGAATGCCAGCCTCAGGTATTTCACCCCGCTCATGCATGCAGGGAGGTCGAGGGTCAGGACTTTTGCGAATATCTATTACACACGGGGCTTCAACCGCTATACCGATGAATGTCTTTATCTCAGAAGCAGTGACCTGGTAAGAGGATTCAGGAACGATTCGATCAGCGGGGGGACAAGGCTCGTCTTCTCATTAGAACCTGTACTATTTATCAGCAAGCCTCTCCTGGGCTTCAGGTTCGCCCCATTTGCATTTACTGATATCGGTATTCTGGTGAGAGAAGGATTATTTGCCGGCGGTTTTTATACTGTTCCAGCCATAGGTGCCGGAATCAGGATCAGAAATGACCAGTTGGTGATGAATACACTGCAGATCAGGTTCGCCTGGTATCCGGGTACACCGCCATACTCCGTAAATTCATGGATCACCGCTGACGGTATGATCAGACTAAAACCCAGGGATTTTGAGCCTGACCCTCCCGGGGTGATACCTTTCCTGTAATGTCAAAGTGCCTTAATCTCTTTTTATCAGAGAGGAATGACATTCTACTTTTTGATGCGTAACTTTGTGTAAAGCGAAAGGGTATGCTTCAGAGGTTTCTGGATTTTTCGAAAAACGAAAGGCTGTTCAGCAGAAGCAGTAAGATATTGGTTGCTGTCAGCGGCGGTGTTGATTCGATGGTTATGGCATGGCTCTTCCGGGAGGCCGGGACAGATCACGCGATAGCGCACTGCAACTTCTGCCTCCGGGGAGAGGAGTCTGACGGTGATGAGAGATTTGTTGCCGCATATGCCAGCGGGCATGGCATCCCGTTTTTCACCACCAGGTTCAACACCATGGGGCATGCTGCCGAAAAAAAGATCTCAGTGCAGATGGCTGCCCGCGAGCTGCGCTATGAATGGTTTAGTTCAATTGTAAAAAGTGAAGGATTTGATGCTGTGGCCGTGGCTCACAACCTTAATGACAACGCCGAAACCTTCCTCATCAACCTGATCAGGGGCACTGGTCTCAGCGGACTAACCGGAATGAGCCGCAGCAATGACCGGATCATCAGGCCGCTCCTATTTGCGTCGAGGGAAGAAATTGCAGCCTTCGCCTCAGAAAAAAAAATACAATTCCGTGAAGACAGCTCAAACGCCCAGGTTAAATATACCCGAAACAGGATAAGACACAGGGTCATCGCGGAGATGGAAAAAGTAAACCCGGGAGTACTTGACGCAATAACCGATACTATCAGTCATCTTGCCTCTACCTCTGAGATCGTGGATGTCTATATTGGAGGACTAAGGGAGGCCATCTTCAGGCAGACCGGTAACGGATTTACAGCTGACATCAAATCCCTGAGCGCTCTTCAGCCTCTCGCCCCTCATATCTTTGAGCTCTTCAGGACATTCGGCATCTCCTCAAAACAGACCGGCGAGGTGATCTCCCTTCTTGGTTCTCAGAGCGGCAGGTATCTTCTTACCTCCACCCATCGTCTGTCATGTGACAGGGGCAGGATACTCATAAGCGAAAGGAGTGACGGGGAGACATCTGAATACATATTCTCATCAATAGACGAGATAAGGCTGTCAGGACTCTTTACCGACATGCGTACGGCTGATTCCGCAGGTGAGCCGCTACCGGTCAGTCCGCTTACCGCCTGCCTTGACCTTGACCGGATCTCCTTCCCGGTGAAAGTCAGGAACTGGGAGCCTGGAGACAGGTTCATGCCGTTGGGAATGAAGCATATGAAGAAGGTGAGCGACTTCCTCATCGACATGAAGGTACCTGTGACACTCAAGGAAAAGGTACTCCTCCTGCTCTCCGGCGATGAGGTTATGTGGGTCATGGGGCACAGGATCGACGACAGGTTCAGGGTTACCCCTGATACGGGCAGGATACTTGTTCTGACTGTATGAAGTAACGCCGGCAGATGAAGCCCGGCTCGGTAATATTCTATTTCTCCCTCAGTCCGTTTATTCCCCTGTCAATCATAAGCAGGTCAGCGAGTCCGATGGCAACGGCTGATTCAAGGATAACCGGTATGCGTCTTGCGATGCATGCATCATGTCTGCCCTTTACCTCCAGCTCGGTCATCTCACCCTTTTCAGTGTCAAAAGTCTTCTGAGGCACGCCTGTACTTGCGGCTGGTTTGACTGACACCCTTACTATCAAATCATTGCCATTGGTTATCCCACCGTTAATGCCACCTGCATTATTTGTTGATGTTTTACCCCTGGCATCAACGAAGGGGTCGTTGTGAATGGAGCCGTAGCTTCTTGATGATGCAAATCCGGCGCCAAACTCCACGCCGTTGACGGCTGGTATCCCGAAGGCAATCTGGCCAATGGCGGCCTCTACGGAAAGGAATGAAGGTTCACCCAGTCCTTTTGGTACGTTCTTTACCACGCACTCCACCACGCCACCGACTGTGTCATTTGTCTCAGTGGCTTTCCTGATGGCAGCGGTTATATCCTTCTCGCCTCCAGCCTCTACAAGGCTGGCAGTAATGATTGCCGGAGAGAGTATCTGCCGGGCGAAGTAACCTGCTGCCACCATTCCCCAGGTAAGACGTCCGGAGAAGTGGCCTCCTCCCCTCATGTCGCTGAATCCCTTGTATTTAAACCCTGCTGTAAAATCGGCATGGCCCGGCCGGGGAATGCTTGAGAACTGCTCATAGTCACCCGACCGGAAGTCGCTGTTCCTGGTACACAATACCAATGGGCCTCCGGTGGTGAAATTATTAAATATGCCGCTGATAACCTCCGGCTCATCACTCTCCCTGCGGGTGGTGGTCCCTGGCAGCAGCCCCTTGCGTCTTGACAGGTCAGCCATCAGCTCCTCACGCCAGAATGGAAGCCCGGCCGGACAGCCGTCTATAACCACCCCCACTGCCGCTCCATGGGATTCACCGAAGATTGATACTCTGAAAACAGTGCCTAGCGTATTCATTATCCCTCCTTTAATCCTTATAATGATTGACTATCCTTTTTTCTTTCGCGGTAATAGCTGACAAAGGCGGCAAGCTCAGGGAGGGCAAGTCTACGCACAACAGCTCTCCCTACCGATCTCAGGAGAACGACATTAAGGGAGCCTGCCTCGCTCTTCTTATCCCTTGAGATGAGGCTGACAACATTTGCGGGCAGCTCATAATCAGGCACCACTCCCGTCTCGGCAAGGGCTACCTCAAGCATCCTTAATTCTGAGTGGGGCATCTCACCGGTCCATACTGACAGCTCCGCAGCGATTAGCATCCCCTGGGTCACTGCCACTCCGTGCGGGATCCTGTAGCTTGTCTCCAGCACATGTCCGAAGGTATGGCCGAAGTTGAGTATTCTCCTGGTGCCTTTCTCCAACGGATCACGCCTGACAACAGCAGCCTTTATCTTCACAGCCCTGGAGATAAACTCTCCGAGTACCGCCGGGTCACGTTCAAGGATCCTGCCTGCTGACGCCATTATGTCAAAGAAAAGGTTCCTGTCCCTGATAACGGAATGTTTTACCAGCTCGCCCATCCCGGACCGGAATTCCTCATCGGTCAGGGTTGAGAGCATCGTATGGTCGCACAGCACAAATTCAGGCTGTCTGAATGTGCCGATGATGTTTTTAAAGTCCCCCAGGTTTACCCCTGTCTTCCCTCCTATGCTTGCGTCAACCTGTGAGAGGAGGGTGGTTGAAACAAAAGCATGTCTCACCCCTCTCATATAAACTGAGGCAACCATTCCGGCGACGTCACAAACGACTCCTCCGCCGAAACCCAGGATAAATGCAGAGCGGTCTGCCCCGGCTTCAAGCAGTCTCCTGCACAGATCACCTGCCACTGCAAGTGTCTTACTCTTCTCCCCTGGCTCTATTTCCATAACCTCCCCTGAAGGAAAGTTACTGCCATACAACCTCCTCACATTGGAGTCAGTAATGATGAACAGGCCCGAGTCAGGAAGTAAGGCTTCCACATCGGTCATATCGCCTGCCATTATAAGAAGGGACTTGCCCTCAGTTGTGTTTATCCTGATTTGCTCCATTGTGGCGAAAAATAGCAAACGAATCAAATAAATCACATGATTTTATTCACAAAATGACCCTGTCGCGGCAAAAAAAATAAAAATATACTACATTCATCCCCTGATAAAGTAAAGGGTGGATGAAGGTCAGTGACAGATATAAAGGCGTAATGGGCTGGTTTGCCGAGCATAATCCGGTTGCAGAAACAGAGCTTGCTTACAATGATCCCTTTCAACTGATTGTGGCGGTGATCCTTTCGGCACAGTGCACTGACAAGCGTGTCAATATGATCACACCTGCTCTCTTCGGGAGGTTCCCCGATGCCACCTCCATGGCGTCTGCCTCACAGGAGGAGATCTTTGAGCTTATCAAAAGCTGCTCTTATCCAAACAACAAGTCGAAGCATCTCAGAGCCATGGCGGAGATGATCATCCGCCGTTTCGGAGGCCTGGTGCCGTCTGACCGGGATGAGCTTATGGAACTGCCGGGGGTAGGGAGAAAAACTGCCAACGTTATCACTTCGGTAGTATGGAATAACCCTGTCATTGCTGTTGACACCCATGTATTCCGTGTTGCTGCGCGCATCGGCCTCACACCTGGTGCAAGGAACCCGCTGCAGACAGAGATAAGGCTCACGAGGGAGATTCCCGAGAGACTAAGGCCGCTGGCACATCACTGGCTGCTGCTTCACGGACGGTACACCTGCACAGCACGCAAGCCGGACTGTAACGGTTGCGGGTTAAGAGAGTGGTGCGCCTACTATCAGAAAGAGAAGGGAATCAAGGCATAATAATGGCAGAGGATTGACGTTTAAGGCTAAGGAGAATCATTTTACTGCATTCAACCTGCAATACCAGAGTCGCTAACGATTTAAGAGAGGCACCCAGATGGAAAAAAGCATAGAGAAACCCAGGAATACTGATCCGTCACCCGCATTTCTGGCCTCTCTCAAACACCTTGCCGACATACCGGAACTAGCCTTCAACACCACCAATCAGCTTATCACCCTGAGCAACCTGGAGACCCAGCAGTACATAGAGGTGAACCAGGCTTTTCTGGAGGTGACCGGTTACCGGAAGGAGGAGATAGTTGGCAAGACCTCAGAGGATATTCAGCTTTATGTTGACCTGATCCAGAGCCGTAAGTACATGAGGCTCCTCTCACGCCTGAAGAAGGTGAGCGACCTCGAGATCAGGCTGCGGATGAGCTCGGGCGAAGAGCGTACGTTCCTCTTCAGCGCCCGGACATTCTTCTTCGGTGATGAAATCTTCCTGATCACCTACTACAATGATATAAGCACACTGAACAGCGGATATGCAAGGGCTGAGTCGGAAAAGATCCTTAAGGAGATTTTTGACTCAATGAGCAGCTATGCCGTAATCCTCAGGCGTGAAAATGACAACAGGTATTTTGTAATAGACTTCAATTTCAGGGCTGAAGACGTTGAGCAACTTGACCGCAAGGATATACTCGGCAAAGAGATCGGCGAAACTCCCTTTGCCTCTAACAGGGCCTTCATCACTCTCCTGGAAAACATTGAAGCTAAACGCAGTCCGTACAAGATACCGGTCTCCCCTGACGGTACTGATGAGGGCGGGTTTTATATAGGTCTCCTTCTTTCATCGGGCGACATAGTTGTCACCTGGGAACCCGGGCAGCATCAGAAAGAGAGGGAGAGTGAGATATTGAGACAGGGAATCGTGTTCGAGACCTTTGCCGAGCTCCTCCCCGAGATGATAATGGAGATTGACACAGCAGGTCATGTCACGTTCATGAACACACAGGGAATGATGACCCTGGGATTTGACAACAATGACCTTACTCACGGAGTATCTCTTCCGGAGCTTTTCCTGCCTGCTGACCTTGACAGACTCATGAAGGAGCTATCTGACCTGACAAAGCCAGGTCAGATCACCTTCGATGAATATATCCTGATCAACAAGCAGAAGCGAAATGTGTCCGTCCTCTTTCATGCCGGGCCCATCATTATAAGGAACAGAGTCACAGGATACAGGTGTGTGCTTACTGACGTCAGCAAGCACAAGGACTATGAGCAGAAGCTCTCAAACGAGAAGGCCATGCTCGAACATCTCATTGATGCCGCCCCTGAAGCTATCGTACTCACAGACTTCGACGGCCGGATATTGCGGATTAACAAGGGGTTCACAAAACTTTTCGGGTTTGAACCGGAGGAGGCAGACAACAGGATGATAGACGACCTGGTGGTTCCTGACGAGCTCAGGGAAGAGGCCATCAAGATCGATGAGGTGGCCCTTGCCAACGGCACCGGCTCACTTGAGACTATCAGGATGGATAAGCTTGGCAACCGGATAAACGTCTCACTGATAGCATCTTCAGTCATCTCCAACGACCAAACCATAGCTTTTCTTGGCATCTACCGCGATATCAGCCGGGAAATCAAGAGCCGGCTGATGCAGGAGATACAATACAACATCTCTACTGTAGCCCTCCAGGATTCGGATATTTTTGATATATATCCTACAATCGTTAAGGAGATCGGCAAGTTATGGAATGTGAACAACTTCTTCATAGCCCTTTATAACAGGGAGAAGGATACCCTCACCTTCCCGTTCTTTGCCGATGAACGTGACCACTTCCAGGAGACAGCGGCCAAAAACACCCTGACGGGGTGGGTTATAAGGAACAATAAGGCGGTGCTTCTCGATGAAATTGACATTTTAAAGATTGAAAAGACAGGTGCCATCAGCCTTGTTGGTTCTCCGTGCAAAATCTGGATGGGGGTTCCGCTGAAGATGGATGATGAGGTAATCGGTGCGATATGTCTCCAGGACTACAAGGCAATTGATGCTTTCAACAACGACGATCTCCAGGTGTTCGAGTTTATTGCCAACCAGATAGTACTCACACTGCAGCGGCGCAGGATGCTTGACAACCTGATCACAGCGCGCAAGAGAGCAGAGGAAGCTGCCTTCTCAAAGCAGCAGTTTATGTCAACCATGAGTCATGAAATCAGGACGCCCCTCAATGAGGTGATAGGCATTACCAACCTTCTCTACCAGAGCAGTCCTCGTGAGGATCAGATGGAGTACATCAAGACGCTGCGCTTCTCTGCCAACCACCTTCTGACACTTGTCAATGATATCCTCGACTACAACAAGATGGAGGCTGGTAAGATTGTGTTTGAGAAGACTGAGTTTGATCTTGTCAGCATGCTTGATGATATGAAGCGCTCTTACAGTCACAGGGCCCAGGAGAAAGGCATCTCATTCACAGTTGAAAAAACGGATGATTTTCCGCGGTCACTGATTGGTGATCCTGTCAGGCTCAACCAGATCCTATCCAATCTTCTCGCCAATGCCATGAAATTCACCTCTGAAGGAGGCGTCACCCTGAAGGCATCGGTCAAGGAGCAGCAACCGGGGAGGGTACTGCTTGAGGTCTCGGTGGCAGACACTGGCATTGGCATTGCCATGGAGAAGCTTGAGGTGATCTTTGAGAGTTATGCCCAGGCCTCGGCGGATACTACCCGTAAGTATGGTGGCACCGGACTTGGACTTGCCATCTGCAAGCGCCTGGTCGACTTGCAGGGAGGGAAAATTGGTGTAATCAGTGAACCGGACAAAGGGTCGGTATTCACCTTCTCACTTGAATACAGTCTGCCTGCAACCGATGCAAAGGCGGCGGTCCAGGGTGCAGCTGACCAGATGAAGGGGCTGACGGGCAAGAGAATACTTGTTGCCGAAGACAACAAGATTAACTTTTTTGTAGCGAACAAATTCCTTGAAAGCTGGGGTGTCATCGTCACCCATGTTGAGAATGGCAGCCTGGCACTGGAAGAGGTTAAAAGCCAGGAGTTCGACCTGATCCTGATGGATCTTCACATGCCCGTGATGGATGGCATTGAGGCCACACGTCTAATTCGCGAGTCAACCGATGACAAAATCAGCAATATACCCATTGTGGCACTGACCGCGGCAGTAATGTCCGAAGCTCAGGATAAGATTGACAACCTGGCTATCAATGATTATGTACTCAAGCCCTTCAAGCCACAGGACCTGTATGACAAGATAGCGAAGCATGTGAGGTAGCTTCACCTGCCCGCGGGGGTTTATTTAATACAGTATCGTGCCAGGTAGTCGGTTGCACCCTTTTCTCCAAGTGTTCTCGCCTTTCGCAGATAATAGCAGGCATCATCCTGCCTTCCGCTGTTTATAAGCGCTATCGCCAGGTTAAGGTTTACAGCGGCGTTTTCAGGGTCAAGGTCGAGGCTCATGGTGTAATCCTCTGCCGCCTTCTCCCATGTCCGTGCAGCCATCCAGGCGTCACCTCTCAGGCGGAAAGCGGCCGGTTCGCCGGGGTGCTTTTCAACGTTGGAATTAAGATAGGGCAGCGCTTCATAAATAGCGCCCTCTTCAGCATATGTTTTACCGATAAGGCCCAATGCCTCAGTGTTATCCGGATCGATATTGAGGTATCTCTCCATGTCGGATTTTGCTGCCTCCCTGTCTCCTGCCCTGATCAGCATCTGTGATCTCTTCAGGAGGAGCTGCGGATCCGGGTGCGCTTCAGCTATAAGCCTGGAGTAGATTGTAGCAGCGGCGTACCAGTTTCCTTCTCCGGCCCGTGCCCTGGCCAGCGTGAAGAGCCACTCTGCCGGCGTATCCCTGCTGACTGTCAGAGGCTCCAGTATGCCGGCTGCCTCACGGTATCTGCCCTTGCTCATCAGTATGCAGGCATTGCAGTATTCTGTCACCGGCATATCAGGATACATGCCTGACAACACGTTCCAGGCCTCTTCAGCCAGGTCTGTACGGCCGGCCTTCAGGTAATGGTCTATCTCCCATCTCTTTCTCTCATAACCTTTATACCACTCTTTTTTCCAGATGGCTTTCCATTCCGGAGAGGAGATGACAGTTCTGAATGAATTATCGAGCAATATTTCCGGTTCTTCTTTCCTGTATTGTGACCTCAGGTGGGCCTCCATATATGCAGCTGTTGCTCTGCCGTCGCCCTCAGCCGCAGCGCAGACTGCCAGGCCGTACATGCCTGATCCCGGTTTCATGTTCTCCGCAGCCATGAAGTCACTCTTTGCCTCCTTCAGCCTGGCGGCTCTGAGGAAGATATTCCCTCTTACGAGCAACATATCAGCATCAGTGGTTATCTCACTCAACCCGGTCAGGAGCCCGGCAGCCTCATCATTCTCTCCTCTATCAGAGAGTGACACTGCACGAAGAATCGTTTCATAGCTGCCCTGGCCCGCAGCCGTCACCGATGCTGTCACTATCATAAGCAACAGCAGCATCTTTTTCATTCCTTTCATTTTTTGCCCTCCACTATTCCCGGGCCTGCGCCCTTTTCAGTGATCACATGAACGAATCCGCTAAGATGGAACTGTTCCAGTCCGCTTATCCGGTTTTCAAACACCTCACAATCGTAGTAGTAGACGCCAGTGGGTACCACCCTGCCCTTATAGGTGCCGTCCCAGTTGAGCTTTGGTTCCTCAGTGCTGAAGATCAGCACTCCTGCCCTGTTGAAGAGCCGGAACTCCACCCTCTCAACCAGGGCTGACGTCTTTGCCACAAGCCAGTCGTTGAAGTCGTCACCATTGGGAGTGAACACGTTCGGGATCTCATAGAAGTTGCATGAGTCAACGCATATCATTGCAGAGAGTTCACTTTCATTTCCGTTATCATCAAAGGTTGAAACGGCGTAGCATCCGGCCACATAGTCGGGGAGCGAGTGAATATACTTCTGTATCGACCTGTCGTTAAAGGTGATCAGCAACTCCATTTGCTCTTCGGTGGTCTGCTTGTAATAGAGTCTATATCCTGCCACATCTGCAAGGCAGAGCGGGTCATCAATGGTCCACCGTACTGTATTGTAAAGGCTGTCGCACTGTGATGATACCGTCAGTTCAGGTGTGCATGGCGGTTCGTTATCAACGGGAATGGCGCATGTTCGCTGCGAGAAGTTAATCAGGCCTGTCGGAGTGCCGGTACCCTGGTAACCACCGGTGGATACCGCGTAATAACAGTATTCTGTGCCGTTGACAAGATTATCATCAACCCATGTGGTTTGGGTTGTTGTCCCTACCGGTTGCCAGGCAGAGCCGTCAAACCTGAAGAAGTCATATGAGTTGTTTATCCATGGCACATTGCGGGTCAGGGTGAACCGCACCTTCCTGTCGCCCGGTGCAGCAACCAGGAAGAGTGAGGATGCAATGCCCGGGTCTCCCACCATAAACCGGTTGCCGGGCGAGTTGTTATAAAGCTCAATTTTGTAGACCCATCCTTTATCAAGGGTGTTGATGAGGCTATCGATGTAGACAGTGTCATTGAGATCAGCTGTTGGCAGAGTATGAATGAGCTGGTAAGCAGTTCCGGCTATCCCTTCTGCCCTGTAAATCAAGTATTCAAATGGCCCTGTGGCGCCGGGGATGGTGTCAAGGCGTCGGGGCTTCTGCCATGCCAGTGTCAGTGAGCCGTTGACAGGGTGGGTATTGCGTATTGACACATTTGTAATGAGCGGTATACCGGTTATCAGTGACGTCAGTATCTCATTTGAGGGTTTGCTCTCCGTGCCGTTGGGATAGACCGCCACAATCCTGTAGGCATACTCTATACCAGCATCGAGCCCGTTGCCGTTGTCGGTATCCGTGAACGTAAGGGTGTTATAGCCTGCCACAAAACCCACCTTGACAAACCCTGCTGACGGTGGTATTCCGTCATAACAGGTGTCAGCCGCGAGGGATGATCCTCCTTCACGCCTGTAGATACTGAACCCTGCTATCTCCTGGGTTCCGTAGGAGGCCCATGAAAGCTGTACAAACTTGCCCTGTGGCACTACATTGGTAAGCAGCGGCGAAGGCCCCAGGACCTTTATACTCATATTGTCAATATCTACAAGCTGAAGTTCCTCGTTGAAGTCCTCTGCCTTGATGATGACATCATATGGCTGATGCCTGACACTGCTATGGCAGGGAACCCAGGTAAGCCTTGCAGTCGTTAATCCCGGGGCCGTACTGAGAGTGTTGAATAGTGCAGGACAGTCAGACTGGGTAAAGATGCCGGATGTGGCAAGCAGGGCCAGTGAGTCAGCATCAATGTCTGTGGCTGTTATGTCCAGGGAAATTGTTTCGCCTACCTCCACACACAGGTCAGGCAGCGGGGAGGTGACCGGCGGGTTATTGTCAGTCTCAAAGACTTCGATCTGCATGTCACGTACCACAACACCAATTTTTATTCCACCACGCCACTCCTGAATCTCCATTGCAACATTATATATGCCGATGGCCGTAGGTGTATCCCACACAAGATCGCCTGAGATGGAGTCAACATAAAATTTACTGGAGGCAGGCGGCAGAGTATAGTTCAGGATCGGCTTGCCGTCTTCCTTGGTGCAGACCGTCAGTTTGTACGACAGGCTGTCGCCGTCGGGGTCAAAGGCGGCGGGATTATGAATAAATACGTTTCCCAGTGCAGCCTTGTCATATGGAGGATTAAGGAGCACGGGGGTGCTGTTACGTCCAACTGCATTATTAACGATAAGCACCGTGGAGATGGAGAAGACCACATTGACTGAATTGGGAATGTTTTCGACCCCGAAATTCCTGTTCGGGTCCTGTACAACTATCCTGTAGACACCGGGACCCGGATAGGTGTGTTGTGCAACGTAGACGTTCTTCTTATAATCGTTCGGAAGAAAGGTCTCAGATATCCTGGCCACGTTTGTTATGGAATTGTCACCCCATTCAACGTCAAGTGACGGCCTGTCGGCCTTGCTGAGTGTATATGTAAAGGTTGTGACAGTCACCTCATAGGTCAGGTCAGATACCTGGCTGTAAGTTATCTCCCCGGCCCGGTTATGTGTGGCCTGTGCAGCAGGCATAATCAAACACAGGAATATTAATGCTGCAGTAACTCTTTTTGTCATCTCAGTCGTTTTCATTTGACTTTGTAAATCTTCAGTGTGTCTGTTGATGTGAATCTGTAACCGTCTTCAGTGGCGTCAAAACTGAAAAGCAGCATATTAGCCTGGTCATCATAGAGCCTTGTCATTATGCGGTTCATAACTGTAACCTCACTGACCGTGACTCCTCCCTCAGCGCTGAGGCTGAATCTGTGTTCCAGTCCGTCAGCCTCCGTTTTCAGCAGTTTCATCTCAACAGGTTTCCCATCCTCCATTATCATCACCCTGTCGGCAAGATATTGAAAATATCTCTCAGTCTGGTCGCCTTTGATCGATCCTCCTGCTGACCAGCCAAGGTTCATGTCTGCCTCCAGATCGTCACTGTAGACTTTAACAAACACCGCATATACCCTGTTCACGGTGTCATACTCAATTCCGGTGAGTGACACATGAACGGGATGAAGCAGGAATAATATGAACAGTGACAATATCTTCATGCCGGCACACCTCAGTTTACATCAAAAATCAAGCCATCAGGTCGGTTTCGTTTATCCTCACTCTCTCCTTAAGGTATTCGACTGTTCCTACCTCGATGAAGGAGAATCCCGTGCCGTGTGAAAAGTTCCCGGCGAGGACGACTACAATATCGTTATCGCTGAGGTTGTGCTTTTTGAGGAGTTCTTTCAGGGAGACTCTGATGAACTCATCTGCTGACATCTTCTTTTCCATATAGACGGGAATCACCCCGTATGACAGGGCCAGTTCCCTCATAGTACGGTAAGAGTAACACTGCGCAATTATGGGGTGAAAGCCGCGGAATGCCGCCATATTTCTTATTGAGGTGCCATTAACTGTATCAGCCAGGATGGCTTTGGCCTTAATCCTCACCGATGTCTTCACTGCCACCTTGGCAAGGTAAGCTGAGACAGGGCCGCTCAGTGATCCGGCAGGCATCTCCACGTACTGGTCTTTGTCACTCTCTATCTCACAGGCTATCCTGGTCATTGTCTTCACCGCCTCGACGGGGAATTTTCCAGCTGCAGTCTCACCGCTAAGCATGACGGCATCGGTCTGACTGTATACGGCGTTGGCCACATCACTTACCTCAGCCCTTGTGGGACGCGGGTTAACGATCATTGTATGAAGCATCTGGGTAGCAACAATGACAGGCTTGCGTTTCTCAATGCATTTTGAGATAATGGTTCTCTGTATTCCGGGTATCCTCTCAAACGGAACCTCGATTGCCAGGTCTCCCCTGGCCACCATGATACCATATGAATGCTCCATTATCTCCTCAAGATTATCAACTCCCTGCTGGTTTTCGATCTTGGCAATAATCTTTATTTTGCTTGAGTGCCTGTCAAGCAGTTCCTGAACAGCAAGGACATCCTCCTTTGATCTGACGAAGGAATGTGCAATGAACTCGATATCAAGCCTCACAGCAAGGTCGATGAAGGTCAGGTCACGCTCGCTCACTGAAGGGAGGTTGATCCGAATCTGTGGTATGTTGACCGTTTTTCTCGAACCCAGAATACCGTCATTCTCTATCCTACCTGTCAGGATATTGCCATCCCTCTTCATGATCCTTATCTCCAGTTCTCCGTCGTCAATGAGTATGATAGCTCCCTCAGGAACATATGCGGCAATATCCGGATAATTAACGTTGATCACATCTGAAGAGGTTTTCTCGTTCACATTTCCGGCCACCTTAACCTTCTGTCCCTTGAGAAACCTGATGGGTTCATCACAGGTGGTGGTTCTGATCTCTGGTCCCTTGGTGTCAAGCAGCAGGGCTATCTTGTCTGAAACGCTCCTTACATTGGTGACGATTTTCTTTACTCCTTCAGTGTCAAGGTGGGCGGAGTTTATCCTTACCACATCCATACCGGCCTCAAACAGGCTGCGCAGAAAGTCCGGTTCGCAGTTCTTGTCTGAGATAGTTGCAACGATCTTGGTTCTCTTTTTTATAAGGCCTTTTGCCATTGGATGCTATTTCATTAAGATTCCTAAAAGTGCCTCCACGGCAAGCCTGTATCCGTCAACACCCAGTCCCATCACCGTTCCCTTACAATACCGGCCTGTCAGGCTTGTGTGCCTGAACTCCTCCCTCGACAGCAGGTTAGAGATATGAACCTCAATGACAGGTATGCCAATTGCGGCTATGGCATCAGCTATTGCCACCGAGGTGTGTGTGTAACCTCCCGGGTTTATAACCACGCCGTCAGAGCCCTGACCGGCGGCCTGAACCATGTCCACCAGCTCTCCCTCTGTATTCGACTGTGAATAGGTGAAATTTATTGCAGGATATCTGTCTTGAAGTGCCTTCATGACAGTATCAAAGCCTTCAGTTCCGTATATCTCGGGTTCCCTCTTGCCCAGAAGGTTGAGATTAGGGCCGTTGATGATATTTATTTGCATAACCTGGATTAATGGCAGTGATGGTTGCCGACAGTACAAAAATAAAGAAATGAGCGGATTTTTGACCTTTATATAATATAACTTTGAGCGGGAGCAGGTGACCATATGACAATTCAATGGACAGAAGCGGTGAAGGGTTTCGGGAGGTACCTCAGGATTGAGAGGTCACTCTCGCCAAACAGTGTTGCCGCTTACCGCAATGATGTCCGCAAGCTGATGGAGTACATCGTTGAACATAAGGGTGGCCGTCTTCCTGCGCAAATCACCTACAATGATCTGAGTGATTTCATAGCCTTTACAGCAGGCAACGATGATGCAGCGAGGACTCAGGCGAGGCTGATTTCGGGTATCAGGTCATTCTGTCGTTACATGCTCATTGAGAATATCATTTCCGATGACCCCTCCGCCCTGCTCGAATCGCCCAGGACAGGCATGAAACTGCCTGAGGTTCTGTCGGTTGCCGAGATAGACAGGATGGTCGATTCGATAGATCTCAGCACACCTGAAGGGCACAGGAACAGGGCTATCATAGAGACTATGTACGGCTGCGGGCTCAGGGTTTCGGAGCTTGTGAACATGCGCCTTACCGACATTCACCGCAGCGAAGGGTTCGTGAATGTCACCGGCAAGGGTAACAAACAGCGCCTGGTACCGCTGGGATCAGTGGCTCTGAAGGAGATAGACAGGTATATGGAACTCCGGATGATGATGCCCGTCATCACCGACATAAATGTGCTGTTTCTGAACAGACGGGGAAAAAAACTCACCCGGGTGATGATCTTCACGATCATAAAAAAAACCGCCGAAGCGGCAGGTATAAGAAAAACCATCAGCCCTCACACCCTCCGCCACTCCTTTGCCACGCATCTTGTTGAAGGCGGTGCAGACCTGAGAGCTGTGCAGGAGATGCTCGGACATGAGTCCATCACAACCACAGAGATCTACACTCATATTGACAGGAGCTATCTCCGGGATACCCTGCTCATGTATCACCCACGAGCAAAACATTAATGAAAGGGTGTTTTTAAATATCCACATTTATTGTAATTTTGCGGTTCGAAAAAAAACAGATTTATTAATAAATAATCAGATAAAGTATGTCAAAAGTTAAGCGCGTTTATTCCTTCGGCAACAGGACAGCCGATGGCAAGACAGATATGAAGAATCTGCTTGGCGGCAAGGGAGCCAATCTGGCTGAGATGTGTCTCCTTGGCCTTCCGGTTCCGGCCGGTTTCACTATCACCACAGATGTATGTACAGAGTATTACCAGAACAATCATCAGCTTCCTGCAGAGCTTATGCCTGAGGTATGGGAAGCCATGAAGAAGACTGAAGAGGCTATGGGAATGAAATACGGCGACAAGGAGAATGCACTCCTGGTATCTTGCCGTTCCGGTGCCCGCAGCTCGATGCCCGGTATGATGGACACTGTTCTCAACATAGGCCTCTGCTCGGAAACCATCCCCGGTCTCATCAAAAAAACCGGCAATCCACGTTTCGTATGGGACTCATACCGTCGTCTGATCATGATGTATGCCGATGTTGTGATGGAAAAGGCTGAAGGCATGGAGCCGGCTGACGGCAAAGGCATCCGCAAGCAGCTTGACGAGATGCTTGATGAGTTCAAGCACTCAAAAGGATACAAGTCAGACACTGATCTCACATCCGATGAGCTCAAGGATCTTGCCGGGGAGTTCAAGAAGAGGATCAGGCAGTCACTTGGAAACGAGTTTCCGGATGACGCGCACGCGCAACTGGAAGGCAGCATCAAGGCAGTTTTTAAAAGCTGGAACGGAAAGAAAGCTGTTTCATACCGCCGTATCGAGGGAATTCCTGACGAGTGGGGCACAGCCGTCAACGTTCAGGCAATGGTATTCGGTAACATGGGCGACTCATCGGCTACCGGTGTGGCTTTCACCCGCAACCCGGCCACAGGTGATAACATCTTCTACGGCGAATGGCTTGTAAATGCGCAGGGCGAAGACGTTGTAGCAGGTATCCGTACTCCGAACCCCCTCAATGACGACACCAAGAACGAACAGAACAAGCATCTGCACAGCATGCAGGAGTCGATGTCAGGTACTTACAAGGAACTTGTAGACATCAGGAACATTCTTGAGAAGTCGTTCCATGACATGCTTGACATCGAGTTCACCATTCAGGAAGGCAAACTGTTCATGCTTCAGTGCCGCGCCGGCAAGCGTACCGGTACCGCAGCCCTGAACATGGCTATGGATATGCTGCAGGAAGGTCTCATCGACGAGAGGACAGCCGTTATGCGCGTTGACCCCGCACAGCTTGATGAGCTTCTCCATCCTATATGTGACCCTGCAGCAGAGAAGAAAGTAACCCCGTTGGTGAAGGGCCTGCCCGCAGGTCCCGGTGCCGCCGTCGGCAAGATCGTCTTCACAGCTGAAGACGCAGTTGCTTGGAACCGCAAGGGCGAGAAGGTTATCCTCGTCCGTGAGGAGACCAACCCCGAAGACGTTGAAGGCATGCGCGCAGCCGAAGGTATTCTGACCGCACGCGGTGGTATGACCTCGCACGCTGCCCTCGTGGCACGCGGCTGGGGCAAGTGCTGCATCGTTGGCGCAGGCGGAATGCACGTTGACGTTGCCGGAAAGAAAGTCAAACTTGCCGGATCGGATATCGTACTGAAGGAAGGTGATGTCATCACCCTCAATGGTACCAGGGGACATGTATACAACGGTGCGATAGCACTGATGGATGCCACCGAGAATCCAAGGTTCCAGACCTTCATGAAGCTGGTTGACAAGAACCGCACCATGGGCGTCCGCACCAACTGCGACACCCCTGCTGATGCAAAAATTGCCCGCGAATTCGGTGCAGAAGGTATAGGTCTCTTCCGAACAGAGCATATGTTCTACGGCAAAGGCGCCGAAGAGCCACTTTTCATCCTCCGCAAGATGATCCTCAGCAACACTGTAGCCGAGCGCGTCAGCGCCCTCAATGAGCTGTTCCCCTTTGTCAAGAAGGATATGAAAGGCACACTGGAGGCTATGGACGGACTGCCCGTAACCTTCCGTCTCCTCGACCCGCCACTGCATGAGTTCGTGCCGCAGGGCGCAGAGAAGCAGGCTGAGCTGGCCAAGGCTCTCGGTATATCAGTTGAAGCTATCGCCAAACGCGGCGAGGCCCTGCATGAATCGAACCCGATGATGGGACACCGCGGCGTACGCCTCGGAATAACATATCCGGAAGTTACTGAGATGCAGATCAGGGCTATGTTCGAAGCTGCTGCTGAACTGCTTAAGGAAGGCAAGAACCCGCTTCCGGAACTGATGGTCCCCGTAACCTGCGATGTATCTGAACTCGATGTCACAAAAAAGATATATGACAAGGTCTATGAGGATGTATGCAAAAAATTCGGTCTCAGCGCGATAGGCTGCAAGTACGGTACAATGATTGAGATACCGCGTGCAACACTGCTTGCTGACCGTATGGCAAAGACAGCCGAGTTCTTCTCGTTCGGAACCAATGACCTTACGCAGATGACCTTCGGATTCAGCCGTGATGATATCGGTGGTTTCATGAATGACTACCTTGACAAGAAGCTGCTTACCGCTGACCCGTTCCAGACAATTGACAAGGACGGTGTGGGCCAGCTCATCACCATGGCTTGCGAGAAGGGACGCGCAACCCGCCCCAACCTCAAGATAGGTATCTGTGGCGAACAGGGTGGTGACCCGGCATCGGTTGAGTTCTGTTTCAAAAACGGGCTCACCTACGTCAGCTGCTCACCCTTCAGGGTTCCGATAGCCAGGCTCTCCGCAGCACAGGCAGCCATCAGGGCAAGCAAGAAATAATTTTAGAAATTGTGCATGAAAAAAGGAGGTCGCGATGCGAGCCTCCTTTTTTTTCAGTCCTCTATTTCACGACGATCCAACGCCGGGAGGAATGCTGCCACCCGGTTTGCTCCTCCTCCCGAAGGCTGAGCCTCAGCGTGTATACTCCCGGTGCAACGGCGTTTGAAGGGATCCAATCAACCGAATGTGGCCCGGATTCACACTCACCGCTGAAGAGATTAGCTACCAGACTCCCATCGGAGGAGTAAAGATTGAGCACTGCCTGAGATGGCGACTGGAGGAAGAAGGTGACCCGTCCCTCTGATCTGACAGGATTAGGATAAAGAATCAGGCTGACATCACTGTCCTCCTCATCTTCAATCCCCGTGGGTGTCATCACCATTGCATCATCGAAATACATCGTACCTGACTTTGACCCGGCAGCTGCCTGGTTGACCACAATGCTGTGATACTGCCAGTCACCGCTCCCGCCTATACTGCTCAGGGGGATTGAAATCAGATCCCATCCTGCCCAATTGATTGTTGTAGCCGCCACAATCTGGTTCACAGTGCCCGGTGAGTAAAACCAGTACTCAAGATAGTTATTGCTGAGATCTCCGTAGACCCACATTGAGAAGAGCTGGTTTGTATTGCTGCCGATAGATGGCTTGGAGGTGTCGAAGACCCGGCACAATCCACCCTCATCTCCCGTGAATACATAGTCTAATTTCCCGGATGACGAACCAGACCTGAGGATATCGTATGAAGCAGTAAATGTTGTTGAAGGGTTGTCTGTTCCCGTGGTACTCCCGCTGGCTTCAGGATCCCAGAACGTACCGATATTGTCAAATGACTCCACAATGGTTCCACTCTGGTAGGCTTTTGTGCGGGTGGTGAAGCTGGTCTCGGATGCTGTTCCCAGGGTCACTCCTGCCAGATCCTTCACACCGGCATCGAGGAGGATACGGTACTGCCCGTTCACCTGGAGAGGCACCGTTGTTTCGAAGCTGTATGTTCCCTTTCCCCCTGCAGAGGTGAAGGTCTCCCGTACCTTGGTCAACGCTACCGACTGGCTGTTGAGCAGCCTGACCCCATCGGTGGCCGATGCATGGTCTACCGGGGCATCAAAAAACACCGTGATCCTCGGATAGAGGGTCACTCCTGCCAGGCCGGAGGAGGGCCAAACCTTCTCTGTCACAAGCCTTGTACGCGATTTTGTAACAAAATTTACAAGGTACTCAGCAGGAAGCGGCACATCCCACTCCGAGGATGCAGCAGTCGTTAGCTTCATTATGTAGGATGTCTTGCTGGAGAAGCCGATCTCGGGCCTTACAGTCATCACCCTGCTCTTTGCATCCCACTGGAATAACATATTCACGGCAGGTTCGGTCACCAGGGCTGCCTGAACCTTAGCCCTGTCCATGGGGATATTAAATGTAAATGTAAACACCTGGTTGAATGGAAGGCTGTCAGTGGTTGAAGGAATGAAACCGATCACCTCAGGCGACCTGAGGGTGTCAAATGAAGGCAAAAAATCGGCAAGAGTGGTCTTGCCTGCCAAAACCGTGGCAGTCAGTGTGTCATTGAAGAAATCGGGTACGCCGCTGCAGATGAGCTCATAATTACCGGGAGCCAGTGAGTCAAACATGAAGAACCCGTTATTCAGATTATCAATTGTCCGTGCAATGCCTCCGGGATTAAGAGTGACTACTGCACCGTTTATGGGCAGAGCCTCATCTTTTGTGCCAGGCTTGAAATAGTATTCCGGCGAAGTAAGCAGGTCTCTGACCGTCCCTGCTATAATGCCTGTGGGCTCAGGTACCACGTTTTCAAACTGTGACAGTGCCCTGAGCATTGACCACGCCTCATGGTGCAGGTGGTTGCTGTTGCGCAGCCTCCACCCCTCAGGCACATAATCATGGAAGGAGCCTTCGGAAAGGACTCCCGGCATTGTAAGCCCCCGAAGGACTCCGAGTCCTGAATTGTTCCACTCGGGATAAAAGGTAAAATCGCCTTTCACCCACTTTGAAGTGTGCGTCCAGCAGTTACTCTTTTCAAATAGTTTGTCCCAGAGGATCCCGGCCAGCACTTTTGCCGCGGCAATTTCCGGCTGGTCATCATAACCCCTGAACAGCACCAGTGGCTGGTTGCGCGTACCGTCAAAGCCGTTACTGTGGATCGAAAGGAAGACATCGGCATTGGATGTATTGGCCAATGTTACGATTGTTGAGAGGGGGAGGTCATCAGCTGTGAAATTTGTTATCCGCGACATATATACCGTAGCGTTGCGTGCCTCAAGCAGATCTCTGAGAAAGAGTCCCTTCTCAAGGTTCCCCTCTGACTCCCAGAAGTCGGTTGCCACCATATGCCTGTCGTTACTGTCATTACCGCCATGTCCGGGATTAATGAAGACCCTGATTCCGGTGAAGTCGGCCTGCTGGCAGTGCATTTTAAGGGGAGAGAGTATTGCCAGAATAAAAAGCCCCAGGAAATACCGTTTTCTCATCTGACCCTGATTTTCATTATGTAGATCTCCCCCAGATCCGTGGAGAAGGCTATTTTTTTCCCGTCACCAAACGGAAAAGGGAACATTTCCGATCTTCTCTCAGTGTCGGTAAGCATCCTCCTCTTCTTTTCCTGAAGTGAATAATAAACCAGCTCCGAGGAGGTTATCCGGTGACCGTCATCCCTGTCATCCATCCCTATGACAATGGTGTTGCCAAGCCACTTCGGGGCGTTGATCCGGCCCAGGTCATGCATCACCTTGCCGGAGGTATCACATATATATGTATTCCTTCCCTGGTAATTATAGAGGATCATTGATGCGTCAGGCGAGAGCGAAGCCCAGATATAAAATCCGTCGCCGTTGGGCATGAGAGGTTTTCTCTCTTCGCCGCGGTAAAGGACCGGCATCATCTCCTCGATGACCAGGAAGGTCTCGCCACCTGTTCCCTTGAGAAGAACATTTCCGGACTGTTCAATCCGCATCATAACGTCAGATTTCAGGAGGATCGCATCACCTGATACTAACGGCGGCAGAACTCCCCTCTCCTTATCAACAAGTAACTGCTTTGCTGATGATGCCATATCAAAGCTGTAAATGGATGTGTACTTCCTGTTGTTTTCAAAGCTGTCAGACCTGTATAATACACTCCTACCATCGGAGGTGACTGCCGGTTCATATCCGGCACCGGGCTCACTGGTGATCTCTCTTAACCTGCCCTTGCGGGTATCAAGTAAAGACAGCCCGGCGTATCCTTCACCTGAAACCAGGAGATGACGAGAGCCTGGTATCACACCCGACAGAAAGTATGACCCATTATCTTCAGGTGTAACCCTTGACACCCCTTTAACCCTGATCTCCTGCGCACTAACTGCTAACGAGAGGAGGAAAAGTATTAGTAGAATTGTCGTTCTCATTTCGTTATATATTGCCATTTAAAGATAGCTATTTAGCGGGTTTTGCAACATGGATTTTTTTTACTCCGGATCTTCTGATATTTATCAGGGTGTTGGAATACTTAATATTATTAACTTTGATGGACATCAAAAGCATGTAAAACATGATGTCAGAAGAAATTTTAAAGCAATACGGTATCACCGGGGTAAAGCGATTAGTGTATAATCCATCCTATGACAGATTATATGAAGATGAGCTCTCTCCCGGTCTTGAAGGGTTTGAACGCGGGATCCTGACTGACACGGGCTCAGTGGCAGTAGATACCGGGGTCTTTACCGGAAGGTCGCCCAAGGATAAATATATTGTTCGCGACAGTAAGACTGAGAACACCGTCTGGTGGAAATCGGAGACAGCCACAGTTTCTGACAACAAGCCTCTTGGTCTGGAGGCATGGGAGTACTGTAAAAAGATAGCTGTAAGTCAGCTTTCGGGTAAGGAGTTGTATGTGGTTGATTGTTACAGTGGTGCCAATGACGACACCCGCATCAAAGTCAGGTTCATCATGGAGGTTGCCTGGCAGGCCCACTTTGTAAAGAATATGTTTATCAGGCCAACGGCAGAGGAGCTTGACAGTTTCAATCCTGATTTCGTTGTGCTTATGGCATCAAAGGCCGTAAACCCGGAATGGCAGCGGTTAGGGATGCATTCGGAAAATTTTGTGCTCTTCAACCTGACTGAGAATATGGCACTTGTAGGTGGTTCGTGGTACGGTGGTGAGATGAAGAAGGGCATCTTTTCTGTGATGAATTACTACCTTCCGCTTAAGGGTGTTGCAGCCATGCACTGCTCTGCCAATGTAGGAAAGAAAGGTGATGTTGCCATCTTCTTCGGACTTTCGGGTACAGGCAAGACCACGCTCTCTACAGATCCCGACAGGGCTCTTATAGGTGATGATGAGCATGGCTGGGATGATGCCGGGGTCTTTAACTTTGAGGGTGGATGTTACGCCAAGTGCATCAATCTGAGCAAGGAGAACGAGCCAGACATCTACAGGGCAATACGGCGCGATGCACTACTTGAGAATGTGGTAGTTGATGCAGAGGGTAGAATTGATTTCACCAGCAAGGCTAAGACCGAGAACACCCGGGTCTCCTACCCCATCTACCATATTGACAATATCGTCAGGCCTGTATCCAGGGCCGGACATGCAAAGACTGTCATCTTCCTGTCGGCTGATGCCTTTGGTGTCCTTCCACCGGTTGCCAGGCTTACAGAAGAGCAGACACAGTACTATTTTCTGAGCGGCTATACAGCCAAACTGGCGGGCACCGAGCGGGGAATCATTGAACCCCAGCCCTCCTTCTCTGCCTGCTTCGGGGCAGCCTTCCTGCTGCTTGATCCCCTGATATATGCCCGTGAACTCACACGGAAAATGAGAGCTAACGGGGCTGAGGCATGGCTGGTTAACACCGGATGGACTGGCGGGCCCTACGGAACTGGGAAACGGATTGACCTCCCTTCCACAAGGAACATCATCAATGCAATCCTGAACAAATCTCTTGACAATACGCAGTTCGTCAGCCTGCCGGTATTCAACCTCGATATCCCATTGTCTTTGCCGGGAGTCGCTCCCGGGCTGCTCGATCCTCGACGAGCATGGGAGAGCAGTGAGGCATGGGACAAATCAGCCAGGTCACTGGCCGAAAAATTCATTAAGAACTTCAGCAGGTTCACATCGAACACGGAAACGGCAAAACTCGTATCTTCGGGTCCTAAGCCGTAACCGAAGAAAAATGAACATACTGTTATCACTTCTGGCATTCGTGCTGGCTTACCTTGCCGGCTCCATCCCCAGTGCCGTCTGGGCAGGGAAGTTATTTCACGGCATTGACGTCAGGGATCATGGCAGCGGCAACGCCGGGGCCACAAACACCGTCAGGGTTCTTGGGTGGAAGACAGGCATCCCGGTGCTGCTGTTTGATCTCTTCAAAGGATGGGTGGCAGCGTCATTGCCCCAGTTCCTTGGAGCTGCACCCGCAGGTTCTGAACAATTGACAGCATTGCAGATAATATGCGGCATGGCTGCCATACTCGGGCATGTCTTCCCTCTTTTTGCAGGGTTCCGTGGCGGTAAGGGAGTGGCAACCACTTTCGGGGTGCTGCTGGCGCTGCAGCCATGGCTGACTCTTACCTGTGCAGGCATATTCCTT
>JBFYPM010000132.1:0-21968 GCA_041303295.1 Bacteroidales bacterium
TGCTGCGGAGGAAGCCTCGGCAACCTTACCCTCTCCTCAGCCAAAAGATCACTTATTGCTAATGACGCTGCCAGGATCCTTACACAATCATCCCCCGATGAACTAATCACTTCCTGCCCACTCTGCAAGAAAACCTTCGGTCAGGCAACTGACACAAAGGTGAGCGATATTGCCGAGCTGGTCGCTGCCGCCATTCCCAAACCGTTGAAACAAGCCAGAAGCAGGTCCGCCAGGACCTCAAACAGGGCATTGAAGGGCGGTTGAAAACTTTTTCCGCATGAGTTAGATAATTGATTTCATGATGTTTCTATTGTCATTTATTTGATATTATTTTGCACCTGATTATTGACACACTGTGGAACGATTTTTGTAGAACACTATTGTGTGCTTTTACAGATCAGGACTAACACACCTCAGAAACCGTTTGGTGTTTAAATAATTAACGGCCATTGCTATTATTATTTAGCTGGTCAATAAAGTTAATTGTGTTTAATAATGAAAGTTGATTTTGGATATAACAGGTAAATTAAAATAGTAAATATGAATAGTCTGGCGAATAGGGCCGTTTTTATGGGACTGACACTTGTCATTTCCATGACGGCATGCAATGATAACGGAGGGGTAAGCAGGAAGGGCAAGCATGCAGTGTCTGATCAGAGTACTGAGAAGACTGACGGTGTAACGCTGCTCATTAAAGATGCTGCTCTCATCCAGGTTGATTCAAATCCACAATACAATACTGCCGAGTGGCACTTTACCGTACATAAACCTGGCAGATATGATGTATGGCTTTCGAGTGTTACATGTGATACCTCACACCTTCAGTTCGGTGATAATGTGATTATCACTGCAGGTGACAGCCGGCTTACAAAGATGCCGGTTGGAGATGAGATTGTCATAGATGACAAAAGTGTTAAGGAACCGTGGTACAGGGCTGATTCTCATATGGGATCAATCTTCTTCAGCAAGGCAGGGGAATACCAGGTGCAGGTTATCAGTGACAGGGTAGAGCGACACGCAGCAGACCTCTCAGATCTCAGCGTCGATAAGCATACACTCATCAACTCACTGATCCTTAAACCGACGGTGAACTAAAGTCGAAAGTCTGTAAAGTCAAAAGTCCGTAAAGTCTTTAAAGTCAAAGGTCTGAAGGTCTTAAGGACTTGCGGTCTTGCGGTCCTGTAGTCGTAATTAGTTGATTGACTGCTGTCCCGATCCGCCAGCCGGCGGATGCGGGATTGAGCCTCTTCCCTCGTCGGAGACTCAAACTGCCGACTGAAGACTGTTGCGCCTCCCCTGCAAGCTGGCTCCTTCGCTAAAATGACCCGCCGGGTCTTTTCTTAATGATCGGCCCTCTACTGCCTGCTGCCTGACTCTCAACCCATCTTCTGGCGTTGACAAACGCCTCCATCCATGGGGTGATATCATCACTGCGTCTTTCAGACGGGTAGTAACCGCATTGCCAGGGGAAAAATGCCCTTTCAAGGTGCGGCATTATTGCCAGATGCCTGCCATCAGCTGAACAGATTCCTGCCACATCAAACATTGACCCGTTGGGGTTGGCCGGATAGTGACTGCGACTGTATTTCATTGTGACATTATATTTCTCCTCAGCATAAGGGAACATGAACCTTCCCTCGCCATGGGCTACCCATATACCAAGTTCCATACCATCAAGAGATGAGAGCATCACAGATTTGTTGGGCAGTATTTTCACTCCGAGGAAGTCTGATTCGAACTTGTGTGAAGCATTATGTTCCAGGTGAGGCATCTGCTGATGGTCTGGAACTATGAGACCCAGCTCAGCCATCAGCTGACAGCCGTTGCACACACCCAGTGAGAGGGTGTCGTTCCTTTTATAGAAGTTTTCAAGTGCAACTCGGGCTTTCTCATTGTATCTGAATGCCCCGGCCCAGCCCTTGGCTGACCCGAGCACGTCAGAGTTGGAGAATCCGCCAACAAAAACAATCATATTTATCTCCTCAAGTGTCTCGCGGCCGGATATGAGGTCAGTCATATGAACATCCTTCACGTCGAATCCTGCCAGCCAGAGGGCGTATGCCATCTCCCTGTCACCGTTGACTCCCTTTTCTCTTATGATGGCTGCCCTGGCACCGGTTACAGCTTTTCTAACAGGCGAGATACCGAGCGAGGCAAAGCTTCCTTTGAAATGCTTAAGGTCAAAGGTCAGGGCTTTGGAACCATGATTGTCATATCTCTCTTTCGCCAGCGCCGGTCCTGACTGTTTCCTGTCAAGGAGGTAAGAGCTGCGGTACCATAATGACCGGCAATGATCTATGTCGAATGTGTATTTTTCCGTGCCATTTGTGACAAAGAGTTTCCTCTCTGCCACAGGGTGGCCAATAGAGACAAAGCTGATGCCCCGTTCAAGCAGGAACTCCTCTGCTTCCGGTTCGGAGGCAACCTGTATAATTACTCCGGGGTTCTGGCTGTAAAGCAGTTTTACGGTGTCATTCTCTTCTGCCTCTGTAAGGTTTACCGCGATTCCTCCTTCACGGTTTGAGAAGCACATCTCAAGGAGGGTTGTAATCATCCCACCTGCAGAGATATCATGGCCGGCAATGATCATCTTCTCCATGATCATCTCTTGCAGCGCCCCGAATACTCCGGCGAAATATTCCGGGTCCTTCACTGTCGGGGCTTCACTCCCCAGTCTTCCGAGTGTCTGACCCAGCGCACTCCCTCCCAGGGCTGGTCTCATCGCGCTCATGTCAATATAAATGAGCGGCATTGAAGGATCATTTCGCAGAACAGGTTCCACTATACATCGCAGGTCATCAACCTCTCCGGCAGAGGTGATGATAACAGTCCCCGGACTGTATACCACTCCGTCAGGGTATTTCTGTGTCATGGAGAGGCTGTCTTTGCCTGTCGGAATGTTGATGCCCAGTGCCAGTGCGAAGTCGCTGGCTGCCTTTACTGCCTCATAAAGCCTTGCATCTTCGCCCGGGTTACGGCAGGGCCACATCCAGTTGGCTGAAAGGGATACGCTCCTCAGTCCGTCAGCCAGTGGAGCCCATACGATGTTCGTCAGGGCCTCGGCGATTGAGAGTACGGACCCTGCTGCGGCGCTGATCAGTCCGGCAGCAGGCGCATGTCCCAGCGCTGTAGCCATACCTTTTACTCCACGGTAATCGAGGGCGATTGCACCAAGGTTATTCAACGGCAACTGGAGCTCACCTGCACACTGTTGTTTGGCTATCCTTCCTGTGACAGACCTGTCGACCTTGTTCGTCAGCCAGTCCTTGCATGCAACCTCCTCTAGCTGGAGTACTGCGTCAATGTATCTCTCCGGACCGGAAGGATCATATGCAATCTCCCGGAATCCGGCTCTGAGGGTAGTGTCAGTCATCACCGTTCGCGGGGGCTTGCCGAAGAAGTCGCTCAGTTGCAGGTCAATAGGCTTCTCGCCCGTCTTGTCATTATAGAAGGTGAACTGATGGTCGCCGGTTACTTCCCCGATGACGTAAATTGGAGCCCTTTCGCGGCCGGCGACAGCGGAAAGCATCTCTACATCATCTTTTCTCATTACCAGTCCCATACGCTCCTGCGACTCATTTCCGATTATTTCTCTTGCAGAGAGGGTGGGGTCGCCTACAGGCAGTTTACTTATATCTATTCTCCCTCCGGTCTCCTCAACGAGCTCCGAGAGACAGTTGAGGTGTCCGCCGGCGCCGTGGTCATGCAGAGAGATGATGGGATTATTGTTATTTTCAGCCATGGCGCGCAGGGCATTGTACACCCTCTTCTGCATCTCAGGGTTGGCTCTCTGGACGGCGTTCAGCTCTATGGCACTGTCAAATGCCCCCGTATCTACTGAGGAGACTGCCCCGCCGCCCATGCCAATCCTGTAGTTGTCACCTCCAAGCATAACAATTACATCACCCTTTTCCGGTGTCTCTTTGGTGCTGTCTTCACGTTTACCCAGTCCGATTCCGCCGGCGAGCATAATGACCTTGTCAAAGCCATAGCGTCTCAGCTCCTCAAAGTGTTCGAAGGTCATCACCGACCCGCAGATGAGCGGCTGTCCAAACTTGTTCCCGAAGTCGCTGGCACCATTGGATGCTTTTATCAGTATCTCTTCAGGTGTCTGGTAAAGCCACTTACGGGGCTGTCCTGTATTTTCCCAGTCGCGTGGCCCGTCAGGCCTGGGGTACGAAGTCATGTATACCGCTGTTCCCGCTATGGGCAGGGAGCCTTTGCCTCCTGCAATGCGGTCACGTATCTCTCCGCCGGTACCCGTGGAAGCCCCGTTGAAAGGCTCAACTGTGGTTGGAAAATTGTGCGTCTCTGCCTTCAGGGTGAGGACGGAATTGATTCGTTTCACGGTGAAAAAGTCAGGCCTGTCCTGCCGTACGGGGGCAAACTGCTCCACTTCCGGACCCTCAAGGAATGCACAGTTGTCTTTGTATGCAGAGACAACATGGTTCTGATTGGTGCCGGTTGTAAGCTTGATAAGCCTGAACAGCGAGGAGTCGTGCTCTTTGCCGTCAATTACAAAGGTGCCGTTGAATATCTTATGGCGACAGTGCTCAGAGTTGACCTGCGAGAAACCGAATACCTCACCGTCAGTCAGTTTTCTGCCGATGCTGCTGCTCAGGTTCTCAAGGTACCCTACCTCTTCGGAACTAAGAGCGAGACCCTCCTCTGCATTGTAGGTGTCTATGTCAGTGATCTCCCTTACCGGCTCAGGGTCGTGGTGTACCGTAAATATCTCCTGGTCAAGACCATTGTATACCCTCTGCAGCATAGGGTCATGATCAGGCTTTTCTCCCGTTGCAGGGGTATACTCCTCGATCCTTGTTATACCTTCTACGGCCATGTTCTGGGTTATCTCAACGGCGTTGGTGCTCCAGGGGGTTACCATCTCGCGCCTGGGGCCTATGAATGTCCCGGGTATTGTTTCAATTGTGAGAAGCCGTGCATCACCGAAGAGCCATGTCAGCCTGCCGGTCTCCTCTGCGGAAAGGTGCCGGCTGATGCCTGCGGCAATGATCTTTCCTGAAGCAGTTTCAAAGAAAAGAATTGTATTGCTGGTCATAAGGTATTGGTAGATTGTGTTATACTGACACAGAGTCACCTGGTCATGCCGCTTTCAAAGATAATAAAACAACTGTTGCTCTGTCACATAAAATTCGCAGCGGCAGCTGATCCGGCTCAGTCGCCGAATCTGGGATTGACAATATTGTTGTAGATTGACCCGAAGGTGTAAGTAAGTCCTATGCCTGCATCAAACTGGTAAGCGGTAGACTGCTCCCTTAGCCTGAGGAGCCGCTCAGCCTCTGATAACTCACCTTTTCTCAGGTTCAGCTGATCATTTATATGCGCCGCTTCGATATTCATGGACAGTGAGAGTCCTTTAAAAATCCTTATCCTGGCCGAGAGGTCTGCTGACAGCATATTTTTGGAAAAATCATGAAAGTAATTCAGACCCTGTACGGAAAGATATATTGATCCCCATTTCTTCTGCACCTCATAGGCAATCTGTATCTGGTGCCCGAAAAGATTTTCAGTGATCTTGTTATAGATTGTAGTATCAGTGTAGTTGCTGTACTGATATCCTATACTGTAGAGGAATCTCAGCTGGCGGTGGGTGGCTTCTGAGTAAGGGAAAAGGTCATATTCAACTGAGGGCATGATTGTAGTGTTAAGGTCATAATTAGAAGAGGATGAGGAATTTATTTCCCATCTCAAGCCTGCAGACCAATGATCACCAAGGCTTTTTACTAACAGGTTGTCCATGCCTTTGTTGCTTCTGATATAGGTTGTATCCAGTTCTTCTTCAATGAACCTCTGTTTAATATATCTCTGATCGATATCTATTTCAAGTTTGATGTCAGGAGTGACCTTTGAGATCCTAAGAGAATTTTCAAGCTCCAGCCTTTTATAATGTTCCTCGGCAGTATACTGGGGGCTGGTCTGGATCTCAAAGACCCAGTTTCTCCATTTGTCAATAACCTCCTCCTGCTCAAGGGAGCTGGTGTGTAAGATATCAATTTCATTTATTATGCTGGTGCGGCTGGCAAATCTGATTAAGCCGGACTTGAGGATATTGGTGCGTTTTTCCCTGATCTCCACCGAAGTGTTCTGGGGGTTAGTGGTATAGGTAAGGGTATCGTCCATTCCCTTAAATTTATCCATGCCATGGAAGGTGTAGGTATACAAAAAGCCTCCGTTGCCTGAGTTCTGCCTGGTGACGAGCACATACACCTGCGCATCCTGTACCTGGCGTACATAATTTACCCATGGTATCTCCTGTCGTGTATAGCTCATGTCGCAATTGCTGCAGTCAAGAAACAGTCTGACCGCATCTTTCCGCAGATTGTCCGATGCCGGTTCTGTGACCGGTTCCGATACCGGTTCCTGTGCAGCGGCGGCAATTGAAAACAGAGCCGTAAGTACTGTAATAAGCAATCGGGGGATTTTGTGTGACCTCATATCTTTCGGTTCCTGATTAAGACAGGCGCAAAGATATTTAAAAGGTAAAGGTTGTTAAATGTTTAACAATAATTAACAGGAGAAGGCAGACAGGTGGTCAATGCGGAGCGAGGGTTTTCATGTTACCAGATATTTCGATGCATGCGTTTCTGCCCTCGCCGGTGTAGATGATCCGCCCTGTACCTCTTTCAGTCAGCGTGAGGCTGATGGCAGAGGTCATGCTCTCTTCTATCCGCCCGCCCATCATGCCTTTCACCGGAGCCGCGAGTGCGGTCGGTTTGTCAACCGGTGCGGAGATACTGAGTATGCTGTCACTGTTTCTGAATTCCATCTCAACGGTGGAGCTTGTTACAGAGAGAGAGCTTAGATGTGTTCTGTTGTACTCAGTAAAACGGTATAACCTGTCGCCAAGCCACAGACCCGCAATAAATCCGGTGAATTTGCCGGTTACCCAGGGTATCCTTGCCACCGAAGCTTTGAACGAGATTCCGGGCGTGCTGAAGTGGTTTGACTGCATCCAGATGTAGGCTGATGGGAAGGAGTGGCCCCAGTCTTTCTCAATGTATCCTCTTCCGCCGGTGAAGTCAATCAATTCTCCGTAGATAGTGAGGGAGCCTGACAAACTGTGGTCCATGCTTACTATGCCGTGATTGCACTCCATGAACGGGACGAAAGTATAGGGTCCCATAATCCCGGGCGAGTACCAGTGGCTTGGCCAGGGAACAACACCTGAAAATTCCAGGCTCCCGGTGACATTTGGCAGGTCAAGCCTTATGCCCTTTTGGGAGAAGTAATTATTGCCGATGGAGACTTCGAAACTTTTAGCTGAGGGAAAGAATGTACCTGCATCAAATGAAAAGTATTCCGATCTCTTTTCCTTACCGTCGAGGAGCTGGATGAATGCGTGGCTCTCGCCTGATTCTTCCATTGCTATTCCCGGAATAAACGCGTAGGCCTTCGTTTCAGAAGCGTTGACAAGCTTGAAGTACCAGCCTTCAAAGTATTGCCTCGTGTTTCCCCATCCCTGGTACATGGGGGGATTGAACAGAGCTCTTATTTTTTTTCGTATTGACAAACGGATCATTTTATTACACCGGTACTAAAGATAAACAAATTACCGGGGAAGTTGTTTTTCTGGGGATTTGACGAAATCCCTCAATGCAGGCTGTGACAGGATTTAAAGCAAACCAGACCTGTATGTTTTCAGGGCTCTCTCCCTTGCAAAGGCATGGTCAATCATCATCCGCGGATATGCAGGTGTGCCCGCCTCAGGCACCCATTTTTTAATATAGGCCAGGTCCGGGTCAAACTTCCGGGTTTGTTCGGCGGGGTTAAAGACCCTGAAGTAAGGTGCGGCATCGCAACCAGTACCGGCAGCCCACTGCCAGTTGCCGTTGTTTGACGAGAGTTCGTAATCGAGCAGCTTACCTGCAAAGTATGCTTCTCCCCACCTCCAGTCGATGAGAAGATGTTTTGTCAGGAAGCTTGCGGTGATCATCCTGACCCTGTTATGCATGAAACCGGTTGCGTTCAGCTCACGCATGCCGGCATCAACGATCGGGTACCCTGTCATACCTGTGCACCATTTGTCGAACTCATCTTCGTTGTTTCTCCACATTATGCTGTCATACTTCTTCCTGAAGGAGTTGTCAGTTACATGAGGGAAGTGCCAGAGGATGCTCATGAAGAACTCTCTCCAGATCAACTCATTGAGCCAGGTCTCATTAAGGGTCAGGGCGGTTCTAACCATCGCACGGATACTCACAGTGCCAAAGCGCAGATGTACGCCCAGCCTTGTGGTTCCGCAGAGCGAAGGGATATCACGTGTCTTATGATAGTTGCTGATGAGGGTGGTGTCAATCTCAGGAGTTCTGAAGAGGCCTTCGTCTATTCCGGGGATCCCGGCACGCCCTGAGTCTATTCCGGGGGCCCCGGCACGCCCTGTGTTCATCCGGGTAGCCCCGAAGGGGCCGTCCGCAGGCAGGAAACCGATATCAGCCAGCGATGGCAGCGGTAACGGTTTGAGTTTTAGAAAATTTCCGGCAAGCTTCTCTGAAGGATGAGGCCTTGTATGTTCTTCCACCAGATTTTTCTTCCACACTCTCGAGTAGGGTGTAAACACGGTATAAGAAGTTCCGTCAGACTTCAGTACTTCATCCTTTTCAAAAATGACCTGGTCTTTGAATGTATTGAAAGGTATGCCTTCTGCCTCCATTATTCCGGCTATCCGGTGGTCTCGTTCTGTGGCATATGGCTCATAGTCGTGGTTTGCAAACAGGGCTCTGACGTCGTATTCCGAGACTACTTTTCTGATGGCGTTTTCCGGGGTATCATGCAGTACCACCAGTGATGAACCGGCGGCTACCATGTTTTGCTGCATAGCCTCAAGCGCCCGGTGGATGAATGAGACGCGTCGGTCAGTTTTCTCCTCAAGTTTATCAAGTATTTCTGTGTCGAAAATAAAAACAGGCAGCACCCTGTATCCGGAATTCAGTGCTTTCCAAAGTCCCGTGTTGTCTTCCAGCCTGAGGTCACGCCGGAACCAGAATACCGCAACCGGTCCGTCACTCTTCACAAATGCAGGTTCATTTTTGTTTCCGAATGCGATCATACGGCATTGCGGAGTTTTCCTCAAGCGCCCTGAGCAGTGCTTCCTCAAACTTAAAGCAGATGGCGGACTGGTCCCTGGCAGGCCAGTCAAGGCTGCCGTTCATCATGAAGACGAAACCATACTTGCCTTTCGGATCGAAGAAGAAGGCAGAGTTAAGTCCGTAGGCTGATCCTGTATGGCCCATCATGTGAGATCCTTCCGGAAGCGGGTCACCTGGCTGCAGATCAGGCAGGATATGGACGCTCAGTCCACGGCTCCCCGGCCTCCCGCCCTCAGTGTCGCCGTTGGTTCCGTCATATGCCCATTGAGGTTTATGCATCAGTCGAATACTCTTAGCAGAGATGATCCTTTTTCCGTCAAATTTTCCCTTGTTGAGGTGTAGAATCATAACCCGTGCAAGTTCTGCAGCTGAGATTCGCAAACCTCCCTGCGGGGAGAAGACCGCGGCGTTGGTGCCGGTGACATATCCGGAGAAGTCGCGTGGTGCTGACATGACACCCATGTAATTATCTGTCTGGGGAACCCACTTTCCCTCTTCACCCCGGTAAATAACCGCGAGATTGTTGATGTCAGTCACCCCTTCAGGGATGTATGAACCGGTGATACCCAGTGGAATAAACAGGGTCTGCTGCATGTAATCCTCGAAACGTCGGTCTGTGATACGCTCAATGATTGTCCCGGCAAGACCGAAATTGGCATTGCAATAGGTGTAGTATTCTCCAGGAGCCTCTTTTCGCCACATGTCTGCTGTATAGTACTTCCCTTCCGGAACCAGCAGCTCAGAAAAGGAGGGAGGGTTGCTCACGTTGTTATATGTGTCCATAAGGAAAGCGTCATAACCGCTGCCCTCATTGATCGATCCGGTGTGAAGGAGGAGCATCCTGACCGTGATTGGCCTGTCGGGGTGCGCCGGGTTCCTGAGCCTGAAACCAAGGTAGTTGCTGATATCCTCATCCAGGTCCAGCAGCCTCCGGTCGTACAACTGCATCATGGCCGTGGTCATGACGAACTTGGAGATGGACGCTATCCGGTATTTGGTGTTCTCATTGACAGGCAGGTTACGTTCAAAATCGCGCATCCCGGCATGGTATGTCCCTGTGACCTTCCCGTCGCAGACCGTAGCCACTGAGAGTCCCATAAGGTTGTAATCTGTTCTGATTTTTTCAACTGCCTCCTGCATCTGTCCGTTAAGAGACTGGATGAGACCGGTAAGTACCATGACCATCAATATTTTTTTCATCAACATATTGTTTATTTCGGTTCAATGACTGCAAACTTAACGGCGGACCTGCCGTACCTCGATTGCAGTATGCAAACATATACCCCGGGGGCAAGTGTTTTGGCATCAAAGGGTTCAGACCATGACCCGGGTTCCATTTCCTTGTTGACTGCTGAAGCAGCCAGTCTGCCCTGTGTGTCATAGATCATCAGGCTGATATGTGATTTCCTTGTTACCGTGTAGTGAATTGTAAATATGTCAGTTGCAGGGTTGGGAATAACCATGATTGCACTGAGTGAGCCGTCGGGGATATCTTTTCCTGTTGAGGTGTAATTAGGCAGGAAGGCTGTTTTTAATCCTTTCCACAGTTCCGGCCTGCCGGCTTCATAGCTCAGTGCCCATATACCTATACCTGCAAGGTGCAGCTCTTTTACCATGTTGCTTTTCATTTGCAGGCTGAGGCTGTCATCATACCACATCTGCCTCCATCCCGGTGACTCGTAGCTAATCCAGGGAACGCCGGTGACATCGTCAAAGATCCTGGTATGGCTTGCGGCCAGGGCGAGGGCTGCGCTGTAAACCCTTGATGTTCCTGTCCCGGTCGTTGCGGCCTTCCTCGCACTGCTGGTAACAGGCCAGTCATATCCGTACCAGGGAACACCCAACAGAAGTTTGCCTGACGGAACGCCGGCATCAAGATAGTCCTCATTGATGCTCCGGCTGATATTATATGTCTCGCCGGAGACCGGCGCCACCGGTCCGGCTGTAGTTGACCCGCTCCAGTAGTAGTTGTACCCCATCATTATTATATAGTCACAGATACCCGCCAGTGCACCCAGATCCCAGCCGTCAGACCAGTTTACTGCCGGAGTGGCAAGTGATATCTCTGCAGCGGGCAGCACTGCCTTAATGCCTCTGACGGCTCTCCGGCAGAAGCTGACCATGTTGGCCTTCTGGGCCGCAGGGACGGTCTCGAAGTCAAAGTTCACGCCGTCGCCGTTGCGCGCCTGCAACTGGGTAATGAGGGTATTTATCAGGGTCCACTGTTTTGCAGTGTCTGTCAGCAGCTCCGTGTTGCGTTGTGAACCAAAGTTTGTTACGGTCAGCATCACCTTTACGCCTCTCTGGTGAGCGTAACTGATAATGGGGGTGGAGTCCCATCCTCTCAGGGTAGTATAACCTCCGGTTGCCGTATCAACCTCATAGCTAAAGTATGCAATGTGCGACAGGGCTTCATAATCATATGACATATAAGCAGCTGTTGATGCCCAGTATGGATGCCATCCGAAGACCTTGTGCGTCAGTTCCTCGTCACTCCTGCTCTTGAGTACTGACGGCATCGTAGTTGATACCATACCCTGCGATGTTGCTGTGTCGGGCATACGTGAAAAGTACTCACTCTCTGCCTGGTGAATCCCCACCATGGCTGTATCAAACTCCTGTGCGGCAGCCTCCGGCAGGAGAACCAAAATGAGTATTGCGGCAAGTGCGTTCTTTATGCGCATACAATCCGGCAGACAAGAGTGGATCAGTTCGTCTTGAAGTACTTCTTGTAGATCTCCATGTTACGTTCCAGAAGTGTGACGGATACTTCAAACGCCTTCTGGCTGTCTTTATCCCTCAGGGCTTCGAGAAGTTCTCTCTGGTATTTCATGGTATAGTCTTTTTCGCCTTCGATATTTCCGTAGATGAGGTTTCTCATACGCGGAAGGAGGGAGTAGACCGGCTCAAGGCTGATGATCACGATAGGATTACCCGTGGCTTTCGAGAGGTTCATGTGGAACCGGTTGATGAGGTCAACCTCGAGCTGGGTGTTGTCCGGGTTGCATTTTTCGAGCTCATGCTGGTTCTTCTGGAGGGTACGGATATCTTCATCCGTCCGGTTCCTCGCGGCCAGCCTGGCCACCTCAGGCTCAAACAGCCGTCGCACCTCAATAATCTGGAGGATAAGGTCAGAGTTGAATCTAAGGTCGTAGAAGAGATGGAGTGAATTTATTGCATCCTCAATCTTCAGTTCTGATATGTACATCCCGCTTCCTTTCCGGATATCAATCAGTCCGCGTGCACTCAGACGCCTGAGAGCCTCCCTGAGAGCTGTACGGCTGACGGCGAACTGTCCGCATAGCTCTTTTTCAGTAGGCAGTTTGGAGCCGGGCAGCAGCTTCTTCTGTCTTATTGCTTCCTCAATTCTTCTCTCGATTTTCTGACTGAGAGTCAGTCCTGAACCGATTTTGCTGAAGACATCGTTTGTCATTTCGGGCGTATTATGTCAGAACGGGATGAGTTTTTCACCCTGATCCTTCCTGTTATTTATAGTTCTCCCTGTAAAACTCCAGGGCTCTTTTTACCGATCCCTGCTCCATGAGCAGGATACGTGCAGCTTCTCTCTGGATGTTGAGTTCCTCAACGATCATCCTGGTACCGCGCTCTATGAGTTTTTTGTTGGTAAGCTGCATGTTGACCATCTTGTTTCCCTTGACTCTCCCGAGCTTGATCATAAGGGTGGTGGTTATCATATTAAGTACCATTTTCTGGGCTGTGCCGGCCTTTAGCCTGGTGCTTCCCGTGACAAACTCGGGTCCCACAACAACCACGACGGGAAATTCAGCGGCATCAACTATCGGGCCTTTCGGGTTACAGGTGATGCATCCGGTGAGGATTCCGTTTTCCCTTGCCTTCTGAACACCGCCGATGACATATGGGGTTGTGCCCGAGGCTGCTATACCAATGACTGAATCTTTGGTGTTAATGTTGAATATCTCCAGTTCGCTCCATGCCTTTGTGGTGTCATCTTCAGCAGCCTCCACTGCCTTTCTCAGTGCTGTCTCGCCTCCGGCAATCAGTCCTATTACAACCGTGTCAGGAACGCCGAAGGTTGGCGGGACCTCTGAGGCATCAAGCACCCCGAGCCTTCCGCTGGTGCCTGCCCCCAGGTAAAAGAGCCGTCCGCCCTTCTGCATACGTACAAGTATCTGATTTATAAGAGTTTCGATCTGTGGAATCGCTTTTTTGACAGCCTCATGCACCTTGGCATCCTCATGGTTTATATTTGTCAACAACTCGTTGACGGTCATCTTGTCAAGATCCTCAAAGTTGGAAGGTGATTCGGTTATGCTGATGGCCTGCCGTGTAAAAGCCTGTTTAGTCATTTTATTAAATGTGTGGATTCTGAATATGAAATTTAACGAGGTTATCCATGGGTGTGAGTGTGAATACCCCCGGCTGAAGACGGTGTTTGATCAGCAGCTCTTCAAGGAATGGCCGGAAATGATAGGCTATACTGCCCGTGAAGTGAACAGGATACTGTCTTGCCTCAGGATAGGAGAGCACATTGCGCACAATAAACTCGTCAAAGCTTGATGTTATTATTGACTGAAGCTCCGCGACATGGATATTGTCCGAGATGAACCGTGAGAACTGCCCGAGGAACCTGTTTGGGAGCGGCATATTATATACGTTGTCAAGGATCTCGGCAGGAGTATATGGGTATGCCTTGAAAAAGTTTTCAATGACGATGCCGGGCAGCTGTTTCTTAAGCACGCCTGCCACAAGCTTTCTCCCTATTACAGCACCGCCACCCTCGTCACCAAGGATGTAACCCAGAGGGGATACATTTGATACAATCTTTGTTCCGTCATAATAGCATGAGTTGGATCCGGTACCTATGATGCAGGCTATACCCGGGTCACTCATGCATAGCGACCTGGCCGCACCGAGCAGGTCACTGCCGATGAAAAGCTTTTGAGTGCCGAAAAAGCCGGAGAGGGCCCCCCTGACTATCTCAGCTTTCGCTGCATTACTCACCCCGGTTCCGTAAAAATAAATTCCGCTTACCCCGGCACCACCAAGCGCAGGTATCTCCCGCCCAAGGAGTCGGATGATCTCGTCACCGGAAATAAAAAATGGATTTATGCCAGAAGAGATGTATGACTTCCCGGCAATTCCCTCCTTAACCTCTCTCCATTCTGTCTTTGTGGAGCCACTGTCAGCAATAAGTATCATCTGTGTAGAGAAATTGTTAATTACTTCTGTTCAGTTGATTATAAGGAATATATTTAAAACAGGTTTTCCTGACACTTACTTAGTAATAACAAATGTAAATAAATATATTGAAATAATCAGTTTTTTGTCAGATGTATGACATATTTTAAAAAACTTTCTATTTTTGAATCATATTTACTATATTCAGTAAAATCTTTTCAGCGATGAGCAAATCCCATCTCCTTAATTTACTTTTACTTACGTTGACTCTTCACGGGAGTCCGGAGGCGCTTTCCGGCCAGAAAGCCGGCAGGATTGAGAGAACTGCTGAAGCGAGGCTGAAAGAATGGGTCAATCCTGTGCCCGAGTGGGTTTACCCGGAGGAGTGGAAGATTGATTCAATCACCGTTGATGGTAACAAAAAGGAGCTCAGCCTGTGGTTTCCGGTCACTCTGTCATATAATCCAGTCCGGGAAGATACCTACAACAGGCTGCTGAAATCGGTAAGGGATGAGCTGGGCAGAAAGTTCAGCGATTACAATATATTAATGTATTCAAACGGGTTCAGGCTGGGACAGCTTATACCCAACTACTTCAGGCATACAATGCCCCGTGATTCGGCACGGATCCCCCAGCCAGCGGGCGTGAGGCCCCAGCTGATTAGCCAGGTTAACAGAGTTAATCCGTCTTCCGGACTACAGGGAAGGTATCTGGCCCTGTGGCACAGCCACGGCTACTACTTTGACATGCCGCTCAACCGCTGGGAGTGGCAGCGTGCAAAGCTCTTCGGCAGTGTTGAGGATCTGTCGGTGATGGCATATGTGATTCCCTATCTTACACCAATGCTCGAGAATTCCGGGGCAACGGTATTTCTGCCCCGCGAGAGAGATATCCAGATAAATGAAGTTATTGTTGACAACGACCGTTCAACAGGCAAATCTGAATTTGTATTACATATTTCCGAACCTGTCCGGGAGGCCGGGAAGGGCTTCCTTTTAAAAGACACCCTCTTCACCGGTGAAAATCCTTTTCTGCTGGGCACCTCCCTGAGAATTACAGACGGATCTGTCGTCTATATTCCTGAAATTCCTGAACAGGGTTATTATGGCGTGACAGTCTCCTGGCCTCCGCTAAAGGATAACCCGGGCAAAGCAAAGATCAGGGTTAGTCACACCGGGGGAAGCACTGACTTCATTGTTGATCAGGCTCTTGGAGGAGGGACATGGCTATGGCTTGGATCCTTCTTTTTTGATGCCGGCATTGACCGCGCCAAAGGGTCAGTTACGGTGTCGGGTTATGAGGGCTCAGCGGCAGTTGTTGATGCCGTCCGTTTCGGCGGCGGTATGGGCAGCATAGCCCGGCGTCCGGCAACCTCAGTAATATCAAACCAGTGGTCGCTCAATGCCGGCAGTCAGACAGTGGCACCTGCTGACCGGTCTGACAGTGTAGCCTATAGCTGGAAGCTCAGCGGCAAGCCCAGGTACCTTGAGGCTGCCCGCTACTGGCTTCAGTATGCCGGTATGCCTGACACCATCGTCTATACTCCCAATCATGGAAAGAACGACTATAACGATGATTATATGTCACGTTCTGAGTGGGTCAACTACCTGGTTCGCAAACCCGACTCATCAGGCATGACGGGCATGGGTATCCCTGTCGACCTCTCCTTCGCTTTCCACACTGATGCCGGCGTCACGCCCGATGATTCAATCATCGGAACCCTGGGGATCTATTCGACACTGTCAAACAAAGGCCTCTTTCCCGATGGCACAAGCCGTCTTGCCAGTCGCGACCTCACTGACATCATACAGACACAGATCGTGAATGACATTCATGTACTGTTCAATCCTGAGTGGACACGACGCGGTATGTGGGACCGCAGCTATTACGAAGCCCGCAAGCCGGATGTGCCTGCCATGCTACTCGAATTGCTGTCACATCAGAACCTTGCTGATCAGCGTTACGGCTTTGACCCTCGATTCAGGTTTCATGTAAGCCGTGCCGTATACAAAGGTATAGTGAGATACCTGGCAACTGCCTCCGGAACGGAGTACACTATTCATCCTCTTCCCGTATCTCATATGGCCCTGGCACACCTGGAAGGGAAAAAGGTCAGGCTCAGATGGGAGCCGGTCAATGACCCTCTTGAGTCCACCGCGGTTCCCTCATCATACAGGGTGTACATGCGTACCGGCTACGGAGGCTTCGACAGCGGCACCCCGGTGACAGGAACCTCTTATGACACCGAACTGCCAGCTTATGACACAGTCTTCAGCTTCAGGGTGACAGCTGTAAATGACGGGGGAGAGAGCTTCCCGTCAGAGACAATGTCTGTAGGCCTGAAGTCAGGTTCTGATGGCACGGTGCTGATAGTAAACGCGTTTGACCGTATATCGGGCCCCACCTGGTTCGATCGCGGGGGCATGGCCGGCGTGGCATGGTGGGATGACCGCGGAGTGGCTGACAGGTATGACTTCACGGGTACCGGCGACCAGTATGATTTTGAACGCAGGTCACCCTGGACCGACGATGACAATGCAGGGTGGGGCGCCTCTTACTCTGACAGGGAGGGACGGATCATAGCCGGAAATACTTTTGACTTCCCTTATACTCACGGCCTGTCAGTCATGGCAGCCGGAAAATCCTTCCTGTCGGTCAGCGACGAGGTATTCAATAATGTTGACTTTGACCTGAGTCAATGGTGCACTGTGGACCTGATATTTGGTGAGGAGAAGACCACAGCTGGAGTATTTGATCCCGGGAAAAAGGAGTTTCAGATCTATACTCCTGAGTTTCTGAGGAGCCTGGAAAGGATGAAGGAAGCTGCCATGCCTGTATTTATGTCAGGGTCTTACACCGGCACTGAAATGGTGATGCTGGCTGATACTGCTGCTACAGCCAGGGTGATGAGTACCCTGCACATCAAGCCCCGGACGGATCATGCCGTAAGAACGGGAGCGCTTTATGCCACTGACATTGCACAACCTTATTTTACCGGCAGGTATGGCTTCAACACCGGATCTGATGATTCATTCTATGCCGCTGAGGCTCCTGATGCACTAGAACCGGCTGACAAACTCACCCTCACTGCACTCAGGTACTCTGAGAACAATACCTCAGCTGCAGTTATGCACAGGGGAGAGGTGAGAAGTTTCGTAATGGGTTTTCCTTTCGAGACTATCAGCTCCCAGGTTGAGAGAGATAGGCTTATGAAACAGATACTGAACTTTTTACTGACAAAATAACCTGATAAGATGGCAAACTCAATAACATGCTTTCTACCATGGTCTGACGCCGGATCGGTCACATCGACAGTCACTTCACTGAGAGCCTCCGGCGTTGTAAACAAGGTTTTTATAGTGATCCCTCCCGGTCACCGGGAGAAACCGGGGGGAACTGATGCCGCTTACATTATCGCTGAAGCTTTCACTTCCACCGACGCGCTGAAAAAAATGGCAGCAGTTGCTGACACGGACTATGTTCTCACCTACAGCAAGGGATTCCCGCTTGACTTGGGGAGCAGCGCCCTGAACAGGATGATGCAGATCTGTGATGACACCGGAGCAGGGATGGTCTACTCCGATTATTTCGAAAGGAAGAATGAAGCGCTATCACCCCATCCTGTAATCGATTACCAGGAGGGTAGCCTGCGCGATGATTTTAATTTCGGCTCTGTAATACTTTACAGCGCCCTGGCCTTCCGTGATGCGTGCAGCCGCATGGATGAGGATTACAGCTTTGCAGGCCTCTATGACCTGCGACTCAGGGTTTCACAGACCCACCCCCTGGTCCATATCCAGGAATTGCTATATACGGAGGTTGAGACTGACACCCGCAAGTCAGGCGAGAAACAGTTTGACTATGTTGATCCACGTAACCGTGCAGTACAGATCGAAATGGAAAAGGCATGCACCAGCCACCTCAGATGTATCGGCGCATGGCTCAGACCGCAGTTCAGGGAGATTGAATTCGACGCCCCGGGGTTTGAGTTTGATGCATCGGTTGTAATACCTGTCAGGAACAGGGTGAAAACGATAGGTGATGCCATTGTATCGGTTCTGAGTCAGAAGACAGACTACAGGTTCAATCTCATTATTGTGGACAACTACTCGACCGACGGTACCACGGATTTAATAAGGTCTTATGCCGCAGACAGCAGGGTGGTGCATATTATACCTGAAAGGAAGGATCTGGGTATCGGCGGCTGCTGGAACGAGGCAATCATGAGTGAAAAGTGCGGACGGTTTGCAATTCAGCTCGACAGCGATGATCTTTATATAGATGATTCTGTAATCACCAGGGTGCTGAATGCCTTCCGCGAACAGAAGTGCGCCATGGTGGTGGGGTCGTATAAAATGGTGAACTTTGATCTGAAGGATATCCCGCCCGGATTGATAGATCATAAGGAATGGACACCGGACAATGGTCGCAATAATGCACTAAGGATCAACGGTCTGGGAGCGCCAAGAGCATTCTACACACCCGTTCTCAGGAATATCAGGGTGCCGAATGTGAGCTACGGTGAAGATTACGCGGTAGGACTGGCAATCAGCCGTCACTACCAGATAGGGCGGATATATGAACCCCTTTACCTGTGCCGCAGATGGGATGAGAACTCAGATGCCATACTTGATGTTGTTAAAATGAATACTCACAATCTCTATAAAGACAAGATCAGGACAATAGAGCTCCTCGCCAGGAAAAGAATGCCGGAGGGCAATAAAAAATAAACCCCTGATGAAGGATTATTCACATAAAGTAGGGGAACTGTTTAACAGTCAGCTTACGGAGTGGAGCCAGGCTCGCGATAGCTACCGGCAGCTTGACAATGTCAGAGTAAGGGAGCTATCCTTCACCGGGTATACTATTGCTGTTCAGTTCAACCCTGGGCGTATAACCTCATCGGCGGCAAAAGTTGATGCTCGTTCAATTGAGGCGAGACCCTGCTTCCTCTGTGAGAATAACCGTCCTCCGGAACAGAAGGGGGTGCCCTTCAGTGATGACTTTATCATCCTTATCAATCCCTTTCCCATCTTTCGGAGACACCTCACCATTGTATCAGGGTCTCACACCCCCCAGCGCATTGCAGGCAGCTTCGGCACAATGCTCAGCCTCGCCCGGGCACTGCCGGAGTATGTCATATTCTATAACGGACCTCAGTGCGGGGCGTCGGCACCCGATCATCTACATTTTCAGGCCGGCAACAGGGGATTCCTCCCTGTGGAAAAGGACTTCGGCAATCCGTTACTCAGTACTAAAGCATTGACTGCCCGCAGTACGGAGACGTGGCTTTGGAGAGGCTACGGTAGGGGCATGGTGACGCTGAAAGGAACAGATGAGAGTGAAATTGCAGTCCTGTTTGATAATTTTTACGAAGGGTTTGCGCGCTCCCAGCCTGACAGGCCGGAACCAATGCTCAATATACTCGCATATCATACCGGAAATGAATGGATTGTCCATATCATGCCCCGCAGGGTCCACCGTCCGGCATGTTATTTCGCCGAAGGCGATGAAAAAATCTTGCTCAGCCCCGCATCCGTCGACCTCGGAGGTGTCTTCATTACCCCGAGGGAGGAAGACTTCACAAAGATCACCGACACTGATATTGCCGACATTCTGACGGAGGTTTGCCTCAGCGAAGAGGAAGTAAAAATATTAACTGTACAATCGATATGACAGAACAGAGAGCCCCGGAGATCAGCGTCGGAATTGTCTCAGGCAGCGGCCTGACATTCACTCTTAACGGTACGTACAAATACGGGGACGGCAGCAGGGTACTGACCGGCAGTTATACAGCTCTGGCCAGAGACGGCAAACTTCAGTTGAAAAATGAAGAGGAGCTCATTGAGGCCGCAACAGAGATCATTCTGATACCGTCAGTATATACCGGATGCAGCTTCACGCTCCATGCCGTGACAATAGGCGTTGACTTCCATTGGCAGAGGAATGAAGACCAGACCTTCAGCGGGATGCTTAAGTTTATCATCCGTGGAGAAAAGGTGACCGCTGTGAATATCCTGCCCGTTGAAGATTACCTGCTCAGTGTCATCTCTTCGGAGATGAGTGCCACATCATCAGTCGAGCTTCTGAAGGCACACGCTGTAATATCACGGAGCTGGTTGCTTGCACAGATTGATAAGACACTGAAATTGAGTGAGGTGACGGAGAGATACCGTACGAACTTTGTGACTGCTACAGAACTTAACAGGTGGTATGACAGGGAGTATCACAAGGATTTCGATGTGTGTGCCGACGACCATTGTCAGCGCTACCAGGGTATAACCAGGGCCTCGACAAAGGTTGTGGAGCTTGCCGTCAGGGAGACGGAGGGCGAGGCTCTGATGTCAGGTGACAATATCTGCGATGCACGTTACTCAAAGTGCTGCGGCGGTATCACCGAACTCTTTGAGAACGTATGGGAGCCGGTCAGCCATCCCTACCTGCAGAGACTGATTGATAACAACAAAGCTCAGGATGGCTATGAAACTGATCTGACAGTTGAGGAAAATGCCGTGGACTGGATCCGTGGTAATCCTGAAGCCTTCTGCAACACCCACGACAGGGAGATACTTTCGCAGGTGCTGAATAACTATGACCAGGAGACCAATGACTTTTTCCGGTGGAAAGTTGTTTATACACAAAGCGAACTTAGCACGCTCGTGAAGGAGAGGACAGGGATTGATTTCGGTACCGTGACAGCCCTGGAACCCCTGACAAGGGGCACCTCCGGCCGGATTATAAGGCTGAAGATCGCCGGAGAGAGGAAGACTATGGTCATCGGCAAGGAGCTTGAGATCAGAAAAACCCTCTCGAAAACACATCTTTACAGCTCGGCGTTTTTTGTTGAAACCGCTGAACGGGAAGGGGAACCTCTCTTTATACTGCACGGTGCAGGATGGGGTCACGGAGTGGGTTTTTGCCAGATCGGGGCTGCAGTGATGGGTGCCTCGGGATATTCTTACCGGGAGATTCTGGCTCACTACTTTGTGGACGCTGCAATAAAAAAAATCTACTGAGATGAATAAGAGGTTATTTTCATTCCTGCTGTTGAGCCTCGCAGTCTATTCCGTGAAGGCCGACTCCTGGATTAGAATCAACCAGCTCGGTTACCTGCCGTCATCAGTCAAGGTTGCTGTTTACATCTCACAGGAACCCGGAGCCGGATCTTCCTTCACTGTGTACGAGGCGCTGACAGACAAAGTGGTATTCAAAGGTAAAGCTTCAATATATGACGGTTCGGTATGGGGGATGGCGGCTGCGGCAAGGCTCGACTTTTCGCAGCTGACGGAGCCTGGAGGATACTATATATTATATGTAGGTAGACGGTCTGAGACATTCCGTATCGGGGCCGGGGTATATGACGGAACAGCCGATTTCATACTTAATTATATCAGGCAGCAGCGATGCGGATACAATCCCTTCCTCGCAGACTCGTGTCATTCCCATGACGGTATGATCGTTGATCATCCGACCCTCTCCGGCACCGTCATTGATGTATGGGGCGGTTATCATGATGCCAGTGATCACCTCAGGTACACAGCCACCACATCCAACTCGGTGTACCAGATGATGTTTGCATATGAAAAGTCGCCTGAAATATTCGGTGACACCCATGATGCCGCAGGCTCTCCGGGCAGCAACGGCATTCCTGATATACTTGACGAGGTCAGATGGGGTCTCGATTGGCTGCTTAAAATG
>JBFYPM010000133.1:0-72882 GCA_041303295.1 Bacteroidales bacterium
TGTGCGCGGCGAATAAAATTAGCGATGAAATAGCAATCTCTCTTCTCTCTTACTTACCTGGGAGGGGGTCCTAGGCCCATTTCAGCCATATCCGTCCCCAGGTAAAGCCTCCGCCAAAGGCTGCGAGAATAAGGTTATCGCCTTTTCTGAGCCTGTTCTCAAAATCCCATATGCAGAGGGGTATGGTTGCGGCGGTGGTATTGCCGTAATTCTGGATATTAATCATCACCTTTTCAGGAGGCAGTCCCATCCTTCTTCCGGTGGCGTCAATTATTCTGAGGTTGGCCTGGTGTGGCACCAGCCAGGCGATGTCATCTGGCCGGAGGTTGTTCTTTTCCATGATCTCCGCTGCCACGTCGGCCATGTTTGATACGGCGAATTTGAAGACAGCCTGCCCCTCCTGGTAGACAAAGTGTTCGCGTCCGCCTACGGTCTCATGTGATGAGGGCCTGAGTGACCCTCCTCCCTTCATGTGAAGGTATTTCCTTCCTGATCCGTCGACCTTAAAGATATGGTCCATGACACCATACTCTTCCTGTGTGGGTTCAAGCAGTACGGCACCGGCGGCATCACCGAAGAGGGTGCATGTAGTTCGGTCAGTATAGTCAGTAATGGATGACATTTTGTCTGCGCCCACTACTATGACCTTTTTATATCTTCCTGACTCCACGTATGAAGCCCCTGTCTGAAGTGCAAAAAGAAAACCGGAACAGGCTGCCCCTATATCGAAGCTGAAGGCATTTTTTATCCCGACCTTGTCGCAGATTATATTTGCGGTTGCAGGGAATGCCATGTCAGGGGTAATAGTGGCACAGATAAGGAGATCAACCTCGTCAGGGGAGGTGTTTGTTTTCTCAAGCAGGCCTCTCACTGCCGGCTCGCCGAGGTCGGAGGTGCCTTTGCCTTCGCCCTTCAGAATACGTCTCTCTTTGATGCCTACGCGCTGCATTATCCACTCGTCGGTGGTATCCACCATGGTGGAGAGCTCCTGGTTGGTGAGGCGGTATTCCGGCACCCAGGCATTGATCCCTGTTACTGCTGCTCTTATTCTTGTCATGCTCCGATTGCCTCCTTGATCTTCCCGGCAAGGTCAGCATGTACCACATCACGAGTCTGGAGTATCATATTCATAATTGCTGTCCGGTTTGAGATGCCGTGACCAACCACTACATTTTCGTTGATGCCGACAACCGGCGTACCCCCTACAACCTCAAAATTCAGTCTGTCAAAGAAGCTGTCTCTGATGCCTTTAGCCTTGGCCACTGCGTAAAACTTCTCAGCCATTTTCAGGACCACGTTCCCGACGAAGCCGTCACAGACGATTACATCGGTCATCTCATCAGTAAAGAGGTGATGCCCTTCGATGTTGCCCTTGAAGTTGACATCACTGCTTTCCCTCAGTAGCTCATAGGCTGCCTTGACAGCTGAAGAGCCCTTTGATTCTTCCTCTCCGATATTGAGAAGGCCCACCACAGGATTATTAACGCCAAGTACATATTTTGCATAGACCGATCCAAGCATACCGTACTGCAGGAGAACATCCGGCTTGCTGTCAGGGTTGATACCCACGTCAAGAATTATTGATGACTTTCCGTTGACATTCGGGATAAGCGCTACCAGGGCTGGTCTGAAGACACCGGGAATTACGTTCACGGTGTAGCTTGCACCAACCATCATGGCGCCGGTGTTGCCGGCGCTGGCAAAGCCATCTATCAGGCCGCTCTTAAGCATACCGAACCCTACAGCTATTGACGAGTCCTTTTTCTGTGAGAAGGCTTTAGCCGGATGATCAGACATCTCTATCACCTGCGTTGTTGGGACTATATCAAACAGAGAGGGCTCAACATTCATAGATGTGAGCTTCTCTCTAATGCGTCCGTTATCGCCGATAAGGACAAGCCGGTCTCCTGGCAGCAGCTTGTTGAGGGCATCAACTGCTCCTTCTACTGTAGCATCGGGAGCGAAATCGCCCCCCATAGCATCAAGACCTATTTTCATCGTTCAGAGTTTTTGAACGGAAAACCTGTCAGGCTGTCGTTTTCTTCTCAACGGCAAGCTTGCCCCTGTAGTATCCGCACTCAGGGCATACCCTGTGGTACAGATGAGCTGATCCGCAGTTCGCGCATGCAGCCACGGTGGGGGCCACAGCCTTGTAGTGTGTCCTCCTTTTGTCCCTCCTGGTGCTGGAGTGTCTGTGTTTTGGATTTGGCATCGCAGTAATGAATTAATTTAATTATTTCCTGTCAGTTTCTTAAGCTCATCCCATCGTGGATCCGGGTCTTCATCACCACTCATAAGATGATCTTCAAGCTTCCTGATCATTTCGGGATTGCACATTGTGCGGCCCTCATTGTCATCAGGATGAATCCGCTTCAAAGGTAACGCCAAATGGATATATTCATAGAAAAATTGACTCAGTTCTATTTCATGCTCATCCAGTGGCATTGTAATCAAGTCCGGATCGGCTTCCTCCCACTCCCTGCCCTGCTTCACAAACAGCCTGTTAGCAGATGAAACCGGTAAATAAAAACTGTCGAGGCACCTGTCACAAACCACCTCGGCACGGCCATTGATCACTATATCAAGTTCAATATGTGTGGAACATTTATCAAGCACCACTACCGCATTGAACTCTCCCCTCTTTATCTCAGACCCCTCATAAGCCTCAAAGAAGTCATCACCTATTTCGAACTCATAGGTATAGCTGGCCTCCTTTAATCCCGCGAGCGGTATGGAATATAATCCGGGCATATTCCCTTTTTTTCGGTTTGCAAAATTATAAATCCTCTTCCAATAAAAAAAATTATGAACAAAAAAGTAACACCGCCCGTTTTCTTCGCTGTTCACCGAAGTAAATCCGCTCCCTGCCGGAAATGTATGTTGATAGTATGAATTGACTTAATACTTTTGATGCGTAAATAAATTCCCCGGACATGAAAGACAAACACAGCAACCCGTTCGTTGGTATCGCAAAGTTCCTGATCTCGCTGGGACTGGTGATGATTGTAGCGAAGCTTGATCTGCTCAACCTGGGCGAGATATCAGATTATTTCCGGTGGGAGATGCTTCTCGTCTTCTTCGGAGTCTTTTCCCTGCTGAGCCTGGAACTGGTCTCGGCAGTGGTTCTGTTCGCCATAGGCTTCTGGTTCCTGATGCCAGACATGACAGTTCAGCTATCACCCGTCTATAAGAACATCTACTGGCCTGCCGTGCTCGTGGTTGCCGGACTGGCATTCATGATCAGGCCACTGACAAAAAAAGGCAAATGTTAAAAACCTCATAACAATAAAAGCAATGGAAAACGAATTAAACAAACCGGCAAAAAGATCCGAGACCTCCAACAGGTTAATAATAGGAATTCTTTTAATTATTGCGGGACTGATTCTCATGGTCAAGAAGTCAACAATACTTCCGGAACCACTTGATCATTTCATTGATGACATCATCTTCAGCTGGCAGATGCTGCTGGTGGCCATCGGTGTGATAACCCTCATCGGCTCAGATAACAAGACACCCGGAATCGTCATGGTAGCCATCGGCGGATTCTTCCTGATCCCGGAACTGTTTACCGATTTCTTCAGGTCATTCAATTTCTTCTGGCCTGCACTGTTTATAGTAATTGGAGTAGTCCTGCTCATGAACTCCAAAAGACTTGGAAAAACCCTTGATTTCAAAACTACAAACAAGGCTGATTACATCGATTACGTTAATATCTTCAGCGGCGCAGAGCGACAGCTCATAACCGAAAACTTCCAGGGTGGAAAGATAACTTCGATATTCGGAGGAGGCGAGGTTGACCTTACCCGGTCATCACTTGCACCAGGAGAGAATGTAATTGAAATTACATGTATCTTTGGTGGTACAACCATAATTGTTCCTGAAAGCTGGAGTGTGATTCTTGACGTCACACCGGTCCTGGGTGGGTTCTCCGACGGCAGGAAGATGAGAGGTGACGTGATCAAGGACAACACAAGATCATTGATTTTGCGAGGAACCGTTATTTTCGGAGGGGGTGAGATCAAGAGCTACAAGTAGAATATGAAGCATCCGTTACTGGAGAACAGAACAAGGTTACTTACATGGTGGCTGGCCTGGCTGATTTTAGCTACAGGCCAGTTACTGCTCATTCATTTTGTCTATGGGGGCAAGGTCGATGTGGCTATCGCCGACGGGGCGATCTCCATGCTGTTGTACGGCCTGCTGGGCCTTGCTGTCTGGTTTCCTGTAAAGTATATGCTTCGAAATGACAACGAGCTCTACTCATCAGTATTCAACATCGTCCTTACCGGATCACTGACAATAATTCTATGGCTTATCCTGCCAAGATTCCTGGTCAGGGCCTTTGTGGCCGAGAAGGTTGATTATGATATCTTCTGGCACTCATCCCTGGTCTTCAGGGCTACTGCCGGAATTCTGATATTCTTCATGATTGTGCTTATCTACTATCTGTTCCTCAGCGCTACCCGGTTGGCTGAGAAGGCTGCACGCCAGGCACAGCTGGAAGCACAGGTGCGTGAAGGAGAACTGAAGATGCTTCGATCACAAATTAACCCTCATTTCCTTTTCAACAGCCTCAACTCAGTCAGTTCTCTCACCGTGACGGATCCTCTCAAGGCAAGGGAGATGATAGTCAAACTCTCGGATTTCATGCGCTACTCCCTCTCGGCCAGGAATGAACAGCCTGTCACCCTGCAGAGCGAGATGGAGAGCCTCAGACTATACCTGCAGATTGAGAAGGTGAGGTTCGGTGACCGCCTTGTCATTGAGGAGGATATAAGTCCGGAATGTCTGCCTGCCCTCCTGCCCGGAATGCTCCTGCAGCCCCTCTACGAGAATGCCGTCAAACACGGGGTATATGAATCAACGGAGGAGGTTATAATAAAGACCAGCGCCAGGATGGAGAACCATTCCGTGGTAATCTCTGTCACAAACAATGTTGATACGGATTCTGTGGTGACACGAAAAGGAGCAGGAATAGGACTCAAAAATGTAAGCAGCAGGCTGGAGCTGTTTTTTGGCGAGATGGCAGACCTCACCGTCAACCGCAACGATGATAGCTTCAATGTGACAGTCAGATTCCCCTTTCGCAGAACATGAAATATTTTCTATTACTACAGCATGAAAACAATTAGAGCACTGATCATTGAGGATGAGGCCCCGGCCCGGGAACTGGTAAAGTATATGCTTAAGGACCACCCCGAAATTGAGGTAATAGGGGAGTGCGGTGACGGATTCTGCGGAGCCCGGGAGATAAAAGAGAAGCGTCCTGACCTGATCTTCCTGGACATTCAGATGCCCAAGCTTACAGGGTTTGAGCTTCTGGAGGTCATTGACGAGAAGCCGGAGGTGATATTTACAACCGCCTTCGACCAGTATGCCATAAGGGCCTTTGAACTGAATGCAGTAGATTACCTGCTCAAACCATTCTCAAAGGAACGGTTTGACGATGCTCTGGGCAAGGCTGTCAGCCGCCTTGAAAAACAGGAGCCCGAGCCCGAGAAGATTGAGAAGCTTGTAGCCGCCGCCTCCGAAGCGGAAGGTTACCTTACAAGAATTGTCTTCAGAAAAGGAGCAGGAATAAAGATCATCCCGCTGAATAATGTATCATACCTCGCGGCGGAAGATGACTACGTGATGATCTATTACAGCGAGGGGAAAGCGCTGAAACCCAAGACAATGAAGTATTATGAGGATCACCTCCCCCCGGGCCTCTTCATGAGGGTCCACAGGTCATATATCGTTAATGTGGAATGCATCACCCGGCTCGAACCATACAGCAAAGACAATTACGTGGCAGTACTGAAATCCGGCGAGAAGATCCCGGTAAGCCGCACAGGATATAAGATGCTGCGGGAAAAACTCAGCTTCTAATCTCTCTCCTTCAGCCGGTTGCATCGCGGCGCACGACGAAACATACTCTTTTCCGGCCTGTACCGTCTGAAGATAAATCCCGGAACCGGATCATAACCATGAGTGCCTCCCGGCCTGCACCTGAGGATACGGCCGGTTGAGATGACGATCCCGGTTATAGGGCCATGCAACCTGAAAGCATCAATTGTATACTGCGAGCAGGTAGGAACGTGTCGGCATGAGGGCGGTGTCCACGGAGAAATAAACCACCGGTAAATCCATACCGGGATAAGCAGTAAAAAAGATAATACCTTTGAAGCTGTCTTGATCATCGTGCCCAAAGATAAGCTGAATCGTCATGACAAAATGACTTCCTGTCAGAACTTATAGTTATTGGCAAATGTTTTGATGTAATAAAACAAACTTAATAGAATCAATAATTAATGGAGACAATGTTTTTACACAACGGGACCTACTGGATCATATTTATAGTGTTCATGATACTGAGCTGGGTTGTCAGTGCCAGGCTCAAATCGAAATTCAGGCAGTATTCGAAGATGCCGATTGCCAGCGGCATGACCGGACGCGATGTTGCTGAAAAGATGCTTCGTGACAACGGCATCACTGATGTTACCGTTCACAGTGTGGAGGGAGAGCTCTCTGACCACTACAATCCGCTTAAAAAGACTATCAACCTCAGCCGTGAGGTATACTCTGGGGCCAGTGTAGCTGCTGCTGCCGTGGCTGCCCATGAGACCGGCCACGCCCTCCAGCATGCGCAGTCATACGCATGGCTGAACATGAGATCGAAGCTCGCCCCGGTTGTGGGATTTGCATCGAACTGGATACAGTGGGTGTTGATAGCAGGCCTGGTGCTCCTCAACTCAAGACCCGAGATACTCCTTGGCGGGATAGTGCTCTTCGCTATCACCACCCTTTTCAGCTTCATCACACTCCCTGTGGAGATCAATGCATCAAAGAGAGCCCTGGCATGGCTTTCCAATGCCGGCATTACCTACTCGGGAACACATGACAAGGCTGAAGACGCGCTGAGATGGGCTGCCTATACATACGTGGTTGCAGCGCTGGGGTCACTGGCAACTCTGATCTATCACATAATGCTTTACATGGGGGCAAGAGACAGATAGGCAGGAGCTTTCCTTCCTATCTCCCTTCAACATAGAGGAACTTCGTCCTCTTGACAAGGTACCTGACAATGGCCCAGAAGATAAGTGCTGCCGTCAGGAGTGTCACATACATGGGCTCCATGTATACTCTTCCCGTAACAGCGATGTTGCGGAAGAGGTCCGTTACCGCAAAGACGATGAAGAGATTGGCAATGCTGTTGTACTCGCGCTTGAGAACATTCCTGAATGCAAACGGCAGGATTGACTTCGTGTAATGTCTGAATCCCGGAATCACCGCCTTAACCCTGAAGGCCCATGCGTCATAGGTATCACCGAACTTGCGGCGGAGATACTGCTCCTCGGCAAAAATTATCCGTTCGTAATAGAGCCAGTATGCCAGTACGAAGATGATGATGCACCATACCGACCTGAGGAAGAGGACCGGCCCGAGCCACATCAGGAAATTGCCGACATAGAGGGGATGGCGCAAAACCGAGTAGATACCGGTGGTATTGAGTTCATCGGCCAGCTGGTCAATCACATTGCGGCCCGAGGTGTTCCTCGGAACATATCCCACAGTGTATGACCTGAGGAGCTCCCCGGCAACGGAGACCAGGATGCACATTACCTCCCAGGTGAAGTTGAAATAGATAACACTGCGGTTGGCAACGAAGAGATAAACTACTGCCAGAACAATGATTACTAATGGCAGCCAGCTTCTCCTCCTGAATAACCAGTTACCGGATTTCTCGAGTTCATGGACCAATGACATACTTTCGGCGTTAATTCCGTAAAAGTATGAAAATTTCATCATATAAATTATTGATTTAATTTGTATGATGGAACCTCCATGTATCAGATTATTATTTACTTGTATTTCTGTGTGCTAACACATGGAGGTTTCAGAAACTATACCTGATCCTTACAAAACCGAGGTTTATCCTGGTCTTTTCCATATTTATGAGACTGCTGAAGTGCTGCCAAAGGAAGGTAAAATCAACATTCTCCGCCAGTGAAAAATCAATCGCAGGGCCGGCATAGAATCCGTCAAGATCCGGATACCATATTGCTGACAATGAGATGTTGAGCAGGGGCATGGGAGCATATGAAACCTGTCCAACGGCGCTGAATTCCGAGAAGGCAAGTTCCCTGGCCGTGAGACCGCCTCCGTACAGGTCCGTAAAGCTGCCTGGTGAAAGCGGATTGTTTGAGTACATCACCTGCGCCAGGACCGTGATCTTGTCAGAGAAGCTCCTGTCAACACCGGCTGTCACAATCAAGGTACCCTTCTCCCCCTCTTCCGGGCCTGCAAAGGGAACAAAAAGGGTACCCTCACCCCTGACTGAATATGGGCCAAGGGCTCCTGACCATCCTGTTCCGGCTGTGAAGAGTTCCTCATCTGTCTCCCCGGCAAGAAACTGAAAGTCTGTGTTCAGGAAGTTAAACCGGAAGAGAGCCGCCGCTGTTATCCTCTTTTCGCCATCAATCTTGACGACAGCCTCCGCGGCTGAAGCCGGGCCGGTTGAGTATGTGACTTTCAGGGCGTCACTGCCAGGCCGCTCCACGTAATCAAAATCGAAGAATGAGTAGGTGTTGAAAATGTCATTGGGGTTCCATACAAGGGCCTGGCTCCAGTTTATACGCTGCCGACCGGCAGTGATCTGAAAACGGCCGGAGGTGAAGTCAACATAAGCCCTGTCAACCATTGTGTTAAGCACATAAGAGCTTCCGCTGGCCAGGTTCCATGACATGTCTGCTAACCCCTTATCATCAGCAAGGCCTTGAATATATGACGGGTCAAGCTTTACCATGTCTCCGGTTACAAACCGGTTACGCACCTCCAGGGCAAGTGTGAATCCTTTGCCGGCATACGCCTTAAAATTCAGTCTGTTATGCAGCATGCTGCTGTTGATCCATGAGTCTTCCGGCTTTTCAAACATGGCCATATGCAGCCATGTGGCATATCCGCCAACAGATAGCCCTACAGGATTCCCCGGGGCAGACTCATCGCCTGATTGTCCGCTACCGGCCTCCTGGGCCTTAAGTGAGGTCAGTGATGCAAGAATGCAGGCCGCCAGCAGAAAGATCTGTCTCATGCTGTGTGGTTTGTCCTTTCATCTGATACCACTATTCCATCTTCAAGGGTTATGACCCTGCGGGCTCTCTTCATCACCCTGACATCATGGGTGGAAAAAATAAATGTCATCCGCTCCTCCCGGTTCAGTTTCTCCATTATATCCAGGAGAGACTCAGCCGATTTTGAATCGAGGTTTGCGGTGGGCTCGTCGGCAAGGATGAATTCCGGCCGCGGTGCCAGGGCGCGAGCTACGGCCACCCTCTGCTGCTGCCCGCCGGAAAGCTGTGAGGGGCGGCTGTTGTGGCGGTCAGACAATCCAACTGAATCAAGCATTTCGTTCGTACGGGCCTTGCGCTTCTCCTTTGGCCATTTCTGGAGGTTCATGATAAAGTCTACATTTTCTGCAGCCGTGAGGACGGGTATAAGGTTATACGACTGGAAGACGAAGCCCACATGTTCCATCCTGAAGTCGATCAGCTCCGAGGGTCTGAGCTCCGAGAGCCGGTGTCCCGCTACGATAATCTCTCCGCCGGTAGGCTGGTCAAGGCCGCCGATGAGGTTCAGCAACGTCGTCTTGCCTGAACCTGACGGACCTACAATCACTGCAAAATCACCCTTTTCAAAACTGAGTGTGACTCCGTTTACGGCCTTCACCTCCACCTCCGTATCATGGTAGGTCTTTGACACGTCATTGATTTCGACTACTTTCATTGTTATTATGTTTTGTTGTTATTCTCCTCTTAATGCTTCCACCGGATTTAGCTGCAGTGCCTTGCGTGCCGGGTAAATCGCCGATAATATCCCCGTGAGCACAATCATCACCGTAAGCATGATAAAGAAATCTGCTCCTATTGTGGGATAGAGATTGGCAGAATATCCGAATGCCTCCATCCCTTCTGCATATTTAATGAGGTTTATCCCTGTACGGCCGGTGATGGCTATAACCACGGCACTGACAGCCATACCTGCGAAACCTCCGACTATAGAAAGGAAAACTGATTCAAGCATTATCATCATAAAGATGCGGCGGCGGTTCATGCCGATAGCCGAAAGCATGCCCAGTTCGCGGGTCCGTTCGAGGACCGACATCAGCATAGTGTTAACAATACCAAAAGCAAGGGCAGCAAGTATAATGACCATGAAAATGGCGTAGATCTGGTTGATGTAATCCGTTACCATTGCCAGGTCGGTCTGTATCTCCTTCCAGCTCATTACTTCCAGTCCTGGCAACGCCTCCCTGACAACCGGAGTAACCTTGTTTGTGAGATCATCCTCCTCCAGCCTGGCGATAAACCTGTGATACTGTCCCTCTTCCAGGCCTGTCAGCCTGCGCAGTTCATCCTGTGGTACAAAGAGCGATATTGCTTCAAAAAGGTCGTTATTGGTTCGGAAGATGCCGCTTATCCGGAACGCAGCACCGGTCTGGTGACCGTTTACATCAAGGAAGGAGAGTATGATTCTTGAGCCTTCCCGGTAAGACCAGGCCGCCTCTTTGATATTCATCCCGTATTCTTTTATCTCCTTGCCGGTCAGAAGCCCGGTATATGCTTCCGTGAGCTTCTTTTCCGTGGTGAACCGCAACCCTTCAAGCGGTTTCAGTTTTTCAGCAACTGCTTCGGGAACTCCCTGTGAAACAAGCGACTCAAATGCTTCGGGAGTGAGGATGTACCTGATAATATAAAGCTCTTTGGCGAGCTTCTCCCCGATAAATGCACTGTTCAGCTTCGTGTCAGACCCGAAGTAACTGCCGGTTCCCGGTATCAATTTTTGCGACAGGGTGAACATCTCAAGTTCCTTCTGTGTGTCTATGCCATTTATCTCAACGCCGGTGCTGCCGGCAGATGTAGAGGCTATGCCAGTTACAATGACCCTGCCTGTGATGTCTGTAACACCGGGGGTCTTCTCAAGGGTGGTGATAACAGCTGAAGGATCCTTAATGTAATTCTGAATATCACTGCTGCTGCGGAACTCCTTGTTGTTAACCTGTATATGAGCAAGTTCCTCATTAACCGCCGCATTAATCCTCTGAACAATGGAACTGTTTATTGCAGCCATTGCGAAGACACCGGCAAATACCCCTACTGTAACAGCAGCGATGACGGTAAGGCTTCTTGCCTTGTTCCTCCAGACGTTTTTCCAGGCTAAAGATGTTATCATGAGTTTGTTCTGTTAGGCTCGAAGAGCATTTATAACATTCATTTTGAAGACCTTGCGGACGCTAAAGGCGATAGCAATGAAAAGGATCAGGAGAACTATCACTACCTGCCACAGGTAATAAGTGTCGGGCAATAACATAGGCATCACCGGATCAAAGCCATAGTCTTCATACATCTTTGCCATCTCGCCCGTAAAACGAAGTGGCCTGGCATATCCGAGGATGACAACTGGCAGTGACCCTGCCACGCCGGCCGCAACGCCCAGGAACCCTATGAGCAACATCTCCATGGATATCACTTTGGCAAGCTTGCCCTTCTGCATCCCTATTGAGACCAGCATGCCGAACTCACGGCGTCTTTCAGCCATCATCATCAGCACGGTACCGAAGACCCCGAAAGCTATAACCAGGTACAGGATGCCGATCATTATTGCACCGCTTTTGTTATCCGCCTCCATCTGGTTGATGAGGAGGGCATTCATCTCCTTCCATGTACGAATGGCAAGACCCTCACCGGTGACTTCACCGAGCCTGTTGCGGGTCTTTATAAGGTCATCATCTTCTGCACCCCGGACGCTTATAATAGCGGAGGTGGCCATTCCGGGAGCAGCATAAAGATACTGTGCATCATTCAGCGTGAGATAGACGAACCGATTGTCAATTTCAGGCTGGGGCATGCTTACAATGCCCTTGACAACGTAGAGTCCGGCTGCCGATGCACCATGGTACCCCTGGCCCATCAGCACGAGAGTATCTCCAACTCCTGCATGAAGGTATTCAGAGAGGCCATTGCCAATGACTGCATAACCCGTATCGGCAGCGGTAAGGAAACTGTTATCAAAAATAGCATACTTCCTGAAGAGCGGAAGAACCGCAATGGTATCGGAGCGGTCGATGCCAAGAATGGAGATGAGACTTGCCTCATCGGTAAATGATTCGTTGACAAATACATCAAGCAGCTTTCCTGTCCGGCCGGGCAGGCTTTCAGCCTTCAGTGTATCAACTGCTTCAGGTGTCAGCCTGTATTTGACGAGTCGGTTTCTTATATTAAGTCCTCTTATCTCTTTTTCGGGATCCATTCCGATTACAATGACACCCTGTGTCCGGCTTCCGACAGCGGCAAGGGCAAATGACTCGAGTTTGGGAATGACGGCTGTGACGTTCGGATCACCCTCAATCCGGCTAACGATTTCGGGATCAATGATAAAGCCGTTGTCCAGGCTTGGCTCATCCAGGTAATCAACGTGCTGGAGCTGCAGATACCCGGAATATGATTCAATGACATCCCTGTACATCTTCTCGTAGGTTCCGAGCTGGAATGATCTCATTACCAGTGCGAAGAACACCGCAAAAAAAACTGAGGCGGCAGTGATTAGGGTTCTTCTTTTATTTCGCCAGAGGTTCCTCCAGGCGAGCTGATAGTCTTTCATGCTGATAATCCATTTATTTACCGGATGTTACCTTATGCTTTTCATATTCTGCTGTGAAAAGAAACTCTCATCGAGTTTTATGTTGAATTTCATCTCCAGGATCTTCAGAACGGTTTTGTGACCCTCCTCTTCTGCCGGCACCAGCTCAATGGTTGAAGGAATGAATCTCCCGTCCATCGTTTTAAGGTCTGTGCCTCTCTCCGTACGGACAAGGTATCCGTCTTCATCATATAATTCGGCCTTCAGGACAATAAATTCCTTTTTATCTACCCACCATACCTGGTGGCCCCAGAGGACGTCAGCATCCTCCTTTGCGATAAGCTTAATCTTATGGCAAAGGCGGCTGTCGACCTCCTCCTCTCCTTCCATAGTGTGGTTATAGTCGTCAACTACAGACGATTCCCTGAGGATATCATCATTTGTATAGTCAGAGCCCATCCATCCCTGTGACATCATTGAGGGGGGGAGTTTTATCAGCCTGTTGATTGCCGGGTTCCAGCTCCACATCTCCGTGCCCCTTTTGAGGAAGGTCTGGCCCTTCTCACGTGCCGGGGCAGTGATAAGGGTAAGTGAATAGTCATCTTCGAGCGACCACGACCTGAACTCAACTGTTCGCTGCCAGGTGGGGCGGACGATTGTCATGCTCATCACACTGTAGCCTGACATCTCGCCATTGAACTTTTCGTCTGCCTTCGTGATTATCTCTTTGGCCGTCAGCTGCTGGGCCGGGACTGAATGCCAGGCAGGCAGGAAAAGCAGTGACGTCAGAAGCACTATCATCGGTCTCACTGATATTTTCATAATGTTCAAATTTTATTTTTTGTGGAAAGAGAGCTTCCCTGTAAAGCGGGAGAACATAGGCGTCTTTGTTTTTCCATTACAACTGTACTTAAGGACAAATTGATGGCTCATTTGTATCTTTTTATCAATGCCTCTACCATCTTTTCAAAGTAATCACCTGGGTATTGTTCATCAGCAAAAAGGTATGTCATGGCAAAACCCTTGATCGTATTGATGAACATCAGCATTTCGATTGTGGGATCATAATCCGGGTCGGCAGATTCCTGTTTCCCCGCAAAATAGTCCACAAGGAGCATTATCATATTTTCCGAGAACTCCCGGAGTGGGGTTCCGGAAACGGAAATCGGCATCTTCTCTTCACTGAGGAGGTTTTCGTAGACACCCTGCTGCATCATTATTCTGAACAACAGCTTCCATGACTGCCTCTTCTCGCGGAAGAGACTGAAAATCTTGCGTATAAACAGTTCGAACTCCGCGGGCGTCAGCTGGCTGTCGTGATCAGGATTGAATGTGCCGTATATCTCGGTGAGCGACCTGTTTATAATGGCTGCGAGCAGATCCTCTTTGCTTTTAAAGTAATTGTACATTAGGCCTTTTGAGATGCCTGCATGCCTGGCTATATGGGTTATGGTTGTGGCATGAAACCCGATGTTTGAAAATTGTTCAAGGGCTGCATCCATAATGAGGGTCTTTTTCTCCTCCCTCATCTCTTCGAATTTTGCGGATGATCTTGGCGACATAGTCTTTGATTAAACGTTCATTCAATAACCCCCCCCTTAAAAAACCGCTCTTTGGTTGAACGGTCGGTCAAAGATAAATCCGAATTTTTGCAAAAGCTAGTTTTTTTAAGAAAATTTTTCCTTTAAGAGTAATTTTTCCCCTTGGCCGGGATACAATATTCTATTTTACAGTTTTTTATAATTTAGCTATGCCATAAGAAAAACAGGGCGCATTTTGGGGGATACCGGTTAACCTTCACCAGGCAAAGGAAATCCCTCCCGGAAAAATTACCATATGATAAGGAAATCTGACAGCCTTATTCCCTTCCAGATGGTTGCATCAGATCCATACAGAGTATCAAGAGGGCGTTTCTGTTCCCACATCACAACAAATTCATTTATTAAATTTTCCAATAGTATTTAATGACAATAAATCTTATTTTCCAATTGTGTTTTAATTACTATTTAATATTTTCCAATATTATTTATTATCTTTACCATCATAATATATACATATATGGACCGGCAAATTGAAAAATACCTCGCTGAATGGAAAGATAGCCTGAATAGAAAACCGCTGATAATCAGAGGTGCCCGGCAGGTTGGAAAGACATACACCATTGAAAAATTTGCCGAAAGGAGCTACAGCCACCTCCTGAAAGTGAATCTTGAGCAGGACCGCAACATACATTCTGTATTTGAAAGCATGCAGCCTGACAATATCATCAATGAATTATCATTGCTCTATAAGGTTCCTGTCGCAGATGAAACCACTCTGTTCTTCATTGATGAAATACAGGTTTGCCCAAAGGCTATCGCATCTCTGCGCTATTTTTATGAACAAAGGCCGGGACTTCATCTCATTTGTGCCGGTTCCCTTTTAGACCATACCCTTAATGAGATACAGTATTCAATGCCGGTAGGCAGGATTGCCTTCGCCTATATGTACCCGTTAACCTTCCCGGAGTTCTTAAGTGCTATTGGCGAGGACGGACTTTTACAGTTCATTAACGGGTTTTCATTTGAGGAATATTTCAGTGAAGCTGTACACAAAAGGATCCTGGAGTTGCTGCGGTTGCATTTCTTTGTAGGGGGAATGCCCGAAGCGGTCGATTACTATGTTAAAACGAAAGATCTGTCAGGCATTGAGAAGATCCACTCCAGTCTGATTACTTCCATTGAATATGACTTTGCAAAGTATGGAACACGCAAACAGCAGGAGCATCTGAAGGACGTTCTGCACTACGTGACAAACAATGTCGGCAAAAAGGTGAAATATGTGAATGTAAACCGGAATGCTTCTTCAGGTCTGCTGAAAGATGCTTTCCTTAAGCTTGAAATGAGCAGAATAGTTCACCTTGTCAGGCATACGCGATCAACCGGCGTACCCCTTTCACAGATGCAGGATAATGATGTTTTCAAGCCTGTCTTTTTCGATATAGGGGTTCTTAATCATATAGCCGGAATCAGGCTGATGGATATAGATAACCTGTTTACAGCTTTTGAAGGTGCTCTTGCAGAGCAGTTTGTCTTTCAGGAGTTAATGGCATCCGGTGAACCTTACATCGAACAAAAACTGTACTACTGGATACGTGAGGCAAAAAATTCAAATGCCGAGATTGATTGCCTGTACCAGATTGGCAATAGCATTTACCCCATTGAGATAAAAGCAGGGAAACGCGGCAAAATGAAATCATTACATGTCTTTCTGGCAGAAAAAAAAATGGAAACCGGTATCCGTCTCAATACAGATATCCCATCGGTTGGCAGGGGATTTACCGCCAGGGTCAATTTACCTGACCGGGAGGAGATTACATACAATCTGATTTCACTCCCTCTTTACCTTGCCGGCAGATTGAGAAGTATTGTAATTCAATAATGTTACAACGAATATTGAGAGAGGGAGATCGGATAATTTTCATTCATTGCCATTGAACACTATATAAATATTTTGTTCATTCAGAATGAACAGGAAGAAGATAAACTGCAAGTGTCAGAATAAATGTCCTTCCGGTCTGCAAATGGCTTTTGATGAGAGGAATAGCAGCTTATGTCTATTTCTCGTATACAGCATCTCGACAAGTGCAACAATCTGTTAAAGAAGTAATTGCCTGAATGGAAAAAATCCGGGAGAGATTAAACCTCCCGGATTTTTAAATTGAGACCGTTCCGGATTATAATCCTTCCTGCGTTTTCTCGCCCGAGGATAGTGCAAAGGAGATCGGGACAGAATACCATACGTTGACAGGCTTCCCGCCCTGTGTTCCCGGCGTCCAGTCGGGCAGAAGGCTCATAACCCTTACTGCTTCGGCATCTAACAGCGGGTCGATTCCTCTGACAACAGAAATATCTTCAACTGCACCATCCGAGGCGATCATAAACCTGAGGATGACTTTCCCCTCTATGCCCTGTTCTTTGGCTTCAGGAGGATACCTGATGTTTTCATAGATGAATTTGAACAAGGCTGCATCACCACCCGGATATTTCGGCATATTCTCCACTACTACAAACACCTCCCCGCCACCTACCTTATCAGGCAGGGAAAACTTAGCCGTGATTTCGGAGGTAAAGGGTTCATTCATTCCGGGATTCTTCGGAGGCTCCCACAGGGGCGAGGTTTTGATCACCTCTGCAAGGGCATTGCCAAGAAGAGGGTTGGTTGTTTCTTTGGGTTTTACATTGCTGATTGTACCGTCGGGCTCAACAGTAAAGCTGACGTGAGCCCAGCCATCTATTCCCGCAGCCTTAGCCTCCGGAGGATATTCAGTTCGGCTTATCACCCAGTCGGTAAACGCAAGGTAAAAATCACCCCCGAAGGTCGGAAAATCGTCGCGTGAGGTCCTGCGAAGGGGAACCGTCATACCCAGCTCCCTGGCTTTTTCCCTGGAATATATTTCAACTGCACCTCCGGCTATCTCCTCACCATACTTTTTCGTGGCCTCCTCCGGGGTCAGGGATTTTGCCAGACCGAAGTCGTTTCCCATCTTTTCAATAACCCCAGAAACAGTCTGATCAGTAAGCTCGCCATCGACAACGACAAGTAGCTGTGGTTTCAGTTTTTCCGAAACATCACTCTTCAAAGTGGCAGGGTCAACAAAGTTTGGGTCAGGTACCATCGTGACGGTCATCTCCTTGCCTGTGACAGGATTAAGAGGGAGGTACTTATAGCCCTTATGTGTAAAAACCAGTATCACATTATCAGGAATGTTTTTGAACTCAAATCGGCCCGAAACATCGGTGATCACTGAAAGGGAGGTTCCGGATAAGTTGACATTTACTCCGGGAAATAGGGTTCCGTCTTCTCTGTAAACCACACCTTTTATAAGCTGCTGGATAAGGGCAACGGGCTGAGGAAGTGTTATTTCCGACGGATCGCCGGACTCAGCATAGACATATTCCGGTGCTGAAAAAGCGTATAGCATAATCGCAAAAACCGGTAACACAAGAAGCATTTTAAGCTTCCTGTAGGGAGAGTAAACAATCTTTTTCATCATTTCAAATCTGTTTGTGTAAAACGAAAAGTTGAATGAATTAGAGAGGCTGATCAGCCTGGCGTTGAAGACCTGGTTGAGAAGAGCCGCCCTGTAACCAGCCGGGTCGGTTGTGCTCTGCAGAGCCTCCTCGTCGGCAAGATTTTCGTGATTTTGCCTGACAAGAGCGGAGTAGATCCATACAAACGGATTCATCCACTGTATCAGGCTCATCATCTCAACAAGCAGGAGATCGAACCAGTGTTTCTGTCTGAGGTGCACCATTTCATGGTTAAGGATCTCCCTGGCCTCCTGCTCGCTCACTGAAGGATTGATGAAAACATAATTGAAGAACGAGAAAGCGGAGGTATATTTTTCAGTTTTGACCAATACGGCATCTCCTGTCCTGCTCACTGATCCCGTGCTAAAAGCCCGGTAAAGCGAAAAGATATGCAGCAGGGTCCGGAACAGGAACAGAACCATTCCGCCTGCATATATCACCAGGAAAAGGGCGAGGGAGGATTTCTGCTCATGATGCGCCATGGCGGATGAAGCTTCCGCAGTCAGAGCCATAGCCCCGACCTGCACTTCCTGTACTACCGGCACCGGAAGCTCAACCTTATAATGAACAGTTATTAGCGGAAGAAGAAGTGACATGACAACCCCGGCAACCAGGTATGCTCTCTTAAGCCTGAAGAACCTCTCCTTCCTGAGAAAAAGAAGGTATACCAGCGTGAAGCCCGCAAGCCATACGGCCGATTTCAGGAGGTAAAATGCAATTGATTCCATATCTTATTCCTGTTGGTCATCGTTTAGCTCTTCCCTGGCCTCCTCAAGTATCCTGTCCAGATCCTTCACTGAAAGATTCTTCTCTCTGGCAAAGAACGATGTCATTGCCGGGAAGGAGTTATTGAAATATCCCTCGAGCAGTCCGAAAAGCTGGTGCTTTGAATACTCCTTTTTGGATACTGCCGGATAATAGAGGAACACGTTGGCGTATGCCTTGTGATCAACATAACCTTTCTTCTCCAGCACTTTCAATACGGTTGAGATTGTATTGCGCGCAGGTTTCGGATCATCAAACTTTTCCCTGATATCCTTCACCACTCCCTCCTCCAGATCCCATAAAATCTGCATTATCTGCTCTTCAGCCTTCGTCAGTTGCATAACACAATCTTTCATAAATACCACAGCTATACCCGCTGCCGGGCACTGCCTCTCAATCAATCCTTCATTGCAAATGTACGACTATATTTATAGACGCACAAGTTTTTTTCACTTATTTGTCTATATTTATAGTCAATAAATGTAAATACCTTTTTAACAATACCCTCCATAAAGGAAGAGCCTTAAGGATCAGAAGGGTTGCACTTGCTCATGATTTAGCAATTATGAAGATATATCATTGTAAAAAGTCTTCAAAATTGTCCTGGGTGATGACCGCTCCAACAGCTCCGGGATATGATTCAGTAAAAGCGACAGGCATCCTAGTTTTCTTGTTGGGCTTCCATTTGAATTCATAGGCCCAGAGCTGGCCATCTCTTTCTTCTATATAATCAATCTCCTGCTGATCATGCGTTCGCCAGAAATATCTGTTTGCCCAGATTCCCGAATAGTGAATGTGCTTCTGACGTTCAGAAATGAGAAAGTTCTCCCAGAGAGCACCTGTATCATTTCTCAACTCCGGAGGGTTAAAGTTTGCTATCAATGAATTACGGATGCCGTTGTCATAAAAATAGATCTTCCTGGCTCTCTTGAGTTCCTTGCGCAGATTGCGGCTGAAAGACCCAAGTCTGAATATCACGTAAGTCTTTTCCAGCAGTTGGATATACTTCTCTACCGTCTGGTTGTCCAGATCCAGATTCATTCCAAGCTCATTGTATGAGACTTCATTGCCTACCTGAAATGCAAGAAGTTGCAGTAACCTGACAAGCTTTTCAGGTTTCCGGATATCATCAAGCATAAGAATATCTTTATACAAATAGCTGTCTGACAATTGCCTCAGCAACTCCTTCTCCTGTCCGGGTGTATTTACAACCTCAGGATAATAACCGTAAACCATCCTGTGAGACAGAAGTCTTCTTTCCTGTAAAAACCCGTGATGACCAACCATCTCTCCGAAACTTATTGGGTAAAGATTATACTCCCATTTTCTGCCTGTAAGAGGTTCATTGATCTCATTGGCCAGCTCAAAGGAGGAAGATCCTGTTACCACAAGTTGCACTTCCGGTATCTGATCAGTGATCAACTTTAGCTTCAGGCCAATATTTTTTATTCTTTGTGCTTCATCAATTATGACTATCCTCTTCCCACCGAACATGGCATAAAATCTTGTCGAAGAAGGTTCTTCAAAAAGAGCTCTGACATCAGGTTCATCTCCGTTAAACCACAGCGAATCCTGTATGCCTGAAAACAGTAACCTCAGAAGGGTTGTCTTTCCGGTTTGTCTGGCACCCGAAATAATTATTGCCTTTCCTTTGCCCAATTTCTCCCCGATGATTTCCTGAAGGTTTCTGGTGATCATATGCTCTATTTTTAAGATTATAATCGCAAATATAGTGTAATTATTGCGATTACAATCAGCTATTTAATGAAAATTAGCCATTGATGCTATCAGCAGTAGGCAGTCAAATTAGGCAGTAGAGTAGTCCTCTGTCGGAAGTTAACAGTCTTCAGTCAGGCAATAGGCTGTTGTGGGCTTAAGAATTAAGAATCCATTAGTTACTCCATTTTACCTTTCAACTTTTGACTTTACGGACTTTCGACTTTACAGACTTTGGACTTTATGGACTTTTTAGAACGTCTTGAGCAGCTTGTGCAGCTTCTCCTTCTCCGTTCGTCCTTCTGTCTTTTTCAGCAGCTCCGTAAGCCAGTTGCCGTACATCGGGTTGGGAAGAACGATATACCTCGTGCCGAACAGCCGCCGGTCCGTATCCACTGTGGCAAAGCTAAAATCAGCGCCCCGCTTTTCATACATACCGCTGTGATCTGCAAGGTTATCGCCCACAAGCAGAATGATCTCATAATCCTTCTCAATCATTGCCCTCCGCTCAACCTTTGATGAGGTGGTCTCTTTCAGAAGCATATGCGCGCTGTCGGCATTGGCAAACCCCAGGGCGGCCATGTTTTGGATTGTCGGCCCCATCTCCTTCACAGTCCTGTTTGAAACGTAGAAGACCTCAACCCCCAGTGAATCAGCATACCGGGTGAACTCCACGGCGCCCGGCAACGGTTCTGCCCGGGCAAGTTCAACCCACCGTATCCAGTCTTCGTTATTGAATGCCCTGTTCTCAATCACCTGCCAGCCCTGGTACGGACTGTTATCGAGCAGCGTCTCATCGATGTCAAGCGTCACTGCTGCAGGCTTCGTCCGCCCGGCCCATGCCAGGTTTTCTGCAAGGGAAATCGCGGCATTGCGGAAACACTGATAGTACAGGGCCCTCATCTCAGCCGATTTCTGGTACCACAGAGTTGCCAGTATCAGATGGTCCTGGTCCTCCCCGGAAACCGGGAAAGGATCGTCCTGTATGACAGCAAGTGCCCGGGCAGGGAGCTCTTGTCTTTCTGCAGACAAAGCTGATTTCTGCCTCAGAGTGCCACATGATGCCAGTATAATCATGACGGTAACAATAATGAGCTTTTTCATCCGTTTTTATTCTGTTGAAAATTAAATGATTGTCAAAATCAGTCCGTTTTGTTTGTTATCTCCTAAGTAACAAATAATTGGCTGATCGCGACTGTTGTGTTTGAAAGATTTTTAACTTTAACCGACTATACCAAAACTTAATCTGCAATGTCAACCTTAAAGCTGATGCTGGGGATGATCCCCGCCACTTCTAAACTGGAACAGGATGAGAAGGCTCTGCTCGCCGAGTATGAAAGAATGATAGCCTTTGCCGGTTCCGAAGTTTTGGCAAAATACAATGTTCTTCACGAAAGTGTCAATTCAGCCGGCTTCAGGCAAAAAAGAAAAGAGATAGAATCGCTCACCTACAAAGGTTCTGAGGAACATGCCAGGGAGAGCGAATATTTAAGTCTTAAAAAAGCGAAGGACATTGTATCATATTTCAGGACCGAAGGCAGTGCACCTCTTAAGAACTTCACATCCCTCAACGGTTCGTCCAGAATTAAGGAGATCGAAGACCTTCAGCTTTTTATCCAGTCACCTGAATTCAAACAGAAGGAGAGGATGAAGCCTGTGACCTTCAGGGATTCCGAGGAGTATGGAAAATGGCTCGAATACAAGAAACTGAAGGGTGACAGGGAGGTTAAGAAAAACCTTAACCCCGGCAAGGTGGAGAGATTCAGGGAGCTGAAGGCATTTGTAACATCATCAACCTTTCTCCAGAAGAAGAACATGAAACCGGTGACTTTCAAGGATAGTGCCGAGTATCAGAAGCTTCTTGATTTCAAAGGGAAGAGAAACGCTCCGGACATTGTATCATACTACAAGTTCAGGGATTCAAAGGAATACCACAACTATGTATCTGTAAAGGACTCGGCCCGTATTAAAAGGCTGGCAGAGCTGGAATCATACCTTAAAACCAAAGAGTTCACTGAAAAGAAGGAGTACCTGCTTGACAAGCGTCGCTTTGAGAAGACAGAGATGTTCCGCGAGGTTAAGGAGTATGAGAACCTGAAGAACTCTGCCGATATTAAATGGTATTTCAGCGTTAAGGATACAAACAAGTTCGATATAATTAAAACCCGTACACTGACCTTCAGTGATGAGTTTGACGGCACAGTGCCGGATAATAAAAAGTGGCTCAACAGGTACTATTGGGGCGATAAGCTGCTGCACGACAGTTACAGCCAGGCCTCTGACCTTCACTGTTACACTCCTTCAGATAACCTCGAATTGCGTCACAGCGTACTCCGGATCATCACCAAACCACAAAAGATTAACGGTAAGGTGTGGGATCCGGCCAGGGGGTTTTACACACGTGATTTTGCTTTCACCTCGGGCATTCTCAATACGGGAGCCTCCTTCAGGCAGAAGTACGGCATCTTCACGGCAAAGATTAAACTTACCGATCCCAATGTGCGCAATGCCTTCTGGCTGATCGGCGACCGTATTACCCCGCATATTGATGTTTGCCGGTCAGGACACGGGAAAATATGGTTTGACCTCTTCACCGCTCAAGGCAATCACCATAAGAAGAGCCTTGGATCAAAATATCTCTCTGACTTTTACATCTATACCCTTGAGTGGACCTCCGAAAGCCTTGTCTGGAAGATCAACGGCGTGGAGGTGATGCGCCAGACATCTGGTGTGCCTCAGGAGCCGATGTACATAAATCTTGCCGGCGGGGTTGACAAACCCATAGGAGGAATTTCCTCCATGGAGGTCGACTGGGTAAAGGTCTATCAGGTAAAATAATATCTCTTTACAGGTGCCGATAAAGAGGCTGTCTCAAAGGGGGCAGCCTCTTCTTTTTATGCGGCATGCCCGGATAAGTCCTCATTTTTTTTCAGGGGAGCTGTAACATTTGCCATATCGAAGACGTCTTTAGGTTATCAGTGCATCGACCGGGATGACCGTAAAAGAGTACAATAACGCTGTAAAAGAGTTTGGTGACCACGTCTACCGTTTCATCTACCGCAGCCTGAAAGACAGCCACAGGGCGGGGGACATCGTGCAGGACACCTACGAGAAACTGTGGCGGTGTGTCACGGAGGTCGAATATGGTGCCGTGAAATCATGGCTTTTTACCTCTGCCTATAACAGGATGATAGATGTGATACGAAAAGATTCGAGGCTTGTCGGGATCGAGTATTATGATGACAGCACCCTGTTCGCCGAGGAAAGCAGCAGCGACCTGAACGAGGTACTCCACAGGGCCCTTGAGAAGCTTCCGGCAACGCAGCGGTCAGTAATCCTCCTGCGCGATTACGAAGGGTACAGCTACAAGGAGATAGCAGATATCACGAGTCTCTCAGAGGCACAGGTCAAAACCTATATTTTCAGAGGGCGCGTAGCCCTCAGAAATTACCTTGTAAAGACATCTGTATGGCAATGACTGACGACAGCGATTATATCCGTCTCACGCCGCCGGATGACAGGTACCCGGCGCCTGAAGGATTGCTCCGTAAGCCGGAAGAGCTTACTGATGAGCAGTTTGACCTTCTCGCTGTTGCGTGGGCTGAAGAGACCCTGGCAGGAGACTCACTTGCGGAATTCAATTCTGTAATCACAGCCATCCCCTCAAGAAAGATGCGTGCAGAAAGCTTCAGCAAAGTCAGGCTTACCCCTTTTAACGACAAGTGGATATACAGGAACAGTCTCATCAGACAATCACCGGCAACAAAAGCCATCAGACGTACCCTCGTAATTTCTCTCCTTTCCGCTGCAGCAGTTATTGCGTTCCTTATTACGGGACCTGCAATCAGAAGCAGAACAACAGAAACCCTTCCCGGGACACTTCCGGAAGGGACTGTGATGTCTGAAGCCCTCATTCCCGAAGCTTACCCGGTAATTATTCCGGATGGCACCCAAGATGAGGCTTCCGGAGCCCGCAGTATTACTGAGACTGAAAAACCGGCCACCCGATTAATCGCTCACTTGACTGACCCGGTAAGGACAGGCACTGCCGGTGCCATTGCTGAACGGGGAATTGCAGTCTCAGATGCTGGTATACATGGACCCGTCAGGGCAGTTCCGGGTGCTGATATGACCGTAACCGATAATGCAGTCGCTGGCTCTGACTTGGCGTATCAGGCACGAACCCTTCCGGTCACCCTTGCAATTACTGCGGCCAGTCCGGTCATGATCACGGCAGCCAAAACCACTGATCTCCATGCCGTGCAGATGGCCGCTATCATACCCGCACAAAATAAAGCAGACAACTGGATAGTCCGCGGTATCTCTCTTCTGGCAAAGACTGTTACAAAAGAGGAGAAAAACATCGACGGGTATGTAATTGCAAGTGCATGCGTCAACGGCATCAACAATGTACTCGGGTGGGAGATGCAGCTGGAACAGGCAAACAACCAAGCAGGCGATCCTGTTGCTGTGAATTTCAGCTCTTCACTCCTCTCCTTCTCCAAACCGGTGAACAAAAATTCACCCTGAGTGTAACTTTCAGGTCCCCCTGATCGTCCCGGTAATAAACAACAAACAAATATTTGCCATGAAAAGAACATTACTTGCATTTGCCATTATCCTTGCCCTGATTCTTCCGGCACAGGCACAGGAGAAGGAAGAAAAACTTAAAGAGCTGGAGAAGCTGGAACAGCAAACTGAAAAGGTAGCTCCTCCTGATACTCTGATATATGAAGGAGAGGAGGAGATCGCTGCTGCGGAGGCAGAGGAAGCGCTCGCCCTTGAGGAGGAGTGGGATGAGTATGGTGAAGATGACACTTCACGGGTAAAAATCGGAGAGGTTGTTACAGTGGAGGAGACAGATGACGAAACCGTGATCAGGATCGGGAAGAGGGCCGTGAGGATCATTACGGAGAACGATGACACAGAGGTCCTCTTTGAAGAGAACGAGGAAACAGAGGCTCCAGGCCGGCCCGGAAGATTTTTCGATGGCCACCTTGGAGGGATCGAATTCGGGTATAACAACTTCTCAACTGACCAGTGGGGCCGCAATGATGGCACAATGGAAGGTTACCTTGACCTTAACACTGCCAAATCGTCAAGCTTTAACATCATCGCACCCCCCGTAAGCCTCGGTTTTACACGCCATTTCGGAATAGTGACCGGACTGGGAATAAGTTTCAACAACTATCGCTTTGACGGAAACAACTCAATAGCTGTAGATGACGGTGGCATTTTAACCCCTGCCTATCCTGCTGAAGGAATCAACTACGAGAAGAGCAAGCTTGCCACCGTTTATGGTATTCTTCCCGTAATGCTTGAGGTACAGATACCTGTCACACACAGCAGCACAATCAACCTTGGAGCGGGTGTGATCGGAGCAGTGAAACTGGGGTCACACACCAAGACTGTCTATCATGATGACGGGAAACAGAAGGACAAGAACCGCGACGATTTCAATCTGAACGTTTTGAGGTACGGCGTCACAGCAAGGGCAGGCTATGAGATGGTACAGGTATATGGCACCTGCTACCTGTCGCCAATGTTTGAAAAGAACAAGGGCCCGGAACTTTATCCTTTCGAGGTGGGCATTGCTCTGACAATCAACGACTGATATTGTTACCCGGAAACTGCAGTAAGTGGTTTCGCCGGGCGTGATTCACAAAGTAACCGGTTCGTTTACGAATAATCAGAGGAGGGGGTATTTCAACAAAATACCCTCTCTCTTTTTTATATATCTTTGGCGCAATACCTCTTGCAACAGATCGTTAGAAATCAAAGCCGGAAATTTCACAGGAGATGAGATTACTTTTAATCAGCAATTCAACCAATGCCGGAGAGGCATATCTTGATTACCCGAAGAACAACATCAGGGTGTTTCTTGGTACCAAAAAGGTCAGGGCACTGTTTATCCCGTATGCTGCCGTAACATTTTCATATGATGATTATGAGGAAAAAGTAAGATCCCGTTTTGCTGAGGTAGGGCATGATGTGGTATCGATCCACCGTTTTAAGGATCCCGTAAAAGCAATACTGGATGCTCCGGCGATAGTTGTCGGGGGAGGCAACACCTGGATGCTCCTCAAATGCCTGAGGGAGAATAACCTGATAGCCCCGGTCAGGAAGAAGGTTCTTTCAGGAACCCCCTATATAGGCTGGAGTGCAGGGTCAAACGTGACCTGCCCCACCATCATGACCACCAATGACATGCCTGTCACTGCGCCATCATCATTCAGGGCATTCGGGCTTATCCCTTTCCAGATCAATCCCCACTACCTCGACGCCAACCCGGCAGGACATGCCGGCGAGACCCGGGAACAGCGGATACAGGAATTCATTGAGGTCAACAGGGATATCTATGTTGCCGGACTGCGTGAGGGCACAATGTTTCTTCTCGAGGGAGAGAGACTGTCGCTCATCGGACCCCGTAACACACGCCTCTTCAGGTACGGTAACGAACCGCTGGAGATAGCCCCGGGCAGCGATCTCTCTTTTCTGCTTAAAAGAAAAAAATAAATAAACAGCTCCGGCACCGGGTCAATGGGATGGGTGAAAAAAATTGCGCTTATTGCGGGCAGTCTGTTGCTGCTGGTGATTCTATTGCCTGGCATCTATGCAACCCTCAGGCAGGAAAAGATCACCACAGCTCTTACAGCAAAAGTCAATGAGAGTGTCAACACCAGGATATCTTACGGTGATCTGCGTGTAACCATCTTCGAGTCATTTCCCAATATCACCGTTAAATTCAGCGACCTGCTCGTTGAGCCATCTCCTTATTACGACCGGACACAGTTCAGGAGCGAGAACAATGACACATTGCTATATGCCTCATCACTATCGCTAACAGTGTCTGTGCCGTCACTGCTGACCGGCACAGTGGCAATACGCTCAATCACCGCAAGGGACGGAGAGGTGACACTCCTCACTGACAAGCGGGGCAGCATTAACTACGAGGTCTTCGCAGAGCGAAAGAAGGATGGAAAGAATGTCAGACTCAAGAATATCAGCGCTGTCAACTTCAGAGCTGTATGGAATGACAGAAGCTCCGGCATAAGGATATCCGGAAGTCTCAGTGAAGCCGTGCTTGGCGGAGAAATTTTCCGGACAGGAATATATCTGAATACCGCCGTCACAGCAATGATCGACTCTGTTAATATTAAGAGTATGGCCTTCAGAGCCATACCTGTAAGTGCCGGGGTAAAGCTCCGTAAATCAGCCAGCTCCCTTTCGGTGGCAAAGGGATTGCTTGAGATTTCAGATCTTAAATTTGACATTGACGGTAATGTCAATTACTCCTCCTCCACCATTGACCTGTCTGTTGCCGGAAAAAAGATAAACATAGCATCCGTAGTCTCCCTCCTGCCGGACAAATGGAGATCCTTCACCGGTTCCATGACACCCTCCGGAATTGTTGACCTGAGGTGTAAAATTACAGGCCCTTACGGAGAAGCCGGCAAACCTCACATTGAAGTTAACTACAGCCTCTCGGGAGGAAAGATGAGCCATAATACCACCGGCTTCAGAGTCAATAACCTCGAGTTCCGGGGAGGCATGACAAACGGTGAGCTCAATTCAGCCGAGACCTTCAACTGTACGGTTGATGACCTGACAGCCACATACGGGTCAGCATCCGTTAAGGGATCATTCATGATTAACAACCTCAACAAACCTCACATTAATCTTGCACTCGACGGCGACCTTGACTTCAACGACCTGAACAGGATCATGAAGTCGGGCTATATCCACGATCAACAGGGTTCGATAAAGGGAAACATAAGGCTTGCCGGAACTCTTCCCGGTAACACCGGGCTTGTTGCCGGGCTGCCCATGTTGAAGCCCGACATATCATTGGTATTCAAAGATTTTGGTGCTACTATTGCTGACCGCGGGCTGGCCGTGTCTGATATGAACGGCATGCTTGCAATTGATAATGACCTGGTTGCCGACAGTCTCTCATTCACCTTCAGGGAGCAGCATTTTACGATTGACGCACTGATGAAGAACTTCACTCCGTGGGTGGCCGGAAGACCCGAGATCCTTGAGATAACAGGGGATATTCATACCGACCGGTTTGTAACGGCTATGTTCACGGACAGGAAAAGTGATACCACCTCTGGCGGAGGCAGACAGATGAATATTTTCCCTGCGGATGTCAGGGCCAATGTGAATATGAGGGCTGACAGCCTTATTTTCAATGACTTCATGGCGGCAAACCTGAACACTGCAATTGACTATAAGCCCTTTGTGATCACCTTTCGTGATATCAGGGCACAGGGCCTTGACGGCCTCATTGCCGGCGAATTCATGATCGGCAAACAGAAAGAGGGCGGGTACATCACCCGGACAGTGCTCAGTGTCACGGATATTGACATAAACAAGACATTCAAATCCTTCAGAAACTTCGGACAGGATTTCATTGTGAGCGAAAACTTACAGGGCAACCTGATAGGAACACTGACGATGCTCTCACCTCTTGACGCCAGCTACAGGATCGCAAAAAAGGCACTGGTGGCAGAGGCACACCTGTTGATCACGGAAGGAAAACTGACGGACTTCGGACCGGCGGAAAGCCTCTCGTCATACCTTGATATGGACGAGCTTAAAGACATCAGTTTCTCAAGGCTCGAGAATGACCTTTTCATCAATAACGGTAACGTGTCGATCCCCAAGATGCTCATCAACTCCACCGCCGTCAACTTCACCGTTTACGGAACCCATAGTTTCAACAATGATTATTCATACCATGTGCGCCTTCTCCTTTCGGAGGTGCTGAGCCGCAAGGCAAGAGAGAAAAACCGTAACGTCAGCTCCTTCGGCCAGGTAAGGGTTGACGGCAGCGGAAAGGCTACAATACCACTGAAGATAGTCTGTACTGACGGGAAGACAGATGTCGGCTATGACTTCGGACAGGCACAAGACAACATAAAGACTGACATTGCCCTGGAAAAACAGACGTTGAAGGGTATTCTTAACGAGGAATACGGATGGTACCCGGCAGACACGGTGAAGATAACTCCGGCTGAGAGTAAGCCCAAATTCAACATCACCTGGGAAGAGGGTAAAGAGCAGCCTGCCGCTGCCACTGAGAAGCAGGAGGAGGTGACCGAGAGCCCGATCAGGATGCTTCTTAAAAAGAAAAAATGACCCATGAACATATATCGTAAGAGACTGTTATGGAAGGTTCTGCTTCTGATTTTCGCGGTTGTCATCGGCCTCGGTTCGCTCATTTATACACATGACCTTGTCTCCAGGCTAAAGGAAGAGGAGAGAAAAAAGGCCGAACAGTGGGCTGAGGCCACCAGGAAACTTGTTACCTCGGACGATTTTGAGTTCCTCTTCAGCATCATAGAGGACAATACTACAGTCCCGGTCATTCTCATTGACAACGATGAAAAAATCATTTCACACCGGAACCTTCCGCCAGCCATGGCCTCTGACAAAGAATCCCTCAGGAAGGAGCTGGAGCGGATGCGAAAGAGAAACGAACCTATATCCATTGAGCTCGCAACCGAAGTCTTCAACTATCTCTACTTCCGTGAAAGCACACTCCTTAGGCAGCTGAGGATATATCCATATGTTCAGCTTGCGGTGATCCTCCTCTTCATTGCTGTTGCCTACGTGGCTTTCAGCTCCTCACGCATGGCAGAGCAGAACCAGGTGTGGGTGGGACTATCCCGTGAGACCGCCCATCAGCTCGGCACCCCTACCTCTTCACTATCAGCATGGAGCGAGATAATCAGCAGCAGGTACCCCGGAACCGACATAGCTGAAGAGTTACCTGCCGACATCGACAGGCTTTTGCGTGTGACTGAAAGATTCTCGCTGATAGGGTCAAAGCCTAAGCTTCAGCCTGAAAACCTCCCTGCTCTTGCTGAGATGACAGCAGCATACCTCAGGAAAAGGATCGCCTCAACCGTGGAGCTTAGTGTGCTGAACGAGACCACAGGATGCACAGCTGTGCCCTTCAATCCCGTGCTTCTCGGCTGGGTCATCGAGAACCTTGTAAAGAACTCCGCTGACGCTATGAAAGGTAGCGGTAAGATTACGATAAGGCTCTCCGAAACCCTGCGGGAAGCGTTCATTGACGTGGATGACACAGGCAAGGGTATCCCGCGAAAGGACTTCAAGACGATCTTCAAACCCGGTTATACAACACGAGAACGCGGTTGGGGGCTGGGCCTCTCGCTTTCAAAGAGGATCATAGAAGAGTACCACAAGGGGCGCATATTTGTCCTGCGCTCAGAACCGGGCCTCGGAAGCTGTATGCGCATCATACTGAAGAAATAACAGACCTGGTCAACGGCCCCAATGAAGAGAAGCGACATAGAGATAATGGCTCCCGCAGGTTCCTGGGAGTCTCTCCGCGCAGCCATACGTGGCGGTGCTGATTCTGTCTATTTTGGAGTAGGTAGTCTGAACATGCGGGCACGCTCTTCTGATAACTTCACGGCAGATGACATGCCCGCAATTGTTGCCCTCTGCACTGAAAACGGCCTGAAAAGCTACCTCACCCTGAACATAGTAATGTTTGATGATGAGGCCAATGAGATGCGGGAGATACTTACAGCCGCAGTTAACGCCGGGGTGACGGCGGTGATAGCCACCGACCAGGCTGCAATTATGGCCGCAAGAGAGGCAGGCATGGCTGTACACCTCTCAACCCAGCTGAATATATCCAACGCCGGATCACTGAAGTTCTATTCACAGTGGGCCGATGTTGCCGTACTGTCGCGTGAGCTAAACCTGGAGCAGGTCAGAGTAATATATGATTCTATCGTGCGTGATGAGATCCGTGGTCCGGAAGGAGAACTGATCAGGCTCGAGATGTTCGTTCACGGTGCCCTCTGCATGGCCATCTCCGGGAAATGTTATCTGAGCCTGCACGAATACAACGCTTCCGCCAACAGGGGTAACTGTTATCAGACATGCAGGAGAGGATATACGGTCATTGACAATGAATCCGGCTATGAAATTGGCGTTGATAATCAGTTTATTATGTCGCCAAAGGACCTCTGCACAATCAGGTTCCTCGATCAGATAATTGATGCCGGCGCCAGGGTTCTCAAGATTGAGGGAAGAGCCAGGTCGGCTGAATATGTGAGTACGGTCACGGCATGCTACAGCGAAGCGGCGGCGGCAGTGGCAGAAGGCACCTTCGGACCGGAGAAGTGCGATGGATGGATGAGACGCCTTGAGACAGTATTCAACAGGGGCTTCTGGGACGGTTATTACCTGGGGCAGAAGCTGGGTGAGTGGAGCGCCACCTATGGCTCCGCAGCCACAAAAAGAAAGATATACCTGGGCAGGGTAACCAACTACTTCAGCAAGCTGATGGTGGCTGAGATAAAACTGGAGACAGGCGACCTGGGGGTAGGGGATGATCTGATCTTCTCCGGCCCCACCACAGGGTTAGTTGAACATACAGTCACCGGCCTCAGGGATGCCTCTGCCAATGAGGCAGAAAAGGTTCACAAGGGGGAACTTTGTTCGGTTCATGTTCCCTGCATGGTGAGACGGTCAGACAGGGTTTTCCTGTGGGTTGACGCTTCGTCGCTCAGGAAAGGCTGAAGCCATGTCGTTGAAGGGTGACGCCTGGTAGTTACAGAGAATGTAGCGCCAGTTTATAAAACTATCCCGCTTGCTGCTTCTTGTACCCTGGCCGCGTTTACAGCCACATCATCGGTCTCCGTCTCCACAAAAATCACCTGTCCTGCAAGTCGTTTTGAGAGACCGTAGTGATAAGACTTATCGTAGTATTCAAGTGTGATCTTTATTGCTGTAGGGTAATCACCTCTCTGCAGCGCCTCCAGCGCCTCGCGGGTTTTGTCTCCGCCCAGCCGCTTCGAGATCCTCGTCACCGAGGCCACCAGCTGATCCACGGGAAATGATGTGTATTCCTGCAGCAACCGTGGCATACGGGTCTCGATACTCATCATCAGGGCTACCACCGGCGCCTTCCGCATCTGGTCAAAAAAACTGTCAGGCATGAACACCGTGCCTATATTACGGCTCTCGTCCTCAAGCCATATCCGGGTATCCGCATCCTTTAGGTTCAGGTCGTCATAAAGCAGGTTCGCAAAGTGTTCCGATGACGGCTGTGGCGGCTGTCCCAGGGCGCCAAAGGCTGATCCCCTGTGAGAGGCCAGTCCTTCAAGATCTGTGACCGGATCACCTGCCGACATGATATGTTTCAGTATCCCGGTCTTGCCGCTTCCCGTCAGGCCACCCAGAATTATGAACTTCCGTTCCCTCCCCAGATCTTCAAGAATGTAGTTCCTGTATGCTTTATAACCACCCTCGAGCATCGTCGCTGTTATGCCACCTGCAGAAAACAGCCATGCCATTGCCTCTGACCGCATTCCGCCCCTCCAGCAATGGATCAGCAGCTGATTATCTGCCGCCAGATCAAGAGCCATGGCCAGCTTCGCCGACATTAGAGGAGCTGCGAGATCGATACCGCGCATGACCGCTTTTTCAGAACCCTCCATCTTGTAAAGTGTTCCCACCTCGGCCCTCTGCGTGTCGTCAAAGAGCGGGATATTTACAGCTCCAGGGATATGCCCGTATGCATATTCTCCCGGAGACCTGACGTCTACAAGGGGTATATGCCGCCTGAGGCTGAGAAATTCAGCGGATGGAAGTTTCCTGAGATTCAGCGTCATCTCCTGTTTCTACTTGTGATACCTCTCTATCACCCGTCTCAGGTCATCAACAGTCACAGGTTTCGAAAGCAGCTCTTTCATCCCGGTCTTCTCTGCTTTTACCCTGGTCTCGGGCATTGTGTCAGCTGAAAGTGCAACGATCAGGTTTGAGCTGTCATGTTCAAGGATTATGCGGGCAGCCTCAAAACCGTCTGTTTCAGGCATTATCAGGTCCATTAGGATCAGGTCATAGGGCTTTTCCATGACCATGTCGATAGCCTCAGCAGCGCTGGCGGCATATTCGGCTGTAACTCCCAGAACCTTGAGAAGGGAGCCTACCACTTTCCTGTTCAGATAGTTGTCATCAACAACAAGGATGACTGGAAGTGCTGATTTGTCGGATGACAATCTCGCGGAATGGTTACTCAGTGCCGGGAAATGATCCCTGAGAACGTTCAGAAGATCCTCGCTTGCAAATGGCTTGACGAGCAGATGGTCAACGCCAAGGTCGACGCATCTTGCATAGTGCCCCCTGGGATCCCTGGAGGTGAACATAAGAACGATATGTTCTCCGGTCAGTCCGGCATCCATCATTGCTTTTGCTGCCTCAAACCCGTCAGATTCAGGTTCATCAAAGATGATTAGAAGAATATACCTTCCATTGTCGCTCTTAAGGCTGGTTTTGATCTGTGAGATTGTATGCTTCTGGAAGCTTGTCACGGAAACTGGCAGTCCAAGCCTGTGCACAATACTGAGGAAGTCATCATCACGCCCCTGGGTCCCCGTAATGGCGAGAGTGCGTATTTCGGATAGCTCACCGTAGCGGGTGAGATCCAGCTTCTTGACTATCTTTTCATTGAGGTGGACATTGATTGTGAAAGTGACCTTCAGTCCCCTCTCCTGGCCAGCAGGGTCTTTTCCTGCAGGACTTTCTGCTGTAAGCTCGCCTCCCATAAGCTCGGTGAGCTGCCTGGCAAGTACAGGCCCAAGCTTCAGGTCCTCTGACCACTCTGACCGTTCGCTCAGGCTGGTAATATAGTCGCCAAAGAGCTTCCTGATCTCTGCCTTTGTGTAGTTGTTGCCTGTATCGGAAACCGTGAATTCCAGGGTGAACTGGTTACCGCTGGATTTTCTGACGTGGCATTCCATCCTTATCTCCCCCTTCTGCGTTCCGGCGAGGGAGTTATTGAGGAGATTGCTTATCACTTGCCGGAGTCGGTAGGGATCGCCGATCAGGTTCTCAGGCACCGCCTGGTCTACAAGTGAAACAAACTTGATGAGCGATTCAGGATTCTGCCGTTTGATGAGGTTAAAGCAATAGGCTACCTCCTCCCGGAGCCTGAATGGTATTTCGTCGAGGATCATCTTCCCGGTCTCCATTTTAGAGACATCGAATATGTCGTTGATGATCGTCAGAAGCAGGTCAGCCGACCTTCTTAGCAGCCTGGCCACCTCTTTTGATTCTTCAGGCAGATCTGATCTGTTCAGCATCTCGGTCATGCCCAGGATGCCATTCAGTGGCGTTCTGATCTCAAAGCTCATGCGGGCAAGCAATTCAGACTTGGCGATATTTGCATCTGCCTCCTGCCTGCGGGCTGATTCGAGGGAGGTGACGTCGATGAGCACCTCGAGGGTGCAGTCATCACCCCGATATTTCACGGGTATGCTATTGAGAAAGACTATCCTGTCGCCCGCGGTTCCGGGAAGCCTAATTGCTCTTCCCTGGCTATACCGGCCGGACTGGTCACCTTCATACTCATTGCGCGAAAGGTCGGGCACAAGCTTACCGGTCATCTCCTTTTCGTTCTCATAAGAAAAAAGAGTGGCTGCCTGCCTGTTCGCCCTGATGATCTCCCTGCCGGAGTTGTAAATGATGAACCCAACCGGCATCTGATCAATGATTGAGATCAGGGTCTTCTCCGAGTCACGTGTCTCCCTGAGCTTCACGGCCTGTTTTCGTAACAAAAACCGGAAGAGGAGGATTATGAAGAGAAGCGTGAGCATTGTAAGAAGACCCAGTATAAGTGAATTTCTTACGATGTATTTCTGGAAAAAATCGGTAGGCGCGGAGAAAACAAGCCCGAAATCGAGCCCGAGGATGTTCACCGGGTAAAAAGAGGAGAGTATTTCGTTACCGGCGCCGTTAATCTCCATTCCGTGAGCAAGCCTGCCAGATATACCCTGATCCAGGGCCTCTGTCAGCTTTTTCATCTGGGTGTATATGACTTCGCCGCCATGATTATCAAAGATGATGGTGCCGGTATCATTTACCACCCATTGCCACTGGTACTGCTCGAGGTTATACTTTGCAAAGATTCTTGAGAAGTAACGGCTGAAGTCGATGGTAATTACCAGGTTGCCAAGCACCTGCCCGTTGCTCAGAACAGGAAGGTAATATTTGTATTTACCGCGGTCGTTCTCCAGCTGCTCAACAGTGTAGATACGAGGTACCGTCTGGGCCCTGTATGAACCGTCAAGCCAGGAATTCCGCTCCTCATCCTTGAAAAGGGTGTAGACATCACCAACATTGCTGTATAGCATAAGCCCCACTACAAGATCATCATACCTGGAATAATAGAGCTTCATCTTCTCCCTTGCACGCTCATTTACAGCCGGATCAGTGAAGAATAACGGTATATCGTCGGAAAAGTCGATCTCATTAAGGTCACTCAGGATATACATGCTGGTGTTGTCGATATCTGAACCGACAATCATAACCTGCCTGTCAAGTATCTTATTTGAGTATTCTATCTGATTCCTGTAGAGGCTGATGTAAAACACAGCCGTGACAAGCATCAGGAGAAAGAAGGCGCTATATGCAGCAATAGTGATCTTTTTCATTCAGAAATGGTTCATCCCGTTAGAATAACGTTCATCTGTACTTATCATTGTCCTCCAGCATCATGCTGGCATAGCTTTTATATCTCCACGGTTCAATTATATTACCGGCAACGGCATCGCGCACAGCGCACCCGGGTTCATTCATGTGAAGGCAGTTGTAAAACCGGCAGCCGGCGGCGATTCTGAATATCTCAGGAAAGAAGTGGTATATTTCGTAACGGTCAAAGTCAATTACGCCGAAACCCCTTATTCCCGGGGTATCAATTACATATCCCCCTCCGGGCAGCGGATGCATCTCAGGGAAGGTGGTGACATGCCGCCCCTGTTCGTGGTAATCGGATATTGACCCGGTACGGAGCGAGAGGGCGGGGTTCAGCCTGTTGAGCATAGTACTTTTCCCCACGCCTGAATTGCCCGAGACGAGGGTGGTCTTATCCTTCATGGCTTCCGCTATCTGGTCTATATTTTCATCTTCCGTGACTGAGATAATGAATACCGGATAGCCAATCTTCCGGTAAACCTCACTGATTTTCAATGCGGTGGCTATCTCTTCCGTTCCGTACAGGTCAGCCTTGTTAATTACAATAGATGCCGGTATGCGGTATGCCTCAGCTGTGGCAAGAAAACGGTCAATAAACTCAACCGGGGTTGACGGCATCTTTATAGATATCATCAGGAATGCCTGGTCAATATTTGCAGCGATTATCTGAGATTCTCTCGAGAGATTTGATGCCTTGCGGATGATGTAGTTTCTTCTCGGCAGAAGAACCGTAATAAGTGATTCGGACTCGTCAAAGGTAACATTGTCACCCACGGCTACCGGGTTGGTGGTACGGGCACCACTGACCCTGAATATGCCTTTGAGGACACACTCGTGGATGTTCCCGTCATCATCAATAACCCTGTACCGGCTTCCGGTCGACTTTATGACAATACCGTGTCTCAACCCCCTCATATTTGTGGCAAAAATAAAAAAAGTGATGCCATGTCTTCCATGGCATCACCTCTTTTACTATCTGTAAATATGCTTTTCAATACTCTGCTGCCATAAGGAAGAAAGGCTTCATCTCAAAGTTTGAATAGTAAGGCCTCAGCCTTTCGACATTGTAATACTCTGACACCTTCACCACCTTTTTAGAAGAGGTGACCACATCTATCGGAACATTGTCATAGCGACCGTTTTTGAGTACCACAACCCTGCCGTGAATGCCCTTCATGATCAGGTCGAGGGCCAGGTTCCCGAATGCCATTGGAACGATTGAGTCAACGGCGTCAGGGTCACCGCCTCTGACCATATAACCCAGCTTCTGGTTAATGATGTTTATGGTTTTCCCGTTGTTGAATTTTGCAGTGTGTTCCTTGATCTCTGCGGATACCAGGTCACCGATACCGCCGAGTTTTGCATGACCGTATGCATCCCGTTCATTGTCCTGGAAAATCATGTCGCCACCCTTGTAAAGCGCTCCCTCAGAAACCAGTACAATTGAGTACTTGCTCGGGTTGGAGTTGCGGTCTTCAACGAGAAGCCTCGTTAGCTGTTCTATGTCGAATCTGTACTCGGGTATTACACAGCGGTTTGCAGCACCTGCCATGGTCGGGAGCATCGCCGTGAATCCGGCATACCTGCCGAAGACCTCGAGGACCATGATGCGTTCGTGCGATCCTGCCGATGTGCGGAGTGTGTTTGTCATCTGTATCGTGCGTGTGACACAGGTACTGAACCCGATGCAATAATCCGTTCCGGGAACGTCGTTATCCATGGTCTTGGGTATGGCAACCACCTTGACACCCTGCTTGTACAGGTGAACCCCGTAGCTCAGTGTGTCATCTCCACCGATAGGGATAAGAAAATCGATACCGAGCCACTCCAGGTTTTTGAGAACCTCGGGTGTAAGGTCATTGATCTCATCCTTGTAGGTATCCTTCAGATGATCAGGAACTGCACTTTTTGCCACATGGCTCGGCCTTGTGCGTGAGGTATGAAGGTATGTCCCGCCGGTCCTTCCTGACTTGTTGACGATGTCATCGGTAAGTATCTGGAAACAGTTGCTGTTGTCTGCCTTGGGGTCCCTGATAATCTCAATGATGCCGCCCCATCCCCTTCTGAGTCCGATCACCTTGTATCCTTCCCTGTTCGCCCTGATGGTCACGGCCCTGATTGCGGGGTTAAGCCCCGGCACATCACCTCCGCCAGTCAGGATACCAATCACTCCTTTGATTTTCTTCTGGTTTGCCATTTTAACTTGCTTTGTTTAATATATTTTGAATGCAGGCGGTAAAAGTAGAACATTTCAAAATCATATCAAAAAGGTAATCCTGCTACGCTTTAATTTTTTAATAATTTTGAGAAAAAAGCTAATGAATACAAAAGAGAAGGCAATCAGCCTTTTCCGTAAAGGATACAGCTGCTCGCAGTCAGTGCTGATGGCATTTGCCGGAGAGAGTACTGATGCTTCCCGGACAGCTGCTGCCTTCGGTGGCGGTATGGGGAGAATGCAGAAGACATGCGGAGCGGTAACAGGTGCGTATATCTGGTTCGGACTGGCCTATGGAAAAGATGGCCTGCCCGGCGAGAAGGATAAAACCAGGGTTTATGAAAAAGTGCGGGAATTCAACAGGATGTTCGTCGCCAGAAACGGAAGCGATCTCTGTTCAGAACTGCTGGGAGAAAATCTCAACACACCTGAAGGAAAAGGCAATATTGCACGGAAACGTCTGACTGAAAAGGTATGTGAAAAATGCATAACAGATACGGTTGAAATAATTGAGCTACTAAGCGACAGATGAAAAGGGTGGTCATAACCGGAGGGACAGGACTGATAGGGTCACATCTCAGTAAACTGCTTGCCGGAAAGGGATTTGAGGTGGTTCACCTCACCCGTAAGATCAGGCCGGGAGGAAAATACGAATCGTACCTGTGGGATCCCCGTAATGGGTACTGTGACAATAAAGCAGTGAAGGAAGGTGATGCGATAATACACCTTGCCGGAGCTAACATTGGAGGTAAGCCATGGAGTATGGCCCGAAAACGGGAGATCATAAGCAGCAGGACGGTAACGGCAGACCTTCTCCACCGCGTTTCCGCAGGCCGGGGTATCAGACCCTCAGTGTTCATCACCGCCTCGGGTGTGAATATTTACGGCTCGCAGACTACTCAAAACATATTTGAAGAAGGCGATCCGCCTGCGGATGATTTCCTGGGTGAGACATGTCGCCTCTGGGAGGCTGCAGCAGAGCCATTTGCTGCAGCAGGGATCAGGGTTGTAAAAGTAAGGACAGCCCTGGTTCTGGCATCACGGGGATCGGCGCTGTCAAAGATGACTTATCCGTCCGCTGCAGGACTGGTTGTAAGGCTTGGTAAGGGCAGCCAGTACTTCCCGTGGATTCATATTGATGACCTCTGCCTTATCTATCTCAGGGCTGTCAGCGACAGCTCCATGGCCGGGTCATATAATGCCGCAGCACCTGATCACATCACCCATGATACGCTCATGAGAGAGGTTGCGCGTCAAAAACAGCTGCCGGTGTTCCTGCCGCATGTGCCTGCATGGCTGTTGAAGGCCATACTGGGAGAGATGTCTGTGGTGCTCACCGGGGGCAGCAGGATCTCCTCCGGACGATTGGTTGATTCAGGTTTCACGTTTAAATTCCCGGATATAGCTTCTGCGCTCAGAGACTGCCTACAATGAATTCCTTGGGTTTAAGTATTCCTGCCCGTGTGGTAATTACTTCAGCCTTGCCGCGCAGCTCTGCGTTATCAAATACCCTTATCCTGAAAATTGCTTCCCCTGACTTGCCGCCGGGAGTGACACCGACCGGCCTTGAGATGTATGAAGGTGCCCTTTCTTCATCGTCTGACATCATCATACCATCCCGTCTTCGCTCTGCGGGAACAGGATCAAGGATCCTGTAGTGGGGCTTTTCTCCCTTTGATGCATCAATTGTAATGCGGACATCATCAGGCCTGACAATCTTGACAAGATGGGCCTGGCTTAGTGCGGTGGGCAGCTCCCCGGCATTCCTGAACCTGATGGCCAGCTCATAGTCTGTTGAATCACCCTTGTACTTTTTGATCCTCCTCACAACTGTCTCGTCCCATTCAAGGTGCGGCAGGTGCTTTACAAGCTCAAGGTTGAAAAGGGCCTGCCGGGAGACCCATTGCTCAAGATGAGATGCAGGCGGGTTCTGGCTGAAGAATTTCGGATGGAACCCGCCGACCTCCACGCTGTCATGAAGCGGATGTTCAATTGCCCTCCACTCAATAAAACCCTCCCCGCTATTCTCTTCATCGTCCCACCGGAGCAGGTCGATCTGGTCTTTATCGCCGTCGCCGTCATAATCCTTGTACTGACCTCCGTTCCATATCTCATCACCATACCAGATGGCCCCGTAATACCAGTATCCGAAGTCCGGGCCATGGCCGAAAAGAGGCTGGCCGTTACCGTAATCATTATAGACATCACCTGCCTTCTCATAGCCGGTGATCTTGCGCCCAAGATCATCGAAATACCTGTACCACTCAAGATCCTCCGGATACATCCTCTCCTCCGACGGGGAGGTTGATGGCGGGCGGAGATGCATCGGCACCCTGGTATCCATTGAGTTAACGACATAGATATTCGGGTGTGTAAGGAGGAAGGAGAAGACAGCCCTTGTCTCCGGTTCGCTCAGCGGGTATTCCCCGGCTCCTCTCTGTGTGAAGCCTCTGCCGGTCATCTCCCTCTCGGGTCTCCAGTTCTCAGGGTAATTTCTGTGCAGGTCAAGACCCCCGATGCCATCCTCGTTGACACGGCTGTCATTGTCGTTATCAATTCCTTCACCGGAGGTTGAATATATCCCCTCTCCACGCGGAACCCTCTTCAGGATCCTTCCTGAAGGGTCATCCGGATCAGGTATCATGGTGCCTTTCTCCCTGTCAGGCCATCTAAGGGTCAGGATGACGCCATCACTATCCAGATCCTCTGGCGGATCCTCGTCAAGGAGGCCGTCATTGTCAGTATCATGAGGCCTGACGGTGCTCCGGTTGCTCTGTGCCGTCTTCAGGTAGAGCTCATGCCCGTCCGGGTTGTTGACCGGACGAAGGTAGACGGTGAATTTGTCAAGCAGGCCGGTGATGGCGGAATCTCTGCCGTAACCTTCAACCAGGTGCTGCGCAAGCCAGAGGACCGACTCGGCACTTGTGATCTCGCCGCTGTGCCTGTTCCCCTCAAAGAAAGCGGCTGGCTTATCCGTGTCATGGCCCAGCTTGCCGCTGGTAAGCGTCATCTGCATCACAGGCCTGCCCTCAAAGCTCCTGCCAATCTCATACAGGGAGACAATCTCAGGATACTCCTCAGCCCACCTGTTCATCCAGTGACAGATTACACCCAACGAGTGATACCTGTCAAAAGTGAGCTTTTCGCCTGCCACATATTCAACCCCGGGAAGAGCTGCAACAGGAAAATAACTAATTCCATGCCTGTCACCACCCACGGTATATATCGAGGAGTCAGGCTTGCCGGCTGATTGTGAGGGTGCCTGCGGAAAGAGAAGGCCCGGACTCATAGTTCCGGCGATGATCATAATGGAGCAGATAATTTTCATGATGAAAAGAGTTTGTCAGGAAACCGAAATGAAGATAATGATTTTGAAGGCACAATCAGCCTCTTTTGGAGATCACCTCCAGCTTGCTCATATCCGATATTTCTATCGTACGGCCGTTGGTCCTGATGATACCGTCACGACGGAACTCTGAAAATGTGCGTATGACGTTTGCTGAACTCATGCTGATCAGGTCGGCTATCTCCTTCCGGGAGACGGGAAGGTCAAATATCCTTGAGTGGTATATCTCTCCTGAAAAATAAAGCAACACATAGGCTATCCGTCCGGCCAGGTTCCTTTTCCGTATTTCAAGACCCAGTGAAATTATGTTTTCGGAAGTACTTGAAAGAACGGTTATCAGGTTAAGGGCAAACCGGCCATTCCTGAGGATCAGCTCCTTTATGAGGTCAATGTTGATACAGCAAACCACGGAATCTTCAAGCGCCGCAAGGGAATACCTGTAAGTCTCCTCATAGAAGACATTGGTATTACTGACGAATTCGAAAGGCCTGGTGATTGTAATTATCTGTTCCTCGCCGCTCTCCGTTACCTTGTAGAGCTTCACAAGCCCGTTCTTCAGGTATTTGAAGTCGCGTATCGTGTCACCCTCCCTGTGTATTACCTCACCCTTTGAGTAGGAGAACTCTTCCCGGGCCGTGCATATGCGCTCGAGGTCCTCTCCTTCAAGGGTGGAAAAGGCGAGGTTTCTCAGTTCACATGAGAGACAGCTGCATTTTTTTTTCAATTGTTGTATCACGAAAGCCATGGGTTATGCAAATTTAGAACAATCTGCAGATATATTCGTTCACCTTTTCTAATTTTGACAAACTTCTGCTTATGAGGGACAACGCAATGGTCTACGGAACCGATTATCATATACACACCACATACAGTGACGGCAAGGAGGGACCTGAGGCATGCATAGAGGCAGCCATTGAACGGGGACTCCGCGAGATAGGCTTCTCCGATCATCTGAATCCGGCCGGTGAACACCTTAAGTGGTGCATGGATCATGACAGGCTTCCTGAATATGCCGAACATATCATGAGGCTGGGGAGAGAGCATCCGGAGATAGCAGTCAGGCTGGGAATTGAGGTCGATTATTTGCCGAACAGGGAAAAAGAGACAGAGAGGCTCATTAACTCCTTCCCGTTTGATTACATAATCGGTTCAGTCCATTACATGGGGGAGGAAACTGTTGATCTCGGCCCGGAGTTTTATATAGGCAGGGATATTGACCAGATATACGAGAACTACTTCAACCTCGTCTGCGAGGCAGCTGCAACCGGTTTTTTTGATATCATAGGCCACCCCGACCTGGTGAGGATACACCGCTACAGGCCGGAAGGAGACATCACCCATCTTTATAGCATGATGGCGTCATCCTTTGAGATCCATGACGTCGCCTTTGAGCTGAATACCAACGGGCGTAACAAGCCACTCCAGGACTTTTATCCTGACCGGAAGTACCTGCCCCTGTTTGCAGAACACGGTGTACCAGTATGTATTAACTCCGACGCTCATTTCCCGGAACGTATCGGACAGTATTTCGATGAGGCTTATGATCTTCTCAAATGCTCCGGATACCGTGAGATGGCTGTATTCAGGAAGCGGGAACGATACATGATCCCATTTTAAGGAGTCTTTCAGGCCGCTGCCGTGAGATGCTCAATGAGTATCCTTGCTCCTATTGCGGCAAGTATCAGGCCGCCAATGATCTCAACTCTGGACCCAAGGCGACTTCCTGCTGATTTCCCGATGCGTATGGCTGTCATCGATGCCAGGAAGGTGACTGCTCCGATTATGAGACCGGCGAACCATATCTGAACCTTGAGGAAGGCAAAACTGATACCCACGGCAAAGGCATCAATACTGGTGCCCACTGCCATTGTCAGCAATACACTCCACCGCGAGAAATCCACCGGCTCCCTCTTATCATCCGCCTTCAGTCCCTCAATAACCATCCTGGCTCCCAGAATCGTAAGCAGCCCGAAAGCCACCCAATGATCATATTTTTCTATGTGCTGACTGACAGTTGAGCCGAGGAAAAAGCCCAGTACGGTAAGGCCGCCCTGAAAGAGTGCAAGAATAATGGCAACACGTATGGCATTTCGGAAGCGTATACCGGACTCTATGACCCCGCACGAGAGCGACACGGCAAAGCTGTCGAATGACAAACCTAGGGCAACACCTGTTAAAGTAACGATATCCATGGGCGGCAGAAAGGCCGTAAAAATAGTTATAAATTACTACTTTTACCACACTGTTAAGCCAAATGAGGGTAGTTGTACAAAGAGTAAAAAGAGCCTCTGTGACCATTGACGGAGTGATGCGCTCATCAATCGGTAATGGCCTCCTTGTCTTTGCAGGCATTGAGGAGGAAGACGACAGTGAAGATACTGCCTGGCTGGCAGCGAAGGTTGTGAACCTGAGACTGTTTGACGACAGTAACGGCGTAATGAACCTGTCAGTAGCAGAGACCGGAAACGAAATAATGATTGTCAGCCAGTTTACCCTGCATGCATCAACCAGAAAAGGCAACAGGCCGTCATATATAAGGGCCGCCAGGCCTGAAAAAGCGATACCCCTGTATGAAGATTTTATTGTACGTACCGAAGAGTTGCTGGAACATTCCGTAAGCACCGGCGTATTTGGGGCAATGATGGATATTGAGCTTGTAAACGACGGTCCCGTGACAATAATAATAGACAGCAGGAACAGGGAATGACGGATAAAGAGCTTAAACGGTCTGTTCTGACGGTCACCGCCTTTGCATCGTTCCTGACTCCCTTCATGGGGTCATCGATAAATCTTGCCCTGCCCTCCATAGGGGATGAGATGGGTATTAATGCAGTCACCCTGAACTGGATAGTGAGCAGCTATATGCTCACAACCTCCATCCTGCTGCTCCCTGCCGGCAGGGCAGGAGATATCCTGGGACGGAAAAAAATATTTACTGCCGGCCTTGTCATCTTCACACTTGCGATGATCATGCTGACATTCACCCCCGGAATAAAATGGCTTATCGGCGTCAGAATACTGCAGGGGGCAGGCGGGGCGATGATGTTCGGCACCAATATGGCCATCCTGACTTCTGTCTTTCCTCCCGGGGAGCGGGGACGTGCAATGGGAATAAATGTCACTGCAGTATATGCCGGACTGGCCTCCGGGCCATTCCTTGGAGGACTTCTTACGCGTTACCTCGGCTGGAGAAGCATATTCGCCTTTCTGGTCCCGATGGGTATTATCAGCCTGATCATGATTCGGAGAAAAATGAAGGGCGAATGGGCCGAAGCCAGGGGAGAGAGCTTTGACTGGCCCGGTGCTGTGATCTACGGGATGGCGATAGCGGCCCTGATGTACGGTTTCTCGAAGCTGCCATCTGTCCCGGGGTGGTTCATTACAATTGCAGGTATGGCTCTTGTTCCCCTGTTCATCCTGAGAGAAAATAAGACTGTTCATCCCCTCTTCGACATAACCCTTATATCAAGGAACAGGATCTTCGCCTTTTCCAGCCTTGCGGCCCTGATCCATTATGCCGCCACCAGTGCCATTGGGTTCTTTCTGAGCCTCTTCCTCCAGTATATTAAAGAGCTGGGACCCCGCGACGCGGGATTCGTGCTTATGGCATGGCCGGTGACTATGGCCCTCATCTCCCCGGCCGCCGGGAAGCTGTCTGACACCCGCAACCCGGGAGTGCTGGCTTCCATTGGAATGACTATAACATCGGCAGGACTGATCATGCTCTGCTTTTTAACAGCAGAGACTTCTATTCTCTTCATTGTTATTGTACTTGTGATTATGGGTGCCGGCTTCTCCCTCTTTTCATCGCCCAATTCCAATGCAATCATGAGCTCCGTTGAGAAACGGCAGCTCGGCAATGCCTCCGGAATGCTGGGTACCATGAGGAACGTGGGCCAGACCTTCAGTATGGCTATTGCCCTCATGCTCCTGGCCATTTACATGGGCCAGGCAAAGATTGATCCCTCCAACTATCCGGAACTCATTGGCGCAATGAAGAGCGCCTTTGTGATATTCTCAATCCTCTGCTTTGCGGGTATTTTTGCATCACTGGCAAGAAATAAAAGCCTTCGAAAATAGACAAAACCGGTTTTTTGTTTGGTTTTCATTAAAAACAATTAAATTGACCCGCGATTACCGGCAGGCAAAGCATGCCTCCCGGATTTTACATAACATTAATTATGACCAAATTATACAGGAAGCTGTTAAATTACGACTACTCCCCGGGGGAGATGGGAGAATGCATAACCGAAGCACGGCGGATGACCGGCTCTGTGGAGCGGGCTCTTCTTCTGAAGGAGATCTTCTCCTTTATTGATCTTACCAGCCTCAACACTTCCGACAGTGCGGGTACCATAAACAGCTTTGCAGAGAGGACTGCCTCATTCCGCTACAGCTTCAGTGATATCAGCAATGTTGCAGCTATCTGTGTCTTCCCAAACTTCGTGACAGTTGCCCGTGAGCAACTTAAAAACTCCGGGGTGAAACTGGCCGTGGTATCAGCCTCGTTCCCTACATCTCAGACATTCCTTGAGGTTAAGACTCTTGAGACAGAGCTGGCCGTCAGGATGGGAGCCGATGAGATAGATATCGTTATTCCCGTTGGAACATTTCTTGAGGGAGACTATGACACCGTTATTGAAGAACTGAAGACTGTAAGACAGGCTGCCGGGGATGCCACGCTGAAGGTGATCCTCGAGACCGGACTGCTTAAAGACGAAAGGAGTATTTACCGGGCATCAGTAGTGGCAATGGAGTCAGGGGCTGACTTCATAAAGACCTCTACGGGTAAGAGCCAGGTGTCGGCAACCCCCGAAGCTGCCTGGGTAATGTGCCGTGCGATACGCGACTACTGGAATGAGACCGGCATCATGATCGGATTCAAGCCCGCTGGAGGTATTGTTTCTCCTGATGATGCGCTGATATATTATTTCATAGTCAGGAACATGCTCGGTGAAAAATGGCTCTCACCTCAATATTTCAGGATAGGCGCCTCGCGGCTGGCCAACAATATTCTTACCGAGCTGTACCCTGGCCAGCCAGCCTACTTTTAGAAATAAATCATGATTACCGGGCCGGGCGATACATTAAGCGTTGTTGCTGCTGATACTCTCTCATCTCCTGCACCAAAAGAGGAATTCAGTATTGGCCGGATCATTCCGGTGCGTACCTCTGAACGCAATCTTCCCGGAAATGAGATTAATGTACGTGATCTGCGAAGCGATTATATAACCGGCGTCGAACGCGTTGACGGCCAGCCGCTTCCGAAAGAGAAGATGAACACTGACTTCAGCTTCATTATCCTTGCACTCTCACTTCTTGTAATGACCGCAATGATATCGTTCGGCAGGAAAAGCATGATGGCCGGACTCTCCTCCATAGGCTTTCGCAGACGTCCTGAGCTGGCGCCTCCGGGAACATCTGAAGTGTTTGCCTGGCCTTCCCTAATGAGAAATATCTTCACTGTCCTGAATGTTGGCCTCTTTGCTACAGCGGCCCTCCTGCTGACTGGCACTGTCCGGCGTACAGATCCCTCCGGCTCGGTGAAGCTGGCTGCACTTCTCTTCGGGTCATGCCTGGCTGCATTGTTGCTAAGACACCTGACCTGTATCCTGGCTGCAGAGATGACCGGCTGGAAAAGCCTCTTCCGTGAGTATATGAATGTCATTTACAATGCCTGGTACGCTAATGCAATCATTCTGTTCATACTAAACGGAATCATCCTTTTTGCACCGCTTGATAATTCTGTTCCTTTCATTGTGGCTGGTCTTGTTATTTCAGCTATATTTCTAATAATAAGAACGTTAAGACTGCTATCTATATTTAAATACAGGCATGTTTCAATATTATATTTCATTTTGTACCTTTGTGCCCTTGAAGTCTTACCCGTACTTGTCATCCTGAAGATACTAGGTGTCTTCTGAACGGCGCCGGGTATAAAGAGGAGGTTGAACTTAAAACTTATGGCTTTGAAGATAAGGAAGGTACTAGTGTCGCAGCCTGAGCCAAACAATCCGAAATCACCATATTTCGAGCTCGCTAAGAAATACAATCTGAAAATCGACTTCAGGCAGTTCATCCAGGTTGAGGGTATCCCGGCCAAGGATTTCAGGCAGCAGAAAATCAATCTGCCCGATTTTACTGCAGTAATCTTTACATCCAAAATAGCCATTGATCATTATTTCAGGATCTGTGACGAGATGCGCATTACGGTGCCCGACACGATGAAGTATTTCTGCATCACTGAAAATGTGGCATTTTACCTGCAGAAATATATAGTATACCGCAAGAGGAAAGTCTTCCACGGAAAGTCAAATTTTGAAGACCTCATTGATGTGATTGCAAAGCACAAGGACGAAAACTTCTTTGTGCCCCTGTCAGAGCCTCATAAGTCTGACATACCCGAGCTGCTGTTAAAAAGCAATATAAAGTTCACAATAGGTACGATGTACCGCACCATTAGCAAAGGTTTTGAAAAACAGGAACTTGACTACGACATTCTGGTCTTCTACAGTCCTTCCGGAATAAGGTCTCTCAAAGAGAACTTCCCGTCATTCACCCAGGGCGAGATCAAGATTGCCGCCTTCGGTCCGACGACAGCAGAAGCCGTGACAAATGAGGGTTACGGGCTTGACATACAGGCTCCCAACCCCAAGGCCCCCTCAATGACAATGGCTCTTGACTGCTTTATACGCGACTTCAACAAGAGCAACAAATAGACCCGGAGGAAGTTAACGAGAACAGTAAGTGCATCAATCCGTCCGCTTCCAGGCATTGAGGTTCGGACAGATGGGTGCATTTTCTTTATAAATGAGACACAAAGATGCATCATTCCCCAAGGGGGAAAGGCTCTGCGGCATTAAAGCCGTCAGCGAACTCTTTTCCGGGGGACGCGGATTCAACCAGCTCCCCCTCAGGGTTGTATACAGGGTATTACCGGCAGATAAGACACTTCAGCCCGTAAGACTTCTTGTCTCCGTACCTAAAAGACACTTCAAAAGAGCCGTTGACCGCAACCTGATCCGGAGACGAATAAAGGAGGCCTGGAGAACCTGTAAGAAGCCTCTCGAGACAATGGTTGAAGAGACCGGCAGTCGTCTTGAGATGGCATTAATCTGGAGTGATACGGTGATCAGGCCTTATGATGAGACCCTGAAAGCGGTAAATGATGTGATCGGAAGATTGACACTCCTTAAATATTAACTTTGCGAAAATTTGATTCCATGAGAAGCGGAAACAGAAAAAAGATACTGCTTGTGCCGGCATTGCTTGCCGTAGCCATACTTACATTCGGATTCCTGATGGGCGGCCAGGAGAACAAGGATTTCAAGCTCACCAAGAACCTTGACATTTATATCTCCCTGATCAGGGAACTCAACGCCTTTTATGTCGATGAGATCGACCCCGAAAAACTGGTACACAAGAGTATAGCCGGGATGCTCTCAACACTTGACCCGTATACCTCGTTCTACCCTGAGGATGAGACTGAGGATCTCGACTTCATGACCACCGGTAAATATGGAGGGTTTGGCTCTCTGATCAGAAAATCAGGCGATTATATCCTGGTTACAAATGTCTATGAGGGGTTTCCAGCAGACAAAAGCGGCATCAGGCCAGGCGACATGATGCTCAGCATTGACGGAGTTTCGCTTAAGGGTGTCACCTCTGACAAGGCATCTGACATGCTTAAGGGAGAACCGGGGACCGAGGCGGAGATAATCATCAGACGCAACGGAGAGGAGATGTCAAAGAAGCTCAGGAGGGAGAGAATCTCCATCTCTGCAGTACCCTATTACGGTATGGTGGATGACAATACAGGCTATATACGCTTTACCAATTTCACCCAAAACTGTATAGCTGAAGTAAGGACAGCGCTTATAGACCTTAAGGAAAAACAGGGAGCCGAGGATCTCATACTTGACCTCAGAAGTAATCCCGGCGGCCTGGTCAATGAAGCTGTCGAGATAGTGAACCTCTTCGTCAGGCCGGGACAGGAGGTTGTAAGCACAAAAGGCAGGGCCAGGCAGTATGATGCCGTCTTCCGCACCACGAAGAGTCCGGTGGCACCTGATATGCCTGTGATTGTGCTGATAAACCGTGCTTCCGCTTCAGCTTCCGAGATAGTGGCCGGAGCACTGCAGGATCTGGACCGGGGAATAATCGTGGGTGAAAGATCATTCGGCAAGGGCCTGGTGCAGGTGGCACGGCCACTTAGCTACAAGGCACAGGTAAAGATCACAACCGCTAAATATTACATCCCTAGCGGCCGGTGCATACAGGCAGTGGACTTCTCTCATCCCAATGAGGACGGAAGCGTGGGATATATCCCCGATTCGCTTATCAAAACCTTCACTACAAAGAACGGCAGACCCGTAAAGGATGGCGGTGGAATTATTCCCGATGTGACAGTGGCCTCTGACATGCTCAACCGGTTCACAAGCGAACTATATGTCCAGAACATGATTTTTGATTTTGCTACAGAGTATTACTGGTCTGCACCTCATCCTGCCGTTCTCGACAGCCTGAAGCTTAATAATGGTGATATTGAGCGCTTTACGACATTTCTCCGTAAGAGGAACTTCACTTACAGAACTAATTCCGAGACACTCCTTGATGACCTTGTCACTGCTGCCAGGGAAGAGGAGCTTTACGCTGAGAACATGGAGACGATAGAGAGGCTGAAGGGAGGCCTCGGCCATACCCTTGATAAGGACATGGCGGCATACCGTAATGACGTAACCGAACTGCTGGAGTCAGAGCTTGCTGGCAGGTATTTTTATGATTCGGGAATGGTGCAATATTCACTTTCCCGTGACACCCAGGTGAAAGAGGCGTTGAGAATTGCAGGAGACAGGACCCGTCGCGAGTCGCTGCTTAAGGCTCCCGCCGCAGTCCGTTAATCGCAGCGCCGCTGTCAGCAGGTCAGCAGATCTCTTTCTTCCATACAGGAAGCCGCTCTTTAACCATCTCGAGGGTATGCCGGCATGCCCGCGTTGCATGATCACGGTGACCTGCGGTAACCATTATGAAGAGTGATGTTTCACCTGTTTTTACCACTCCCGTGGCGTGAACGATGATAACCTTGTGCACATCGCTGAAGGCTGCCTTAACCGTCTTCACAATCTCATCAACCTCGTTCCCGGCCATGTCGCTGTAAGCGGAATATTCTATTGCCGTGACTCTGTGGCCGTTGATCTCATCATCCCTTACCCTGCCGATAAATATCGACACGGCCCCAGCGCCGGCATCGTCGTTGCCAAGAGTAAATAGTTCAGAAATTAGCAGGGGTGTGATTGGCCCCCTGACCAGATACCTGTTTTCCATGTTCAGAATTGAAGATGTCATCCTCCTTCAAACGGAGGAAGTATTGCAATTATATCGTTCTCTTTGAGGAGAGACTCTTCCCTGATTAAAACCCTGTTCAGTGCCATCCTGAATGTAAGCTTATTCATTGCCGGATACCGTTCGAGTATATCCCCGCGAAGTGTGGCAGTATCACCGGCTTCGATCTCTTCTTCAGCCCGTCCGGCTATTTCCATGGCGGCCCCAAAATAGAGTACTTTCACTGTTGCACTCATAATCAATGCGCCTCCAGCCAGTTTTTCCCGGTGCCGGTATCAACCTCCAGCGGCACTTTAAGGTCTGCAGCAGTCTTCATCTCCCTGATGACCATCTCTCTGAGTTTTTCCACGGAGCCGGTTTCAACCTCGAAGATAAGTTCGTCATGCACCTGCAGTATCATTTTTGCCCCGGGAAGCTCTTTCTCAAGCCTGTCAGCTATTCTGACCATCGCTATTTTGATAATGTCTGCAGCGCTTCCCTGTAACGGAGCATTTATGGCGTTGCGTTCAGCGTTTCCCCTTACCACCTGGTTTCTCGAATGAATATCCGGGAGGTATCGCCTGCGTCCGAACATCGTTGTTACATAGCCTGATTCCCTCGCCCTGTTAATGCTCTCATCCATGTATCTCTTAACGCCCGGGTAAGAATTGAAATAACCGTCAATAAGTTCTTTGGCCTCTTTCCTTCCGATTGTAAGCCTCTCTGACAGGCCAAAGGCCGAGATGCCGTATATTATGCCGAAGTTGGCAGTCTTGGCCCTGGATCGCATCTCCCTTGTGACCTCGCTGACAGGTACCCCGAAAATCTTGGATGCAGTCGCAGAATGGATATCCTGCCCTGAAAGAAAGTCGGCGATCATGTCACTGTCACCGCTCAGGTGTGCCATCAGCCGCAGTTCTATCTGCGAATAGTCGGCACTCAGAAATATCTTGCCGTTTCCAGGTATAAAAGCCTTGCGGATCTCACGTCCCTCTGCATCACGGACAGGTATGTTCTGAAGGTTCGGGTTGGTGGAGCTAAGCCTGCCTGTTGATGCCACCGCCTGGTTGTATGTCGTGTGTATCCTTCCTGTATTGGGGTCCATAAGTTCCGGCAGGGCTTCCACATATGTAGACAGCAGTTTCTTAAGTCCCCGGTATTCAAGTACTTTGTCTATTACCGGGTGCTTGCCGGTGAGACGTTGAAGTACCTCCTCGTCTGTACGGAATTGCCTGGTCTTCGTCAGACGTGCCTTGTCATCGAGGCGCAGTCTGACAAAAAGTATCTCCCCGAGCTGCTTTGGTGAGGATATGTTGAATTCCTGGCCGGCAAGGGTATAGATCTCCTGCTCAAGCCTTAAGATCGTTTCGCGAAGGGTGACGGCATAATTCTTAAGCACACTTTCGTCTATCCTGATGCCCTCGCGCTCCATTGCAGCCAGTACGCTTATCAGGGGCATCTCTATCTCTTCAGCAAGCTTCGTCAGTCCCTCTTTTTTCAGCAACGGTTCGAAGATCTCCATGAGCTGCCATGTAACGTCGGCGTCCTCAACAGAATACTCCTTCACCTTATCCTTATCAACATCGCGCATGTTTTTCTGCCTGGGACCTCGTTCACCTATAAGCTCCTCTATGTGAACGGGTTCATATCCGAGGTATTTTGCAGCCAGAAGATCCATATTGTGGCGCATGTCCGGCTCCAGCAGGTAGTGTGCCATCATGGTGTCAAACAGGGTCCCCTTTACCCTGATGCCGTAACCTGAAAGCACCTGTATGTCGAACTTCAGGTTCTGCCCGGTTTTTCTGATTGACTGGTTCTCAAAGACAGGACGTAAAGGCTCCAGGAGATCCTCTGCGACGCTTCTGTCAGGAGGGATCCACAGGAGTGTGCCGGTGCCTTTCTCCCACGAGAACGCTACTGCCACCAGCTGGGTGTTCAGGGGGTCAAGGGAGGTGGTTTCGGTGTCAAAGCAGAAGTTGCTGAGAGTTGACAGTTTTGCTGCCAGCACCGCTGACTGGTCTTGTGTTTCGGCGATGGAATAATTATGCGGGGTAGTATTAATGGTTGCCAGGGATACTCCTTCAGAAGCGGCGGTTTCCCCGAAGAGGTTACCCTGTCTCTCCGCTGACTGCTGTCGCAACGGGGCAAAAAATTCCGGTTCTGACGGCTCGTAAGCTGGTGTTGCAGATGATGGCAAGAGTTCGCTGTCACGCCTGGCAGAAGCTGTTGCTTGCGTTTCTGACGCCGTGGCGGGTTCCGGTGCGGGTGTGCCGGCGGGTGAGGCTGATGTTTGGGGCCGGCTTCCGGGAGAGGGAAGACGCGATGCCAGGGTACGGAATTCGAGCTCCTCATAAAGACGGCGAAGTGCATCTGTGTCAATCTCCCTGCGATGAAGATCTGTATGCCTGAATTCCACCGGTACATTTTGTTCTATGGTCGCCAGACGCTTCGAAAGCAGTATCTGTTCCCTGTTTTGTTCCAGGATTTCCTTTTGCCGGCCTGCGAGTTCTGATGTCTTGCCAAGGAGGGTCTCAATGCTTCCGTGCTCACTGATGAGCTTGCAGGCCGTCTTTGGGCCTATTCCGGGAGCGCCGGGAATATTATCCGAAGAATCGCCCATCAAACCGAGCAGATCGGTGATATTTCCGGGAGCAACCCCATACTCCCTAATGATCTCCTTCTCTCCCCAGATCTCTGCCTCTCCGCCACCCCTGCCGGGCCTGTACATGACCACCCTGTCAGTTACAAGCTGTGCAAAATCCTTGTCCGGCGTCATCATGAATGCGGTGTAACCTTCTTCTGAAGCTTTCCGAGCCAGGGTACCAATCACATCATCAGCCTCAAAACCAGGTACCTCAATGACGGGAATGTGATAGGCATCAAGTAGCCGTTTGATGTAGGGAACGGCTATCTTAATATCCTCGGGAGTTGCGTCACGGTTGGCCTTGTAGGCCGGATACATCTCGTTCCTGAACGTGGGACCGGGAGGATCAAAGACAACGGCAATATGTGTCGGTTTCTGTCTTGTAAGCAGATCTTCAAGGGTAAGGAGAAAGCCGAACACAGCAGAGGTGTTCATCCCCTTTGATGTCACCCGCGGGTTCTTGATGAATGCATAATATGATCTGAAGATCAGGGCATACGCATCAAGCAGAAAAAGCCTTTTATCGTTATCTGTCACTGTCACTGGTTGTCAGATGCATGCCACTCGGCAAAAGCGGTGGCTGTTTCATATAGCTTTATGCTGTGCAGCCCGACTCCGGAGGGGGCCTTGCCTTTTAAAATGGAGGCAATGTCAGCCACAATGTTCTCGCAGGTTGGCTGGTAGGCTGAGACTATGACATTACCGAAATGCTTCCGGTAGATCTCAATCGACTCCGCAGGGGCAAAAGCGGATATCATCAGGGCATGATCAAACCTGTCAACCACATGCTCCCGGACAATCTTCTTCATGTCTCCAAAGTCAATCACCATGCCGTTACGCGAATTATCGGGATCATTCACCGGCTCACCGGTGTAGGTGACATACAGTATGTAGGAGTGCCCGTGGACATTACGGCAGGGACCGTCATAATTCCACAGCGCATGAGCCATCTCAAAACGAAACTCCTTTGTTACTCGGATTATGGCCATTGATTGAGTTGTTAGTATCCGCAAAAGTAAACTAATTAACAGGATTTTTGTTTACGGCGAGATTTCTCACTGATATTTATGATGTTCAAGGTCATACAAATAAATTTAAGCGTACCTTTGCACCCTAATTAAATAATAACCAATGGATAACAATCAGATGCTGACTATCCCATTCCTTGCCGGAGAGAGCTTTAGAAAGCACGGAGAGAACAAGGCTATGGGTTTTGTGGGAGAAGAGGTTATTAGCTATAACCAGCTTAAAAACAGAACCGACGCGGTAATACGTCTGCTTGAAGAGTATTCAGTTCAGCCGGGTGATAAGGTGGCCATTCTCAGCGGCAGCATGCCGAACTGGGGAGTCATATACCTGGCTGTAACATCAATGGGTGCGGTTGCGGTTCCAATCCTTCCTGACTTTTCTGCGGGAGAGGTGGCAAACGTACTGGTCCATTCGGGCACCAAGGTTCTGTTTGTATCCTCCAGCCTCAACCAGAAGGTTGCCGGGTTCAAATCTGAAACCCTCGAGACAATCATCACGGCCGATGATTTTACAGTCATCTCAGGTGACAGGGGAAAAGGGTTTAACCCTGAATTTAAACCGCTGCGCGAGTACAGGGTATCAGAAGAAGATCTTGCTGTTATAATATATACCTCGGGAACCACAGGCAAGTCAAAGGGGGTAATGCTCACCCACCGCAATATATGCTTCACCGCCACAAAGGTTTTAACAATCCAGAAGGTGGTGGATACGGATGTCTTCCTCTCTATTCTTCCTCTGTCTCATACATATGAGCAGACGCTGGGTCTGGTTTTACCGCTGTTCAACGGAGCTGCAATTTATTATCTCCGGAAGGCACCCGTGCCTTCCGTATTGCTTCCGGCACTTGAGCAGGTGAGACCTACCACCATGCTTACAGTACCTTTGATAATGGAGAAGATATATTTCAACAAGATTGTGCCCACCTTCAGCAAAAATAAGATCGTTTCATTCCTTTATCACAAGACCCCTGCAAGGAAGCTTCTCAATAAGATTGCCGGCAAGAAGATATATAAAACCTTCGGAGGCAGACTCAGGTTCTTTGGCATCGGCGGGGCAAAACTTAATCCTACGGTTGAAAAGTTTCTCCTTGACGCAGGTTTTCCGTATGCGATCGGTTACGGACTGACGGAGACATCTCCCCTGCTCGCAGGGACCAAAGTGGGGTCATGCCGGCTGGGATCAACCGGTCCTGCCATGGAGGGAGTGACACTTAAAATTAATAATCCCGACCCTGTTACCGGAGAAGGTGAAGTATGGGCCAGGGGTGACAATGTTATGAAGGGTTACTACAAGGAGCCGGCGATGTCAGCCGAAGTTCTGACACCGGACGGATGGTTCCGTACAGGTGACCTGGGTGTAATTGACGGGCAAAATTACCTGAGCATCAAGGGGAGACTTAAAAACATGATCGTCGGTTCGAGCGGTGAAAATATCTATCCTGAAGAGATTGAGTCGGTTATCAACGACTTCGGTCATGTGATTGAGTCGCTTGTTGTACAGCAGAAGGGCAAACTGGTTGCAATGGTACATGTCAATATAGAAGAGCTGCAGGTCAAATACCAGCAGATGAAGAAAGACTTTACCGACCAGGCTGAACTGATGATTGATGAGTACCTCGAAGAACTACGCAGGTATGTAAACTCAAAGGTCAACAGGTATAGCCAGCTCCAGCTGGTTGTCTATCAGCCTGAGCCCTTCCAGAAGACAGCCACCCTCAAGATAAAGAGATTCCTCTATTACTGATTCCCGCATTTGTCCGGCCGTCCTGAAGAGCATCAATCTCCTGATCACCGGTGTGTCTGAAGTTTTTTTACTATTTTTGCGGCCTAAATGTTAACTGATGTCCGCCAGAAACAAAGCACTGCTTCTGATTTTTTCAATCCTGTTCGTTGACCAGGTTCTGAAGATCATCATTAAGACCCACATGGTCATTGGTGAAGAGATACCCGTGCTGGGTAACTGGTTCATGATACACTTCCTTGAGAACAACGGCATGGCCTTCGGGATGGAATGGGGCGGAAAGACGGGGAAAGTGGCTCTTTCAATATTCAGGATGGTGGCAATAGCAGGAATTTCGTGGTACCTTAGAAGTATAATCATTAAGAATGCAAGTACAGGTCTGATACTTTCGGTTAGCGCCATAATTGCAGGAGCGGCAGGAAACCTAATTGACAGTGCTTTTTACGGGATGATATTCAGCGAGAGCTGGCATACCCCGGCAGTACTGTTCCCCGACGGCGGCGGATATTCCTCGTTCCTTCACGGAAGGGTGGTGGATATGTTCTACTTTCCGCTGATAGACACCTACTGGCCTGACTGGTCACCGATCAAACCCGGACAGTCATTCATTTTCTTCAGGCCTGTTTTTAATATTGCCGACGCATCAATAACAACCGGCGTTCTTGCAATACTCCTCTTTCAGAAAAGATTTCTTGAAGATCATAAGTGATCATTGATTAACAGAGTCTGCCGCCCTCAGTCTACAGTCTACAGTCTACAGTCCTCAGTCAATCAATAAGTTAGTGACTGGCGATTGCCGATTACCTACTGAGGACTTGCTATTGCCTATTGCCTACTGCCTACTGCCTGAGAGGACTGCCGACTGGTCTGATTCCTCATCATTCAAGTAGCCAGAAGCCGTGAAATAGGTTCAGATTCCACATTTTGTCTTATTTTTGAGGGAATTACCTTCTGCATAAGATGGCAGCCCTCTCCGATATAAAGAAACCTGTTGCAGCAGAGATGCGCGAGTTTGAAGCATACTTCAACCGTACCCTGCAGAGTGACATCCCCTTCTTTCATATCATACTGAACATAATTATCCGAAGAAAAGGCAAGCAGATGAGGCCGTTGCTCGTCTTCCTAACGGCAAAACTTAACGGAACGATTAACGAAACCACCTATGTTGCCGCTACCTTCATTGAGCTACTGCATACCGCCACACTCGTACATGACGATGTGGTTGATGATGCCTCGGAGAGACGCGGATTGCCGTCAATAAATGTGCTTTATAATTCAAAGATTGCTGTTCTTCTGGGTGACTACCTGCTTGCCCAGGGTCTCCTCATAAGTGTCGAAAAACAGAGATTCGACATGCTCGGCATAGTCTCCGATGCTGTTAAAGAGATCGTAAAGGGTGAGCTGGTGCAGCTTCAGAAGACCCGCAAGCTGGATTTAAAGGAGGAGGACTACTTCCGGATTATCAGGATGAAGACCGCCGCCCTCATCTCAGCATGCACCGCCTGCGGGGCCAGCTCCGTCACTGACGATAAAGGGACGATTGCCCGAATGAAAGAGTTCGGAGAAAATCTCGGCGTGGCATTTCAGATCAAGGATGATCTGCTTGATTATACCGGCGACGGACTTACAGGCAAACGGGAGGGAAATGATATCAAGGAGAAAAAAATCACACTTCCGCTTATACATGCCCTCAGACAGGCCAGCCCCTTGAAGAGAAGACATATAATCAGGCTTTTAAGAAGAAAGAAAAAGGGCAGAAAGGAGATCAGCGAGGTAATCGCATTCGTAAAAGATCATAAAGGCCTTGAATATGCCGGGGCAAAAATGAGGGAGTACTCTGACAAGGCGTTGATCATTCTGGAGACATATCCCGATTCCGAAATAAAGTCAGCATTAATCGAATTTGTAATATTTTCAACCCTTAGAAAAAAATGAAAGACGTTGCACGGTTTCTGTCACTTGGGAAGTACGCTGTGGCAGGTGTGTCAAGAGACCCGAAGAAATTCGGACAACAGATGTTTAAAGATCTCCGGAAAAAGGGGATGGACGTTGTACCAGTCAATCCCAGGGCAGACACTATCGACGGTGTAAAATGCTACAACTCGGTGAGCGAACTGCCCTCTGACATCAGGGGAGTAATTTTCATGACACCAAAAGAGGAGACTCTCTCGGTAGCCAGGGAGGCAATTGCACACGGAGTAAAAGATCTCTGGATCCAGCAGGGGGCGGAATCAAAAACCGTAATTGAAGAACTGGAAAAGGAAGATCTCAACCTGATCCACAACCAGTGCATCATGATGTTCTGGAAACCCAACGGAATCCATTCCTTTCACCGGTTTCTGAAGAAAATCTTCGGGGGACTGCCCGCCTGAGGAAAAATTTTCGATTCTCGCGAAGTTAAGGCAACAGGCAACATGGTCTAACCTGTTGTTTTTTAGCTATTTATATGAATTTCTCACAATTATTGTTCCACGTGAAAATAATCAGGTTTTAAGGGCTGCAAAGAGAATCGCGGCTCTTTTAGTGCCCAGGGTCACCTCAAGCTCTTCCAGGGATGCTTCCGAAATTTTTCTCAACGACCCGAACTTTTTCAGGAGGAGTTCCTTGGTCTTCTCCCCTATGCCGGGAATTTCATCGAGGAATGAGCTGTTCATCTTTGAGCTTCGCTTGCTCCGGTGGAAATTTATTCCGAACCTGTGAGCTTCGTTTCTCAGGTGCTGGATTATTTTCAGGGTTATACTGTTCCTGTCGAGATAAAGCGGAACGCTGTCACCCGGGAAATATATTTCCTCGAGTTTTTTTGCAATCCCTATCACGGTGATCTTTCCCCTCAGGCCGAGATTATCAAGACTTTTCACGGCTGAAGATAACTGTCCTTTGCCACCGTCGATCACTATAAGCTGGGGAAGAGGACTGCTTTCGCTGAGCATCCTTGCGTAACGTCTTGATATCACCTCCTCCATTGAGGCAAAGTCGTCAGGACCGGCCACAGTCTTAATATTGAAATGGCGGTATTCCCTGTTTGAAGGTTTCCCGTTGCGGAAAACCACGCATGCCGCCACGGCTGACTCACCCTGGATATTGGAGTTGTCGAAACATTCGATATGAAGGGGCAAGGCGGGCATGTGAAGGTCTTTCATCATCTTCTCAAGGTTACGGGCTGTCCTGTTCTCTTTTGACTGCTCTGCGGCCTTTTTCTGCCTCTCAAGCCTGAAGAAGACGGCATTCCGGTTTGCAAGCTCCAGGAGCTTATGCCTGTCGCCCCTCTGCGGTACAGAATATTTAACCTTATCAAGCAGGATATCCGGCATAAACGGAACCACCGCCTCGGGAGAGTCGCTTGCCACCCGTTGCCTTATCTCTGTAACGGCGGTCGATAGTAGTGATTCCTTCTCCTCTTCGAGCCTGATTTTCAGCTCAATGGAGTATGTCTGAACAACGGCACCCTCTACAACCTTCATGTATGCGATAAACATTGAAGCCTCATCCTGCGAACAGCCAAAAACATCCACGTTACGGACTGAAGTATTGACAACCACGGACTTGCTGCGGTAGCGTGCAATAAGATCGAGCTTCTCCTTAATCTTCTGAGCCTCCTCAAACCGTAGTTCCGATGCATATTTCTTCATTAGCGTCTGCAGGTGAGTGTTGACGGCACTCACATCGCCCTTGATAATCTGTTTAATCCTCTCTATCTGTTGATTATATTCTTCTTCGTTTATGAGGCCTATGCAAGGAGCCTTGCAGTTTCCTATGTGATATTCAAGGCAGACCTTGAACTTACCCTCTGCAATGCCCTTGTTGCTTAGGGGAAGCGAACATGTCCTTATCTGGAATAGTTGCCGGATCAGATCAAGTAATGTGCGTACGGCCGGGACAGAGGTATAAGGACCGTGGTATGACGACCCGTCGGCTATCAGCTTGCGAGTCAGGAATACCCTCGGAAAGTGCTCATTTTTAATGCATATCCAGGGATATGTCTTGTCGTCCTTCAGAAGGATATTATACCTGGGCTGGTGTTTTTTTATAAGGCTGTTCTCAAGCAGCAACGCATCAGATTCATTGTCGACTACGATATGCCGGAGGTCTGTGGCACGGGAGAGCATGACCTGTGTCTTGCCCGACTGATTTTTAGCGAAATAAGAGGCAACGCGTTTGCGCAGGCTTCGGGCTTTACCAACGTAAAGTAATGTTCCTGAGGCATCTATGAACTGGTAAACACCAGGCTTGTCAGGAAGTCTTGAGACAGTCGATTTTATAGTATCTTTTTCAGGCAATTCAGGTTGATTGGAACTGGATTCTGCCCAAAGTTAGAAAAGAAAGGCAATAGGCAATAAAGGTCAGTCGGCAGTCTTCAGTCCTTAGTCGGCAGTATGAGGGTCAGGCGTAGCAGGAGACTCAATACCTATAACGAAGTACGCCAGGAGAGCAACGGGAGTACACATCAGATGTTGATCAAAGACCTTAATATCCTGTATATCAGTGTATAAAGGACGGGGGTTCAAATTTTCTTCCCCGGGTAGGTTTTCTGAATAAAGAGCGGGACATGTGTGAAGGAGAGGCCGTCAAACAGGCCACGATCGCTGAGCTTCAGGCGCGGTATCACCAGAAGGGCCATGAAGGAGAGGGTCATGTAAGGAGCATCGAGGTGGCAGCCGAAGCTTCTGACGGTCTCTGATAAACGCTCATAGCGTGAGGCCATCGCCGTTACAGGCATATCTGACATGATACCCGCAATCGGGAGTTTGAGGATATCTGTGCCCTCATCTGAGACAGCTGACATGCCACCCTCTGCCTCGACAATCAGGTTAATTGCGGTAACAATGTCACGGTCATTGGTGCCCACGGCAATTATATTATGACTGTCGTGTGCCACGGATGATGCCATGGCTCCCCTCTTCAGCCCGAAACCTTTAATAAAGCCGACAGCCGGAGGCTTGTCGTTATATCTCTCCTTGACAACAATTTTGAGCAGATCTTGATCCGGAAGAGGAATAACAAACTGGTCGTCTCCTGCAGGCATCTCTTCGCAACCTGTTACCAGGGAGCCATTTTCAGCAATGATTACGCGTATTTTACCCCCCTCGTTTGGTACACGTATCTCATCGGTAAGCAAACGGGTACATTTGAATCTGTTAATTTTTTTTATTTCTCCCGGGCTGAACAGCGCCATTTCTCCATCGAAAACAAGCTCTCCGTCAATCCAGGTCTGCATAACATTCATTTTGGACGGGTCATCCACCACGATGAAATCAGCCGGGTCACCAACACGAAGTAATCCGGCATTAATGCCGTAATGCTCCACTGTGTTGAAAGAAGAAGCCCGTATTACGTTGAAGATGTCGTATCCCATCCCGATCAATCGCGCCACAATTTTATTAATATGGCCTTTTGCCAGTGTTTCCGGATGAAGGTCGTCAGTACAGATCATCACCTTTTCAGGGTAATAGTTAAGAAGTGGTGCAAGGACTTCGAGATTTTTTGCTGCGCTACCCTCCCTTATAAGAATTTTCATTCCTCCTGAAATCTTCTCGAGGGCCTCCTCAAGTGATGTGCACTCATGATCGGTTGAGATACCAGAGTCAATATACTTCTTTAAGTCGCCTCCTGTCAGCCCGGGTGCATGCCCGTCTATCGGGACGCCTGCCTTTTTAGCAGCTTCAAGCTTCCTGTAAACCTCGCTGTCGTCATATATAACCCCGGGGAAATTCATCATCTCAGCGAGGAGACCAACCCGTTTATCCTTGAGAAGTTCTTCAATATCCTCCGCTCCTATTCGTGCTCCTGCGCTCTCCGAAGAAGTTGCCGGCACGCACGAAGGAGCCCCGAAGAGCATCTTTACCGGTACTGATTCCGCATTATCAAGCATGAATTTCACACCCTCCTTGCCCATGACATTGGCAATTTCATGCGGATCTGCAACAACGGCAACAGTCCCTTGCTTCACCGCTGCAACGGCGAAATGGGATGGTACAAGCATACTGCTTTCAATATGCACATGCGCATCGGCGAAGCCGGGCAATATAAACAGAGCGGGGCTTTCATTATTTTCAACTATTTTTTCTATTTTTCCAGCTGAAATAGTAATGGTACCGGGGTAAATGCGCCTCTGGTGCAGATCAATAATTCTTCCTGAAACTTTCATAGTATAGAACAAAATATGTGTTCCACGTGGAACACTTTGGTTTACCTGCCTAGATACATGAACAGAATAGAGACGTCAGAGGTTGAAACACCGCTGATTCTGGAGGCTTGACCGATTGTGCCCGGTCTGATTTTTTCAAGCTTCTGCCGGCCTTCCGTTGATATTGAAGCCAGTTCATCGTAGTTAATGTCTTCCGGAATCTTAAGATCTTCCAGACGTTTAATCTTATCGGCTACACCTCTTTCTCTTTCCAGGTAGCCTGAATACTTAATCCTTATTTCGGCTGCTTCAATAATCTCTCTTTTTCTGTCAGTGCGATTGTGAGGCAGCCACTCGCCTTCCTTTATTACACCCAGAAGTTCTTCAAGATCAACCTGGGGTCTGGTAGCAATGTTAAGGGCTTTGACTTTCTGACCAATTTCAGAGGTTCCCCGTTCTGCGAGGAAGGAATTGATCTCTGCAGGTGAAATACTGTAAGTTTTCAGAAATTCTATGATCCTCTCTGCCATGCTGTATTTTTCCTCAAGTCTGTGCATTCTCTCCTTCCCGGCAGTACCAAGGATAAATGCCTTCGGTGTCAGTCTCTCGTCTGCGTTGTCCTGCCGTAATAAGATCCTGTACTCTGCTCTAGAGGTAAACATCCGGTATGGCTCATCTACACCCTTTGTAACAAGGTCATCGATCAGTACTCCAATATATGCTTCATCTCTATTCAAAATGAACTCATCCATTCCCCTTATTTTGAGAACAGCATTTATTCCCGCTATCAGGCCCTGTGCAGCAGCCTCCTCGTAACCTGTGGTTCCGTTAATCTGTCCTGCAAAATAAAGTCCCTTCACCCTCTTGGTTTCCAGGGTATGCTTAAGCTGTGTCGGCTGGAAGAAGTCATACTCTATTGCATAACCCGGCCTGTATATTACAACCTTCTCAAGACCCCGTACCTTTTGAAGCGCATCTAACTGCGTACCCAGAGTGAGGCTGCTTGCAAACCCGTTAATATAGTATTCATTCGTGTCCCAGCCCTCCGGCTCAAGGAAAAGCTGATGAGATTCCTTGCCAGCGAATGTAACCACCTTGTCTTCAACGCTGGGACAGTAACGAGGTCCCCTTCCTTTTATCCTTCCTGTAAAAAGCGGAGAAAATTTTAGTCCAGCCCTCAGTACCTCGTGTGCCTCCTGGTTAGTGTGCGTTATAAAACAGCTTCTCTCATCATTTATATGTACACTGTCATGAAGGTATGAGAAACATCTCCCGTCACCGTCGCCTTTTTGCTCAGCCATAGCCCCGAAATCGACACTCCTGCCATCAACCCTGGCGCTCGTACCTGTCTTCAGTCGTTCCACACTGAATCCTGCCTCTTTTAGCTGGTCGCTTATTCCCTTTGAGGCTCCATCGCCGGATCTTCCTCCGGCCATTGTATTGAAGCCGACGTGCATCAGACCATTCAAAAACGTACCGTTTGTAAGAATGACCGCTTCAGCCCTGAACTCTGTTCCAAAAGTTGTTTTTACCCCGCATACTCTTCCCTTTTCTATTACCAGGCTATTTGCCTGCTCCTGCCATATGTTCAGATTACCGGTTCCCTCAAGGGCCTTCCGCCACTCCCTGCTGAATAACATCCTGTCACACTGGGCTCTCGGACTCCACATTGCAGGACCCTTGCTCTGGTTGAGCATCCTGAATTGAATCATAGTGCGGTCAGTAATAATGCCTGACATACCCCCTAATGCATCTATCTCTCTCACTATCTGGCCTTTGGCAATGCCGCCCATAGCAGGATTGCATGACATCTGCGCAAGTTTCGTCATGTCCATTGTAACGAGCAGTGTCTTAGCCCCCATAGTAGCGGCAATAAAAGCCGCCTCACAGCCTGCGTGACCGCCGCCTACAACAATTATATCATATTTGAAGTTCATTCGGCATATGATAAGGCCAGATACATCTCCTCCATCTCTGACATCCTCCTCTTCTCCTCTGCTGTTCTGTCATCATATCCGCATAAATGCAGAAATCCATGAAATATTACTCTCTTCATCTCAGAGATACCGGATACACCAAATTTCTCCGCATTCTCCCTGACTCTCTCTGCGCTTATATAAATTTCTCCGTTTACGGTTTTCCCGTTGTTATAATCAAAAGTTATAATGTCCGTATAATAGTCGTGTCCAAGAAACTCATTATTTATTTCATAAACCTTGTCATCGCTTGTAATGATCACATCCACCACACCACCCTTCATACCCGAGTCGCTGACAATACGGTTTATCACCTTCTTTATCATCCTGCTTTCACGCAGCCTGAATTTTTCAATATCGTAGTGAAAGTTTATCCTCAAGACCTCAGTACCTGAAATGCATTTTTACCTCATTGCCGGTATCATTGTATTCAATTGCATCAGCAAGGCTCCTCATAATAAACACTCCCCGACCGTGAAGGTTTTCAATATTTGCCGGATCAGTCGGATCAGGCAGGGAATTATAACTGAATCCTTCACCCTCATCTGTTACAGTAACGTCAAACATATTTCCGTCTGCAGTAAAATTCACAGTCACCATCTTACTTATGTCACCCTTGTTTCCGTGTAAAATAGCGTTATTAACCGCTTCAACTGTTGAAATCAATATCTTTCCGTACACTTCGTCCGGAATACCAAGCTTTTTTGATAATGTATCAACCAGCGTTTCGACAACACGCAGCTTCTCAATGTCTGAATTTATAGTAATGCTTTCCATCCTAATTCCCTATCTATTTTTAAACTGACAGGGCATCTATTTTGTTGCAAAATTTAGTCATTTTTTTAACAGCCACAGTTCAGGGTCAAGCTTTTTCTTTTCCTCATAGATCATAAATTTCAGAACGGACTTTCCTCCGTTATCATTGTCGAGGTAAACATCACCCAGTTCCTGTCCTATTGAAACTGTGTCTCCGGCCTTCACCCTTACGCTAACAATATTCTGGTAAACCGTCAGGTATTTGCCGTGCCTGACAATTACAGCCATATTAGCCCCGGAAATAGCAAAAACTCTTACAACCTCTCCCTTAAAAACAGATTTTGCCCTGGTCGCACCAGCTGAGGTAAGCTCAATCCCGATGTTATCTTCAGTTACATTCTTTAGAACCGGATGTTTCTGAAGACCAAAATGACTTGTTATAATGCCCTTTTCAACCGGCCAGGGGAGGCGACCCCTGTTATCACCAAATGATTCCCCGATAACCTTCATCTCACTACTCATCGGGGTTTTTATGCTTCTCTGTCTCTCCTCCTCGATAAGCCTTTCTATTTCCTTTTCAATCTGCCTGGCAATACGTTTCTTCTCGTCAAGCTCCTGCTTTAGCTGTTTTTCCTTCCTGCTAAGAGACGTCACAAGTCTCTCCTTCTTATTTTGCTCTTCACTGAGTAGCTGTTTCTGCCTTACTTCCTTATTCTTCAGATCATTAATGTTCCTTCGATCCCTCTCGAGCCTTTCCTTCGTTCCCTGAAGCTCAACATATATTGTCTCAATTGTCTCTGTTTCCTTTCTCCTGTACCTGGCAACCTGCTGTATATACTTTAGCCTCTTGTAACCCTGGTTAAAGTCAGCAGACGCCAGGATGAATGCTACAGCAGGAGTGCCCTTTGTAGCTTTATGCGCACTTATGATAGAATTTGCATACTCATTCTTAAGGTTGGTCAGATCCTGCTCCAGCATCTCTGTTGCAAGGCGGTTCAGAGAGATCCGGTATTCCAGCAGGCTTATTTCCTCACCATATTCATTTATCAACTTCTGCCTGAGATTCAATTTCTTCCCTATAACCCTAAGTTCATTCAGATTCTCATTCTTCTGGGTTGCCGTGGTTTTAAGCATCCTGTCAACATATTCGATCTCCTGCAAATTTTTCTTACGCAGCTCCTCCAGATCAGCCCTCGACTGTCCAGCCAGGCAACCAGAAAATGCGATGAACAATGTAATTATTAACAGTTTACCTCTCATAAATTGCTTCTCTTATATGAAGGCAGAGCGAATTCAATATCTGTATCATACACTGCTTCAAGCTCTTCAATTGTCAGTTTCACGTGGAACATTCTTTTCTTTTCATGCATCATTATACGTGAGGCATACCTGGTGTCACCAACGCTTTGGAACTCGCTAAAATTCAGAGTAATTTCCTGCCCTGTACTGCCGGAGGAAATACGCTCTTCGCATATCTTCATCTCTTCAGGGCATATTCGTACCTCTCTCTCAAAATCCTCATCTGCAGCAGAAAAGATTAAACCATCTCCGTATACCGGCTTGAAATTATGTTTTCCATATTCCGGAAAATCTCCGAAGATAATTTCCATGAAGTCCACTGGCATGCCATGTCTTCCAAGAACTTCCTCCTTTTTTCCAATATAGACAGTTCTGCTTATCCGGTCAATTGCAGCAATGTCATCACCAACAGAAAGAAGTCTTATCAGCTCTATCCCCAATGGCCCTCTTACAGATGCGTAAAAATCACCCTTTCTGTTAAGCCTTACGTTCAGGCCGAAACTACCATCAATCTCTGTACCTTCGAGTTCAATTCTTCCTTTCCTGATAACAAATCCTCTGTCAGTAACATTGTAATCAGAAACCGCCCTCATTATTGACGCGTAATCGGCTTCCGTCACGGCAACACCCCTTTCCGTAATCTTCCGCTTCCTTGCAGCCGCGCAGCCTGTAAGGAGTATAATGAGTAAGGCTACTGACCCGATAATGATTATCTGGCGCATTTTCTAATCTCCTCTTCAAGGTATATTTTTGAACTGTCTTTTTCCAACGCCTCTCTCCAGTATGCAACAGCTTCACTGCACTTTCCCAATGCACTTACTATATATCCCATATGTTCAAGAATCTCCGGGTCTCTGTCGCCCTCCTTTCCAAATATCCTCAACATTGCCTTTTGCGCCTCCTTGTATCGTCCCAGCTTATATAGTACCCAGGCGTATGTATCGATATATGTGTCATTGTCTCCCTCCTTTAACATGACCGTCTCAGCCATCTTAAGGGCCTTTTTCAGATCACGGTCACCCTCCGCGAGGAAATATGCATAATTATTCAGTATCAACGGCTCCTCCGGGGAAATTTTCAGTGCTTCCTCGTAAAAACTGTAAGAACTGTCGAATTCTTTCATCCGGTATTTAAGGTCTCCCATCATCGAAAGCACCTGCACCCTTAACTCATCATTGTTGCCGGCCAGTATAAGCGCCTTTTTCAGCTCGGCATCAGCAGTCGCGTACTCCTTCAATTCCATGGCTGCAATTGCAAAATATACCTTGCCGAGCATACTCCTGTTGTTTTCCCGGGAATAAACCGAAGCAAAATCATATAGTCTACGATATTCACGCTTTTCAGCATACAGCAGTATAAGTCGTTCCGAGAAATAAAAACCGGTTTTTCTCTTTTTCAGAATTTCCTCATAACAACTAATTGCCTCATCTCTTCTGCCTGCCGTTTCATACATGCCAGGTCTCATGGAGAGTATTTCCTCATCTTCAGGGTATCTTGCTTCAAGAATCTTCAGGCTCTTTTCAAGTGATCCTGAATTCTCCAATACATAAGCAGTATCACTAAGCAGCCTCCCGGCTACTGCAATTTTTCTCTCCCGCTCAACTACGTCGCTATCAAAAACATTGTCAAGAAAAGCGGTAATTCCGGAATACTCTTTCTTATAGACGAGATTCATTAGGTAGAGTAACTGTGATTCTATGTCGCCCGGATTCTTTTCAATTATTTCCTTATAAATGCTGTCACTTTTCTCCTTCTTACTATCCTCAAAATATATATCGGCCAGCAGGGCTTTATAACGCATTTCGCCAGGTTGCCTCTCAATAAGTTTTTTAGTTCTGGCTGCTGCCTCATCCATCTCCCCCTTCATGATAAGGCCCGATATCATCATCAGGAACATGTCATCATTCAGGGCTCCTTCATTATTAAGGACCCTGAAGAGCGAATCAGCCTTATCTACCTCTCCTTTTTCAGCATAGAGGCCTGCAAGAATTGTGTTAACCTCAACTGCCCGTTTGTCTGCCTTGAGTGCCCTCGCAAAATAAACAAGGGCAGAATCTTTCATTTGATACTGGGTAAACAGAGAGCCGCTGGCCAGCTGGTACCAGTAGTTTTCCGGCTCCAGTCTTGCTGCCATGGATGCATACTCAATCGATTTCTCTCCCAGTCCGGCGGCTGAATAAATCTGTGCAAGCTCAAAATATGGTACTGCCCTATTACTGTCTGTCTCAATACATTTCTCGAACAGGCTCGCTGCTTCATTTATGTCACCTACATACTTTTGCCTGAGGGCCTCAGCAAGCAGATAGTCGTAGCGTCCGTCTCCCTTATCACTTTTTGTTTTTAAATCTGAAGTGCTTACAGCCTTATGTGTGCAGCCTGCCGCCAGCACCACCAGGAAAATCCATATTCCGATCTTTCTCATTTCTTCCCTGAATGGCCGAAACCGCCAGTTCCCCTGTTGGTTGAACTAATTTCTTCTGTATCAATCATTTCCGCTTTCTCGTGGCGGGCTATAATCATCTGTGCTATACGATCACCATCATTAACAGTAAAAGCAGCATCAGAAAGATTTATAAGAATAACCCCAACTTCTCCCCGGTAATCTGCATCAATTGTCCCCGGCGAATTAAGCACAGTGATACCGTGCTTTAAGGCCAGGCCGCTTCTGGGTCTTACCTGGGCCTCATATCCGACTGGCAGCTCTATGAAGAGTCCGGTGGGGACAAGTTTCCGCTCCAGCGGTTTCAGGGTTACCGGCTCTGCAATAAAAGCTCTGAGATCCATTCCTGCGGAATGTTCCGTTTCATAAGCAGGGAGCCTGTGTGGCGACTTATTTACTATCCTGATTTTCATTATCCTCTCTTAAACATTAACGTAAAGAATTGGTCTTTGATCTCTGCAGCCGCAAAGAAAATCATAAGCAGCACAGTATCAACCACAATGTTTACAATTTTATTCTCACCTGCCAGGAGTCCGGATACAAACAGCAGGCCTACCGCCAGTGCTATATACAGCAATATCTTTCCGGTCTCATACTTAACCGGGTAAATTTTCCGGCCAACGAAGTATGATACCAGAACCATGGACAAGTAGCATGCCACGTGTGCCCAGGCTGCAGCTATATAGCCGTATACTGGTACGAATACAAGGTTTACAATTATCGTGACCGCCGCCCCGATTATGGTTATCCAGGCTCCGTATATTGTCTTGTCATCAACCTTGTACCAGATGCTCTGGTTGATGAAGATGCCAAGCAGAAGGTATCCCATACTGACTATCGGCACAACAATGAGTGATTCCCTGAACACAGGTCCAATAATGATCTGCAGTGCTTCGATGTAAAGATTTATTCCCAGGAACAGTATCAATGCAGTAATCACGAAATACTTCATTGTTACAGCATATGTCTCCTTAGCGTCGCTGGTGCCGGCCTTTTCAAAGAAGAATGGCTCAGCTGCAAAGCGATACATCTGAATAAAGAGAGACATTAGTACCCCAACCTTAAACCCCGCACCGTATAATCCTACCGTTGCAAGCCCCTCCGCCCCGCCTATTATTCTCCGCAGCAGGATTTTGTCAAGCACCTCATTGAGAGAGCCGGCCATACCACCTATCAGGAGGGGCCAGCTGTACGCCAGCATCTTTCCAAGAAGCTTCCGGTCGAATGAGGGGCGTATTTTCAGCATGAATGGCAGGAGGCATATCAGTGTAAATGCAGACCCTGCGAGGTTGGCCACAAATACATATCCTACCTGAAATTCCGGATTATAGAGCCTTAGTATCCAGGTGTTTCCTTTTGCAACCTGCTCCGGTGCTACCTTCAGAAAGAAATAAACAGTGATGAGAGTTACTGCAACGTTAATGATCTTCAGAACGCTGAATGTTATTGGCCTGTGGTTATTTCTAAGCCATGCGAACGGTATAGCAGAGAAGGCATCAATAGCCACTATCCATGCAAACATGCTGATATATTCCGTATTTTCTCCGTATCCGAGAAAACCTGCGACGGGGTTAAGGAACAGGGAGACTGCCAGAATAAAGAGGAGCGAGGTTGTGAAGAGACTGATAATGGCCGTGCCATAAACCTTCCCGGCAGGAGCCTTCGTGCCGGCAAAACGGAAGTAAGTCGTCTCCATCCCGTAAGTAAGGATGACAAGAGCCAGAACCATCCATGCATACAACTCCGTTACAACACCATACTGCTCACGCCCGAAAATATATGTGTAGAAGGGAGTGAGCAGAGCATAGTTCAGAAATCGCGGAACAACGGTTCCGAAGCCATAAATGACAGTCTGGCCCGCAAGCTTGCGTATATCGTTCATGCTTAACTCTTACTGCAAATATATATCTTTGTCAATCGTAAATTATAAGAAAATGAGGACTTCATTACGCTTGTCACTGACCCTGGTTGCCGCGCTTCTGATTGCAGGCTGCGCATCAGGTGACAAAAAAGGCGTTCGCGCCGAGATCAAAACCACCGAAGGGGATATTGTAATTTCTCTTTCTGACCTGACCCCTCTTCACCGAGATAACTTTATCAAACTTGCAGAGAGTGGCTTCTATGACGGTGTTGCATTTCACCGTGTCATAAAGGAATTCATGATCCAGACCGGAGACGGATCTACCAGGCAGGATTCCACAATCATCATCGATGATTATACAATACCGGCCGAGATAAACGATTCGCTGTTTCACAAGAGAGGCGTTGTTGCCGCAGCCCGAATGGGTGATGATGTGAACCCGGAGAGGAATTCTTCAGGAACACAGTTCTATATTGTCCAGGGAAAAGTGTATGACGACGAAGGTCTTGCTGCAACCATGCAGCGCATTGAATACAACCGGAGGCAGTTCTTTTACAACAAGGCTCTTCTTGATTTGAGAAAGGCAGCAGCGGATAGTGCCGCGCCTGTCTCAGATGACGTCATACAGCAGAATGCCATCATCAGGGCTTATGACGACATGGAAGCCGCAGGACCCTTTGTAATGCCCGAGCTCCGCAGGAACACCTACAAGACAATCGGTGGCACGCCATTCCTTGACGGTGCCTATACCGTTTTCGGGGAAGTGCTTGAGGGAATGGAGATCGTCGATGCCATCGCGGCAACAGCCACTGACGCCACAGACAGACCTGTGCAGGACATTCGCATCCTGAAGGTCAGAATAATTAAATAATTTTCAGCAACAGAAATGAAGGAGAGTATTGCAGAATTAAGGAGAGAGGTTGATGCTTTTCTGATAACAGGTGAACCTGATCTTGAGCAGTTCAGGATAGCTTATCTTAGCAAAAAGGGGCAGATCTCAACTCTTTTTGAGGGCTTCAGGAATGTTCCTCCCGAAGCAAAAAAGGAGACAGGACAGTTGCTCAATGAACTGAAGCAGTTCGCAACTGAAAAATACAATGAATTCAGGGATCGCCTCTCGATGGCAGAAGCCGTACATTCCGGTGTAGACCTTACCATGCCTGCATACCCGATGGCGGAGGGAACACGTCATCCGATATCCATCGTACGCAACGAGATCATTGACATCTTCAGCCGGATAGGCTTCACCGTCTCCGAAGGGCCGGAGATAGAGGACGACAACCATGTCTTCACCATGCTCAATTTTGCAGGTGATCACCCGGCCCGCGACATGCAGGATACCTTTTACATTGAGAAAAAGTCCGGCTCTGAGTCCGATCCGCATGACGTATTGCTCCGCACTCACACATCATCAGTGCAGGTCAGGGTGATGGAGACGCAGAAACCACCTATACGTACTATCTCTCCCGGCAGGGTATTTCGCAATGAAGCTGTCTCAGCTAGGGCACATTGTATCTTTCACCAGGTTGAGGGTCTGTATGTTGCTGAAAATGTATCATTTGCCGATCTGAAGCAGACGCTTTTATACTTTGCTACAGAGCTTTTCGGAGAGAATGTTAAAATAAGGCTAAGGCCATCTTTCTTCCCCTTTACGGAGCCCTCCGCCGAGATGGACATAAGCTGCAATATCTGCGGAGGAAAGGGCTGTAATGTATGCAAGGGTACCGGCTGGCTTGAGCTGCTGGGCTGCGGTATGGTTGATCCCAATGTGCTTGAGGCTTGCGGCATTGATCACGTTAAATATACAGGCTACGCTTTCGGAATGGGTATTGAGCGTGCCGCCATGCTGAAATACGGCGTCAACGATCTTAGGCTCTATTTCGAAAACGACATCCGCTTCCTCAACCAGTTCAGGACAGAAATTTTATGATATTAGGGTTTTAATACTCACCTTTGTCAACTTAACAGCCAGAGTTATGAAACAGCATGACTATACCATAGCATTCTGTGATAAATGCGCTTTTGAAACGAATGCCGTGTTTCGTTTCCTGACAAGGGATGAGACCGACAGGCTAAATTTTGAGAAGGATTTCAGGCGTTACAGGAGAGGTGAAATTCTTTATCATGAAGGCAACCGCATCAGTGGTTTTTATTGCATTAATTCAGGTATTATCAAAGTCTTCAAGACCGGTGTAGACGGCAAGGAACAGATCATCCGTTTTGCCCGCAAGGGTGAGATCATTGCATACAGGTCCGTTCTCAGCAACGAACCTGCATGTACATCTGCCAAGGTTATCGAGGACTGCCAGGTCTGTTTCATTCCGTCCGAACTGCTGATACAGTTTGTCAAGACCAATCCGGCCTTTGCGTTCGAGGTTGTCAAGCTGACCTGTCATGAGCTGGCTGAGGCCAACTCCTATATCACAGATATTGCCCAG